>DASPLH010000064.1:0-4520 GCA_035627675.1 Clostridia bacterium
GCTTCGGGCGAGGCGAGCGCCTCGCTCGGATTCGCCGCAGCCAGGCTGTTTGACGAAGTGGATCCGCTCGAGATCGAGAAAAACGCGCAGTTGAAGGAGAAAGGAATTGCGGGCGGCCGGGCAGAGCTGAAGTTCTGGCGAGAAGTCGAACAGAAGACTGCGCGCCTGCTGGCACTCCCGTCGAAAGACCCGGCGCGCGAAGAACTGGAGAGCGACTTCTTCGTCCGTTACGCGCTGCTGGATTCGCAGGCGAACGTGCTGTGTCCGGCGACAAAGTTGTGGAACACAGGCGTTGGCGTGAACATGCTGCGCGAAGCAGTCAGCCTGATGGGCGGCTACGGGATCACCGAAGACTGCCCCGGCTACCTGGCGAACAAGTGGATGGATGCGCAGTTGGAGGCGACGTACGAAGGGCCGGAGGCTGTGCAGCGGCGGCAGTTGTCGATCACGATGACGAACGAGGTGTTCCTGGCGCAGTTCCGCGCGTGGATCAAGGAGATGCGGGGGATCGCGTCGGAGCGTCCGGGCACGGGCGCCTGCACGCTGGCGACGGCGATGACCATGTGGCTGTGGACGCTCGAGTATCTGCAGAACGCGAAAGATGCGAACGGCGAGAAGCTCTATGCGGGTCCGCGCCAGGGCGTCACGTTCCCGCTGGCAGACGCGCTTTGCTGGCTGCTCGCGTCGCGGTGCCAGATCCTCGACGTGCTGGAACTGGAAGCGCGTGGACCGCAGGACCCTGTGGCGAGCGAAGGACTGGAAGGTACAGTGAACTTCCTGCGCGACCTGTGCCATGTGCAGAATGCGCGTGCAGCGGGCGAGGTCTCGCGCATCTGCTCGGAACTGGTGTATGGCTACAACCGGCATCCGGCGTGGGACACGGAAGGCCACAAGGCGTGCTTCCTCGACGAGGAACTGGACGCGTACGAGGCCATCATTCCGGGGATGGCCGCCAGCGCGAGGGATGTAGTGACGATCGAGGGCAAGCATCCGCTCAAGGCCGGACCATGCGCCGGGTGCGCCGGGTCGGTGGACTTCCTGCACTTGCAGAACAAGCTTGCCACCTGTCTGACCGGCACGCGACTGGCGAAGGACCGCGCGGCTGAAGCGGTAGCCAGGGTCATGATCCCCGAAGCGCTGGACTATCCGGCATGAGCAGCCAGGCAGAGGCGTTGACGGAAGTGGAGCGGCAGCGGATGGAGGTCGATATTGCGTGTGTCGGCTTCGGTCCGGCGATGGGCGGTTTCCTCACGACATTGAGCCGCGCACTGACTGGCGATACTCCGATCCAGAGTGCGGCTGCGCCCGGCCTGCCGCTCCAGGTGATCTGCTACGAGCGCGCCGACGACATTGGCTTCGGAGTCTCCGGAGTCGTAACTCGCGCGCGTGGCATTCGCGCAAGTTTTCCTGAGCTTGATCCGGCACAGATACCGATGGCAGCGCCTGTCAGGTCGGAGAAGGTGCTGTACCTGCTCGATCCTCACGGTGCGAGCCGGCGCTCGCCGGCGTTGCGCTTTGGGGACGCTGCAATCCGCACGCTGAAGGCCGTCCTGCCTTACGAACAATCCGCATTGGTGCTTCCGTACACGCCTCCGTTTCTGCGCAAACACGATGGCCTGGTGATGTCGATCGGACAGTTCAACCAGTGGGTGGGTTCGCAACTGATGAGTTCGGCTGCGGTGCAGATATGGCCTGCGATGCCGGTTGCGGAACCGTTGACCGAAGGTGACTGCGTGGCCGGGATTCGTCTTTGCGATCAGGGCGTTGACAGGTCCGGAGCGCCGGATGCGTGCTACATGGCGGGGATGGATGTTCGCGCGCGCCTGACCGTAGTGGGCGACGGACCGGTCGGACCCGTCGGGCAGTCGCTCGACGCCAGGTTCGGAATGCCGGAGGGTCACGAGCACCGCGAATGGGCACTCGGGATGAAGATGGTGGTGGAGCTGCCGGAAGATACTCCACTCGAGCCCGGAACCGTGTTCCACACCTTCGGCTATCCCGAGCCGGAAATATTCGGATTCTTCTATGTCCATCCCGACCGGTTGGCGTCGGTTGGAATCTTCATCCCATCGTGGCTGCCGAACCCATCACGCACGGCTTACCGCTATCTGCAGCACTACATGCAACACCCGTACTTCTGGCGTTATCTGAAAGGCGGGACACTGCGCTCGTGGGGCGCGAAATCGTTGCAGGAGTCGGGCCGCGCGGGCGAGCCGTTCCTGGCAGGCAATGGGTACGCGAGGATCGGTGAGGGTTCCGGGAGCACGAATGTGCTGACCGGCTCGGGCGTGGACGAAGCCTGGACGACCGGTACGCTGCTGGGCGAAGCCGTCGTGGAATTGCTGCGCGAGGGAAAGCCGTTCACGCGCGAAAACCTGGAGACGACTTACATCTCGCGCCGGCGCTCCAGCTGGCTCGAACGTGAGTCGCAGATCGCGGAGCACTCGCGCAGCGGGTTCCAGTCGGGGGTCGTCTTGGGACTCATCGGGATGGCGCTGGCTGGATTCACAAAAGGCAATCTATTCCTGTGCGGCGATTCCAAACGAGCGCATGAGCAGGTTGGAAAGCTGGAGAAGTATTACTCGAAGCTGTCCAAAGAAGAGATCGAAGCGATCCGCGCCGACTCCGTGAAAAGCAACGTTCCGCTGCACGATGTGTTGATGGACGCGTGCGGCTGGCCGGCGATCGAATGCGACGGCAGGCTCCTGATCACGCATCAGGACGCGCTGCTGATGGGCGGCAAGGTGCAGGCGGCGGGCGGCTACGCCGATCACGTAGTGTTCACGGATGCTCGCCTGTGCGAGCGCTGCGCGGACAAGAGCTGCGTTGAGATGTGTTCGGGACAGGCGATTACGCGCGGCGACGGCGCGGTGCCGGCATTCGACCGTGAGAAGTGCGTGCACTGCGGCGCGTGCCTGTGGAACTGCTCGCAGTCGCCCGACGGTGTTCATTCCAACATTCAATTCCGCGCGGGTGCAGGCGGACTGCACTCGGCGGAGAACTGAAGCAATCCATCTCCCCACAGGAAGCGACCAATGCCGAGTTTTCACGTTGTTGTGTGCGCCAGCATCGTTCCTGATCCGTTGCAGACGCTGGAGCCGATCACGGGGCCGAATGGTCCCGCGATCAAGAACGAAATGATGTTGCCCGCCGTGCTGGATCCTTGGGCGGGACACGCGCTGTACGAAGCGGCCAACCTCGCGGCCAAGAATCCCGGAACAAGGGTCTGGCTCGTGAGCCTCGCCCCGAAGGCCAAACTGCAGCAGGTGATGATGTCGGTGGGACAGAAAGTCCCATTCGAACTGGTGGCGGTCGATGGCCCACTGGGCGGCTTCACCGATGCACAAGCCACGGCCGCCGCACTGGCTACGGCCATCGGGGGCATCTCCGGACTCGACCGATCGAAGCTGCTGGTATTCGGCGGATGGGAATCGGCGAACCGCGGAGCGAGCGTCACGATGCAGATCGTGGGCGAGAGACTCGGCATCACCGAGCAGTTCCAGGGAGTGGACGAGTTGACGGTTGCGGAAGACGGATCGTTCGAGGTGTTGGAGCGCGTGGAGGGCGGACGTCACCAGGTGTCGTCGTGTGCCGGTGCGCCTGCGGTGCTGGGTTGGGCGACGGGAAACCTGCCGGAGCCGCGCAACAACCCGCAAATCGGAATGGCCAACATGCGCGGCATCATGCCTGCGCTGCAAAAGGCTGCGACGGCGCAGATGGCGGTCGAAGGCCCGACCTTTGTATCTGCGGCGCTGCCGAAGCAACGGCGCGAGACGCGCGTGGAGAAGAACATGTCTCCGGAGGAGATCGCCCGAGAATTGGCGGAGTGGATCGGGGTGGAGTAGGGAGCCGACGATGGAAAACATTCTCTTGCTGTTGCACGTGGACGATGGTGGATCGCTGCCGAAAGCCGCGTTCGAATCGGTAAGCGTTGCGCTGGATCTTTCAAAGTCTCTTGGCGCCGGCTTGAGCCTCGGCATCATCGGTGCGGAGGCGCAGGCAGCTGCCGAGTCGCTCAGCGCCACCGGCGCCAGGCTGCTGGCGGCGACCGGGCCGGAGTTCGCGCATGGGCGCTACGCGACGGACGCAGCCGCCTCTGAGGCACTGTGCAAGGCTTCGGCGGCGACTATCGTGCTCGCTCCTGCGAGTTCTCGATTCAACCGCGCTTTGCCCGGAGTGGCGCATCGGCTCGGAGGATGCGTGGACACGCACATCACCGGACTCGATGCGAATGGAACGCTTACTGTCACGCGCTGGTATTACCGGCAGAGAGTCGAGGCGCAACTGCAACGCAACGCGCGCCCGTGGTTTCTGCTGCTGGAGTCCGGCACGCGTCCGGCGTGGCAGGGAGCCGCGGGCGCGGCGACGGTCGAGCAGATCGCTGTCGCGATAACGTCCCGCACTACCGTCAAGGGGGTGCGGGCGCCGAAACTGGACGAGCAGACGATCCGTCCCGATGCGAAGCTGTTGTTCGTAGCCGGCGCTGGATGGACGAAGAAACAGCCAGACGGCCAGGTTCA
>DASPLH010000065.1:0-31455 GCA_035627675.1 Clostridia bacterium
TCGATGTACGCGATGGCGAAGCTGATCCAGACGCTGCACATCTTCGACGCGCCGTTCCAGGCGCTCGGGCTGCCGATGTCGGCCATCTTCCACTTCAGCATCGTGCTGTCGGCTGTGATCGTACTGGCCTACATCTTCCTCGGGGGTCTGACCAGCGCGATCTACAACGAGGTTCTCCAGTTCTTCCTCATCGTTGCGGGATTTCTGCCGCTCGTGTATCTCGGCCTCAAGAATCTCGGTGGCTGGAACGGGCTGAAGGCGCAACTGCCGGCGGCATACACGCATTCGTGGCAAGGCATGAGCAACGCGAACACGAACCCGCTCGGGGTCGAGTGGTTCGGCCTGGTGATGGGACTTGGCTTCGTGTTGTCCTTCGGATACTGGTGCACGGATTTCCTGGTAGTCCAGCGCGCGATGGCAGCGGACTCGATGAGCGCCGCCCGCCGCACACCGCTGATCGCCGCACTGCCGAAGATGGTATTCCCGTTCCTGGTGATCCTGCCCGGCCTGATCGCGATCTCGCTGCCGACGCCGACACCGGCGGTGAACGCGGGCACGCAAGTTGTGGTCGAACAGCAGGCAGGCAAGGGAATCATCCCGGCCAAGCTCGACGCCGCAGGCAACCCGCAGTTGGACAAGGATGGCAAGCCGGTCCTTGACTACGATCTCGCCATCCCGCAACTGCTCCTTCATTACTTCCCGACCGGCATTCTCGGACTTGGCCTGACCGCGCTGCTGGCAAGCTTCATGTCCGGCATGGCCGGGAACGTGACTGCGTTCAACACGGTGTGGACCTACGACATCTACCACGCCTACATCAACAAGGACGCGAAGGACGAACATTACCTCCTGATGGGCCGCATCGCTACCGTGGGCGGCATCGCGCTCTCGGTAGCGGCTGCGTATGCGGCGACGCGCTTCAACAACATCATGGACTTCCTCCAGTTGGTATTCGCGTTCGTCAATGCGCCGCTGTTCGCGACCTTCCTGCTGGGCATGTTCTGGAAGCGCACGACCGGCCACGGCGCCTTCACCGGATTGCTGTCGGGCACGATCGCCGCGGCCTTCCATCACGGACTCACGCTGCCCCAGGGGGCCGAAACCGGCATTAAGGGCGGCTGGATGGCCACGCTGCACTCGTATCCGAGCGAAATGGCGCAGAACTTCTGGACTGCGATATGGGCGTGGAGCGCGTGTTTCGTTATCACCATCCTGGTGAGCCTCGTGACCAGGCCACGCGCCGACGAAGAACTGGTTGGTCTGGTGTACTCGCTGACGGAGAGGCCGAAGCAGGAGCACCTGCCGTGGTATCAGCGCCCGGCCTGGCTTGGCGCAGGAGTGATCGCCATAGCCGTGCTCCTCAACGTTGTCTTCTGGTAGAGCGGAGACTTCTATGGGATTGGATATTCGAGTGCCGATCGGCCTTATGTTCACCGTTTTCGGCGTGCTGCTTGCAGGGTTTGGCGTCCTGAGTGACAAGGCGATGTACCAGCGCTCGCTCGGGATCAACGTCAACATCGGCTGGGGACTCGTGCTGCTGGCCTTCGGCGCGGTGATGCTGTTGCTGGGCATGCGTAAGCAAAAGGCTCATTCGTCGCGGGACAAGGCTGCCACGCGGAGCGGCGCATGACGATGGCCACGGCGAAGCAAGTCTCTTGCACGCAAGCGCTCGCGAAACAGTTTGAGCAGAAGTTCCGAGCGTGCCCGAGCATCTTCCGCGCCCCCGGGCGCGTGAACCTGATCGGCGAGCACACGGACTACAACGACGGTTTCGTGATGCCGGCTGCGATCGGCTTCTATACGTCGGTTGCCGTCGCGCTGCGTGCGGATCGCAGACTCCGCGTCCATTCCTGCCAGTTCAGCGAGACCTCGGAGTTCGACTGCGAGGCGCTCGAGGGGCCTCCGCGCAAGCATTGGAGCGACTACGTTCGCGGAGTCGCCGCCGTGCTCGAAGCGTCGGGACGCAAGCTCCGGGGCGCTGACCTGATGATCGACAGCGATGTTCCGCTGGGCGCGGGGCTGAGTTCCTCGGCAGCGATCGAGGTGTCCACCGCACTGGCGCTCGCTGCCGTGGGAGGGTTCGACGTGCCACGCATGGAAGTGGCGCGCCTCTGCCAGAAGGCGGAAAACGAGTACTCCGGCGCGCGTTGCGGAATCATGGACCAGTTCATCTCGTGCTTCGGCCAGGCAGACCACGCGCTCATGCTCGACTGCCGCTCGCTAGAGTTCACCTCCGTGCCGATTCCACAAGACGTCAGGCTGGTGATCTGCAACACGATGGTCAAGCACGAGCTTGCCGGCGGCGAATACAACCAGCGGCGCGAGGCGTGCGAATCGGGCGTCGGCGCTCTGCGCCGGTTCCTGCCGAGCATCCGGGCGTTGCGCGACGTGACCCCGAAGGACCTTGAAACACACCGGAGCGCGCTGCCGGAAGCGGTCTACCGCCGTTGCCGGCACGTCGTTACCGAGAACGAACGCGTCGTTGAGGCCGCAGAAGCGCTGAAGCATGGCGATCTTCCGCATTTCGGCCGGCTGATGTACGCGTCGCACCGCAGCCTCAATGAAGATTACGAAGTCAGTTGCGAAGAACTGAACGTGATGGTTGACCTCGCCAGCGGGATTCCGGGCGTGATTGGCGCGCGCATGACGGGCGGCGGCTTCGGCGGCTGCACCATCAACCTGGTTGCGGCCAACGCTGTCGGGGACTTCGAGTCACGCATCGCCTCGGCCTATCAAAAGGCCACTGGAATAACACCCGCCGTTTACGTGTGTTCCGCCGCCGAAGGCGCGGGCCCGGCCGGCAAGGACTAAGCGCACAAGCAACTCCGGATCCTGTGCGCCCGACGTGTAAGCAGTCAGAGTCTCTGGATGATGTAAGAGGACTTCCACCGTGCATGACCGTAAGCGAAACGCGATTGTCCTGATCACCGCCCTCTTCGGCCTCGTGGCGCCGGCTGTATCTCAGGCGCCGCAGACCAGCACAGCGCAGGCGACCGTACAACCGGCAGCGAGCGTCTCCGCGCAACCCACGCCGGCGGCAGCGGCCCAAGTGGCGGCGCTGCCTGTGTCCGCTCCGATGTACGTGAACCCGGTCATCGCGGGCGACCATCCGGACCCATCGATCATTCGCACCGGCGACGAGTACTGGGCGACGGCAACCGGTTCGGAGTGGGCGCCGGTGTATCCGCTGCTGCGCTCGCGCGACCTTGTCAACTGGACGGAAGTAGGCGCGATATTCCCGGACGCTCCGTCGTGGGCCGAGGGAAGCTTCTGGGCGCCGGAACTGTCGGAGTACAAGGGCAGGTACTACGTGTTCTATACGGCGCGCGCCAAGAACGGGCCGCTCTGCGTAGCGTCTGCCGTAGCGGACGCACCCACGGGGCCTTACCAGGACAATGGTCCGCTGATCTGCCAGGAAGTCGGGTCCATCGATGCGTTCCCCACGGTGGATGAGAACGGCGAGCGTTACCTGATCTGGAAGGAAGACGGCAACAGCCGCAATCTTCCGACACCGCTGTGGGCGCAGCGCCTCTCCGAAGATGGCACCAGCGTCATCGGCGAGCCAAAGGAGATTCTGCGGAACGATCCCGCTACGTGGGAGAAGGGAGTCGTCGAAGCCCCTTACATTCTGCGGCGCGGCGGATTCTTCTACCTCTTCTACTCCGGCAGCGCGTGCTGCGGGTTGCAATGCAGCTACGGATTGGGCGTCGCCCGGTCGGAGAAACTGCTTGGCCCCTATGTGAAATTCGAAAAAAACCCGCTGGTTCGCGGCAGTGAAACATGGAAGTGTCCCGGTCACGGCAGCATCGTGACGGACCAGCAGGGCCGTACGTTCCTCCTGTACCACGCGTACAGCAGCAAGGAGTTCGTCTTTACCGGGCGCCAGGCCGTACTCGATGAAGTTACGTGGACATCCGACGGCTGGCCGGCGATGAATGGAGGCCGGGGCGTCAGCGTGCGCGCCGCCTCGCCGCTCAATGCGGCACAGAAGGTAGATCACACGTTCTTCGACCACTTCGAAACCCCGGACCTTCGTCCTGGATGGCAATGGCCGCAGGGACGCCGCCCAGTTTTCACGCTCAGCACGGAGAACAACGGCGTGCTGTCTCTGGCTCCCTCCGGCGCGGAGGCGGACGAGCTTCTGGGAGCGGTGCTTGCCCGGCCGACAATCTCCGGTGATTACGTTGCCAGCACACAGGTTCTGACGGGCTCGATCCCGCAGGGTGCGCAGGTCGGCCTTGCCGCCTACGGAGACATCCGCAACGCCATTGGAATTGCCGTCTCGAGCGAGGGGCTGGCCGTGTGGGAGCGTCGTGACGGCAAGAACACGACGCTGACCAAGATGGCCATCGGCAGCGTGCCGGAGCTTCATCTCCGGATGACGGCGAAGAAAGGCCACGAGCTGCAATTCGCCTACAGCCCCGACGGAAAGACATGGACCAACGTCGGCGCAAAGCTCGATGGCGCATTCCTGACTCCGTGGGACCGTTCCATCCGCGTCGCGATCTTCACTGGCGGTGCAGGGCAGAACACCGCGCAATTCCATTACATGCGCATCGTGCCGGAAGCGTAAGCCATGTCGAAGCTGAACGTACTCGTAACGGGCGGAGCGGGATACATCGGCAGCACTGTCACTGCGCAATTGCTGCAGGCGGGGCATGAGGTCGTCGTTTACGACAACCTGAGCAAGGGCCATCGCGGCGCGGTGAGCGCGGCGGCGAGACTGGTAACCGCCGACATCTCCGACCGCCAGGCGCTCGACCGCGTGCTGCGCGAGTCGAAGATCGATTCCGTCATGCACTTCGCCGCCTTCATCGAGGCGGGCGAGTCCATGAAGGAGCCGGAACGCTTCTTCCGCAACAACACGGCGAGCGCGCTGACGCTGCTCGAAGCCGCGCTGGCCAACGGCGTCCGGCGTTTCGTCTTTTCTTCAACGGCGGCGCTGTATGGCGAGCCCGAACGCACGCCGATCCTGGAGACCGACAGGCTGCGTCCGACGAATGCGTATGGCGAGTCGAAACTGCTCGTGGAGCGGATGCTCGAATGGTTCCACCGCATTCACGGCCTCGGCTATGCCAGCCTGAGGTACTTCAACGCAGCCGGCGCGACCGCCACGCATGGCGAAAATCACGCGCCGGAGACGCACCTGATCCCACTCATCCTGCAAGTGGCGGCAGGGAAGCGCGAAAACATTTCCATCTTCGGCACCGACTATGACACGCCTGACGGTACCTGCGTGCGCGACTACATCCACGTCAGCGACCTGGCCTCGGCCCACCTGCTGGCGCTGGATGCCTTGGCGGCAAGTGCCGCTCCGGCACAGTTGATCTACAACCTGGGCAACGGGCGCGGGTTCAGCGTGCGCGAGGTGATCGAGGTCGCGCGCCGCGTCACCGGACACGCGATCCCCGCCGTCGAGATGCCGCGCCGCGCCGGCGATCCGGCGGTGCTGGTTGCGAGCTCCGACAAGATCAAGAACGAACTGCATTGGAAGCCGTGCTGCGCCGATCTCGCAGAGATCGTCGCAAGCGCGTGGGACTGGATGAAGCGAAATCCGAATGGCTACCAGGACTGAAGTTCCCGGCACGATTCCCGCCCGCATGAAAGAGACGCCGCACCGGCGCTTCAATCCACTGACGCGCGAGTGGGTGCTCGTGTCGCCGCACCGCACGCAGCGTCCGTGGCAGGGACAGGTCGAGAAGCTTCCGCCGGAGACGACGGTGGAGTACGCCCCGCATTGCTACCTGTGTCCGGGAAACGAACGCGCCGGCGGACTGAAGAACCCGAAGTACGCGAGCACGTTCGTGTTCGACAACGACTTTGCCGCGCTCAAGCCTGCGACGTCGCAGGCCGCACTCGATGCGCGGGGGAAGGGCCTGCTGGTGGCGCGCAGCGAATCCGGGATCTGCCGGGTGCTGTGCTTCTCGCCGCGGCACGACGTGACAGTCGCGCGGATGCAAGTGCAGGACATCGCGAAGGTCGTTGACGTCTGGACCGAACAGTATCGCGAACTCGGCAATCTGCCCGACATCGACTACGTGCAGATCTTCGAGAATCGCGGCGCGACGATGGGATGCAGCAATCCGCACCCGCATTGCCAGATTTGGGCCAACGAAACCGTGCCCAATGAGCCGGCAAAAGAAGATGCCGCCCAGCGCGATTATCGCGCCGCTCACGGCACATGCCTGCTCTGCGACTACCTGGCGCTCGAGTGCTCGGCGGCGGAGCGCATCGTCTGCGAAAACGAGGAGTTCGTGGCTGTCGTGCCCTTCTGGGCCGTCTGGCCGTTCGAGGTCATGCTGCTGAGCCGCCATCACGCGGGCAGCCTCGACCAGTTCGATCGCACGCAGCAGACCGCGCTGGCAGACATCCTGAAGCGGGTCGTAACGCGCTACGACAACCTGTTCGAGACGCCGTTCCCGTACTCGATGGGCTTTCATCAGCAGCCGACCGACGGCGCAAAGCATGACGAGTGGCATTTCCACGCGCACTTCTATCCGCCGCTGCTGAGATCGGCGACAGTGCGCAAATTCATGGTCGGATACGAAATGCTCGGAGCGCCGCAGCGCGACATCACGCCCGAAGCAGCCGCACAACGGCTTCGCGACGTCGGCGAAGTCCACTATCTCGACCGCTAGTTCAATAGGCGCGCAAGCGCGCCGAAGTTCCGAAATTCATAGCTGTTGTCCGGACGGGCCTAATGTGCGAATTCTGGGAGCAGTGTGCGAAGTCAAGGCGCAGCGTTGCGCTGTGCCTCATCATGGCGGTGGCCGGTTGGTTGGGATGCGGCGGAGGCGCGGAGACGTCGTTCGTGCAGCGTCCTACCACGCCTGAGACGCCGCAACCGCAGCCTACGACCTACACGAACCCGCTGCTGGCCACGATCCCCTCGGGCGGCGCGGTTGAAAGCTGCGCGGATCCTTCGGTCCTCCAGGCGCAGGACAACAACTGGTACGTCTATTGCACCGGCGACCCGCTCAACGACACCGACAAGAATTCCACCGGTGGCTGGATCTATCACGGCATTCCGATCCTGCGGTCGTCGAACCTCGTTGACTGGACGTATGTGGGCGATGTCTTCGCGACCAAGCCCGCGTGGGTCGCGGCCGACGGCGGCCTCTGGGCGCCGCTGATCCGGTACTCCGGCGGCAAGTACTACCTCTATTACTCGGCCTCGAAGACCAACTTGCCGGGCAATGGATCGGCGATCGGAGTGGCGACGAGTTCCAGCCCGGCGGGGCCGTGGACGGACGCCGGCGCGCCGGTGGTCGAACCCGGCGAGCGTGCCGCCATCGATCCCGATGTGATTGAAGACAACGGCGAGAAGTACATTTACTTCGGCAGTTTCTACGGCGGCATCAGGGTGCGCAAACTGTCGGCGGACGGGCTCCGCTCGGACGCATCGAGCGAGCAGCAGATCGCCATCTCGAACCGATACGAAGCCGCGAACGTCGTCAAGCGCGACGGCTACTACTATCTGTTCGCCTCGGCGTCCGACTGCTGCAGAGGGCCGCTCACCGGCTACAGCGTGTTCGCCGGGCGCTCCACGTCACCGCAGGGGCCATTTCTCGACCGCGACGGCATCTCGCTGCTTGCCGGCAGGCCCGGCGGCACGCTCGCGCTCGGCATGAACGGCAACCGCTGGGTCGGCCCCGGACACGGCGCGGTCTTCACCGACAACGCCCGCCAGGACTGGATGATCTACCACGCCGTGGACCGCAACCGTCCGTATTTTGCCGGCGCGCCAGGTTTCACAAGGCGTCCGCTCATGCTCGATCCCATCGATTGGGTGGACGGCTGGCCGGTGGTCCGCGGCGGCAATTGGGCCTCAGACAGCTCGCAGGCGAAGCCGGCAGCGCAAGCCGGCGAGACCAATCCCTACAGCGCGACGATGCGTGTCAACGACGCTCCGGGCGCGGTCCTGACGTCCGATGAGTTCGATGCGCCGGCACTCGCAAGCCTGTGGTCCTGGGTGCGTCCTCCCGCCGCGGCGGGATATCGCCTGACCGGCACCGCGTTGCAGTTCGACACGCAGGCGGCCGAACTGCACGCTTCGACCAATACGGCTTCCGTCCTGCTGCAATCCGCGCCCGCCGGCGACTACATGGTTGAGACGAAGGTTCGGTTCAACGTTCCGGCCGACGGCTGCTGCCAGAACTTTTCGCAGACCGGTCTCGTGATCTACGGAGACGACGACAACTACGTCAAGCTGGTTCATGCCTCGATCTGGGAGACGCGCCAGATCGAGTTCGGCAAGGAAATGTCGCCGGTGCCGCAGGGATACCCGGTGTACGGCAGCAGCGTGCTCGAAGCAGCGGACGAGTATCTCTACCTGCGCATTGTCAAACACGCGAAAGGTTCCGAAGAACTCTACACGGCGTATTCCAGCCGCGATGGCATCGGCTGGCGTGCCGGCGGAACCTGGACGCACACTCTCGGGGCCAACGCCCGCATCGGGCTGGTCTCCATGGGCGGAGCAGGGTTCACAGGCGAGTTCGAGTACATCCGCGTCTACAGAGTTTGAGCAAACCGAAGCGGGCTGATACGACCAGCATCACCAACGGCCCCTGGTGAGTATTAGAGGAGGAGTGCAATGAAGTCATTCACGCTGTTAGTGGCAGTCCTGCTATGCGTCCCGTGTGTTGCATTTGCGCAGGGTGCGAGCGACGGCATCGGCAACAACCTTGGCGACCTTTATCGCCTGTCGGACGCAAAGACTTTTTCCATCAGCCCCGAGAACCTGACGGGCGAGAAGGGCAAAGGCGGCATGGCCGTGCAAGGCAACGCATCGCACGAGAGCCGGGAGCTGGGCCAGGGTTGGAAGGTGAATCCCTTCATCATCATCGAGCCCGGCAAGACATTCGTCCTGGCCGATATCGATGGAGCGGGAGCCATCCAGCAAATCTGGATGACGCCGACCGGCAACTGGCGTTACTCGATCCTCAGGATGTACTGGGACGACGAGAAGGAGCCCTCGGTCGAGGTTCCGGTGGGAGACTTCTTCGCCGTCGGCTGGGGCAAGTATGCCCGCGTCTCTTCACTTGCGGTATGCGTGAACCCCGGCAGCGCCTTCAACTCATACTGGACGATGCCGTTCAGGAAAAAGGCGCGCATCACGATGGAGAACCTCGACACCGAGCCGATGCGCCTCTACTACCAGATCAATTACACGCGCACGGAGATCCCCAAGGACGCAGGTTACTTCCACGCCCAGTTCCGCCGAGTTAATCCTCTGCCGTACAAGCAGGTCTATACCATCGTAGATAACATCAAGGGCAAGGGACACTACGTCGGCACCTACATGGCCTGGGGAGTCAACAACAGCGGCTGGTGGGGCGAAGGCGAGATTAAGTTCTATATGGATGGCGACCGGGACTTCCCGACCATCAACGGCACCGGCACGGAGGATTACTTCGGCGGCTCTTACAACTTCGAGAACAAGGAGAAGCGCCAGTACGAAGAGTTCAGCAGTCCCTACTCCGGATTGCCGCAGGTCCTGCGGCCCGATGGCCTCTACCAGTCGCAACAGCGCTTTGGGCTGTATCGCTGGCACATCACCGATCCCATCCGCTTCGACAGCGATTTGCGGGTGACCATCCAGGCGCTGGGATGGCGCGGCGGCGGCAGATACCTGCCTCTCACCGACGACATCGCATCCGTGGCCTACTGGTACCAGGCGGAACCGCACGCAGCCTTCCCGAAACTGCCTTCGAAGGATCAGTTGGAAGTCAATTGACGTAAATCGATGTGCGGCTATGACGGCGGCCTAAGGGCCGCCGTTACCTTTGGGTAACTACCTTTCGCATGCCGCCCCCGGCGGCGACCGTCGAACAATGATTGCGCGCCTTCCCCCCAAGGGCTGCCTCCTTACACTCCTAGTCCTTTCGAGGGATGCGCGCACTTCGGAAGGCACTCCCGGCGGCCACTAGTTTCGGAACCTGCCTGCCGGTGAACAGCATCTCTTACTGATAATCATCGCCGCGGTCTTCCGGAGGATGGGTTGTACAGATGCCGTTCGTAGCCGTCAGTCATCGTCAGTCGGCGGTAGTCGTTAGTCTGCTGCTCCAGTTGTGCCTCGTTTTCCCGGGGTTGGCGCACTCCCAGGACTCCGGCGGCGAAGGCCCCGCGCCCTTCGAGTTCATCGTTTACGGGGATCCCCGCTACACCGACAACCTGCTGAAGCGCGGCAGCGAGCGCGCACGCCGCGCGATTCTCAACCAGATCAGAACGGAGCGGGCGTCGTTCGTCGCGATCGTCGGCGACCTCGTGCTCAACGGGGCGGACCCCACCGACTGGGAAAGGTTCGACGAGGTTGTCGCGCCCCTGAAGGCCGCCGGCAAGCGGATCGTTCCTGTGCTGGGCAACCACGAACTCGAAGGTGGTCCGGAGCATGTCGGCCTAGAGAACTACTTCGCGCGCTTCCCGGAGGTGGGGCGCAAGCGTTGGTACTCGTTCTCGATCAACGGATGCCTCTTCATCGTGGCCGACTCGCAATCGCCGGTGGACCCTGGGTCCAAACAGGGCAAGTGGATACGCGGGCAACTGGACTCGGTCGGGCCGGGCATTGATTACGTCTTCGTCCTTATGCACCACCCGCCGTACACGAGGTCGGAATCCAGGTTCCTCACCCGTGCCCATCCCGCTCTGCCGGAACACACAGCGTTGGGGAAAGAGATGGAAGAGCGTCAGAAGAAGCTGCGAGCGCGGATCGTTGTGATCTCGGGACACGTGCACAATTACGAGCGCTACGAGAACGGCGGGGTCATGTACATCGTTTCGGGCGGGGGCGGAGGCACGCCGCATTCGATACCGCGGGACGACGCCGATCACTACCGCGACTCGGGCGAAACATTCCATTACGTGCGCTTCATGGTCACTCCCGGCCGGAAGCTCCAGTTCGAGATGGTGAAGCTGAAGTCGCGAGAGAACCCGGACTTTGAGGTACGCGACCGCTTCGAACTCACTCCGAAGCCGGTCGCGGGTTCCTGATTATCGACAGGCGCAGAACGCATGGCGAAGTTGGCCAAAGTCGGATTGCTGGTGGCACTCACCGCCTCGGCGGAAGCCCAGGACGGCATGCGCGCGGGGTTCGCCGCGCGCTCGTATGAGGCCGCCATCCAGAGCGTGTCCACGGCTCCAAGGCGACGCATTGTCGATCCGAAAAAGTTTCCGCCGCGCCGCAACCCCGTCCTTCGCGGCATCCAGGCGCCGTTCCGCTGGCTGGGCGAGAAATCGGAAGCCGGCATGGCGCGCTTCGAAAACGATCGCCTGCTCGAGCGCGGCATGGCGCTGCTCGGTGTCGAAGTTCTGCCTTCGCCCGATCACAAACACCTGCATCATTCCCTGTTCTTCGGGACGACGAGCGAGAACTCCGGATTCGGCGTGGGCGGCTCGGTCTCGACAGCCGACCTCATCTCGCCGGACTTCCAGTTCAAAGCAGTCGCGGCGTTCACGACCAAGAAGTATTTCGACTCGGGCGTTGGGTTTAGCTTCGACCCGCTCGGGCAGGGGTTCAAGAACCTATCCATCGACGTGCTGGGCCGGTACGCGGAGCGCACGCAGGAAGAATTTTCCGGCGCTGGTCCGTCCTCGTTCCGCGGCGACCTCAGCACCTACGAGGTGCAGGAGCGCGGTGTTTCGGCGATTGCGACCGTCTCGCCGGGGCGGCGGTTCTCCTTCGGCGGCGGTCTCGATGTGTCGAGCAGTTCGGCCGGGAACGGCGGTGCCGACGACATCCCGTCCACGTTGCGGGTCTTCACGCCGGGCGAATTGCCGGGTGCCGGGGGAGTCCAATTGCTCTCGCCGCTTGCGTTTGTCGTGTTCGACGCGCGCGACTCGGCCGGCAACCCGCGCAAGGGGGCGTTCGCCCGTTTCGGCTACCGCCACAACCGGACACTCGGCGGGAGTGAATTCGACCACGACGAGTACTCGGTGGACCTGCGCGGTTACATTCCACTCGGAACGCGCCGGCGCATCGTGGCCCTGCGGGTGGCCGCGGAGTTCAACGACCCTCGTCGCGGTGCGCAGGTTCCGTTCTTTCTGCTCGCGCGCCTCGGGGGCTCCGGCGTTCTCCGCGGATACGATCCGCAGCGTTTCTATGGACGCAACGCGCTGGTGTCGAGCATGGAGTACCGCTTCGATATGACGCGGCATCTTGGGACATTTGTATTTACAGATGTAGGTCAGGTCTTCGACGAATGGGAGCAGCTGACTGGCGACAATCTCCGCGGCACCTTCGGGGGCGGCTTTGAGGTCAAGTCCGGGAAGTCGGTGTTCGCCCGAATCTTCGCCGCGAGAACTTCCGAAGCGACGCGCCTGATGGTTCGCCTCGGAGCGGGGTTCTGACATGGCGCTGCGTGATGCCATTTTCCTTGTCGTGGCAGCGTTGCTGCTCGTCCCGGCACTCTTCGCGCAGTCTGGGGCGGGCGGCAATCCTGAACCGCTCTGGCTCGATTTCGACATGGAGAGCGTTCCCGAGCCGAAAGCCAGGGACGCGGGATACATGTATGACTTCGCCTACGGTACGTTTTTCCTCCAGCTGCGGCAGGCCCTCGATTTTCCGCGGCACGTGCGACGGGCGCGCGGAGCTCCGAAGGAAGCCTCGAACGTGAACTCGGTGGATGAAGTGCCGGACTCGTCGTGGTTCACCAATCGCAACGGCATGCGGCGGCTCTCGGTCGAGGACCTGAAGCGCGGCCCGGATGAAACTGCCGGCCCTGCGCCGGGCAGCTATGTGGTGCTGCGCGGGAAGAGCGAGGGGATCACGCCTGGGTTCTGGATCAAGGACTCGCGCGGCGATACCTACATTCTCAAGTTCGACCCCAGGACGAATCCGGAGATGGCGACGGGCGCGGAAGTCATCTCGACCAAGCTCTTCCACGCCATCGGCTACAACGTCCCGCAGAACACGATCTTCCACTTCCGCAGGGATCAGTTGGAGATCGACCCGAAGGCCACCATCACCGACCAACTGAACCGCAAGCGCAAGTTTCTTGCGTCGGATCTGGACGCGATTCTCGAGCGCGTTGCGGGACCCGTGGAGGGCCGATACCGCGCCGTTGCGAGCAAGCTGCTGAAAGGCAAGCCGAAAGGCGGTTTCCACTTCGAGGGTATCCGTAGCGACGACCGCAACGACATCATTCCGCACGAAGACCGCCGCGAACTCCGCGGCCTGCGCATCTTCGCCGCCTGGCTCGCGCACAACGACATTCGCGTCGGGAACACGCTCGACCTCTATGTCGAGGAGGGCGGGCGCAAGTTTCTTCGCCACTACCTCATCGACTTTGGCTCCACGCTGGGCAGCGATACCGAGTTTGCCAACGATGTCATCGTTGGCCACGAGCACCAGATGGACTTCCGGCAGGCGGGCAAAGTGCTTGCCACGGGAGGGATCTATCAGCCCCGTTGGGAACTGCGGCCCGAACCGGAGCAGTTTCCGTCGGTAGGCAGGTTGTCTTCCGAGGGGTTCCATCCGCTCAGGTGGAAACAGAACTTTCCGCTGGCGGCGTTCGACAACATGACGGAGGCGGACGCGCGATGGGCGGCGCGCATCGTGAGCTCTTTCTCGGACGACCAACTGCGGGCAGCTGTCGAATGCGGTGAACTGAGCGACCCCCGGGCGGCCGAGTACCTCGTCCGGCAGTTGATGGTTCGCCGCGACATCATCCGAAAAGAGTTGTTCGACCGTTCGTATCTTGAATCATCCATAAGCGATAACCGGGTGAAGCCGTGAAGCTGTTCGATAAAGTCCGAAACGCACTTGGGTTGCGGGAAGGAGAGTATGTCCTTTCCTTTTCGCTCGCAGCGTATCTGTTCCTGGTGGTTGCCTCGTATGTAGTGACGAAGAATGTGCGCGACGCGCTGTTTCTCGCCGAGTTCGGCGCGGTCAAGCTTCCCTACGTGTCGATTGCGATCGCCGTGCTGGTGGGCATCTTCGGGTCGGCGTATCTCCGCCGCTCGCGCGAAGTCCGGCACGACGTGCTTGTCATCTCCAGCCTGTTCTTTTTTGCCGGCAACCTCATCGCGTTCTGGTGGCTCTCGCGCTTCGAATACGAGTGGCTCTATCCGGTCATCTACGTTTGGGGCGGAGTGTTCGGCGTGATCGCGCCGATGCAGGTATGGACACTCGCCAATTTCGTCATCACCACCCGCCAGGCCAAGCGTCTCTATGCCTTCGTGGGCGCCGGCGGCCTGCTGGGTGGAATCGCCGGCGGCTTCTTCACGTCCACGCTGGCCGACCGCTTCGGGCCCGAAGATCTCCTGCTGGGGGTCGTGGTGGCCCTGCTGCTCTGCGTCGCGCTGGTGCAGATCATCGTCCGGCAGGGGCCTCGCGAACTGATCAGCACGATTCCGGGACCGTCGGCGGAGCAGGCCTGGAGCCTTAAACAAAGCGCCAAGCTCGTCGGCGGCTCCAAGTACCTGCTGGTGCTCGCCGGACTGGTGATGGTCAGCGGTGTCGTGACCAGCCTTGTCGATTACCAGTTCAAGGCCGTAGCCGATAAGACCATTCATTCCAAGGAGCAGCTGGCGACATTCTTCGGCCAGTTCTACGCGTATGCCGGCATCGGCTCGCTGCTGATCCAGTTGCTGTTGACCGGTCCGCTGATGCGCCGGATGGGGCTGGGCTTCACCATCCTGCTTGCGCCGATCGGCCTGATGGTGGGATCGGTTGGACTGGTTGTCTGGGGATCGCTGGTGGCGGCGATCGTGCTTCGCACCCAGGACCAGCTCCTGAAGCACTCCATCGACCGCACCAGCGTGGAGCTGCTCTATCTTCCTCTGCCGGCAGACACCAAGATCGAAGTCAAGTCGTTCATCGACTCGTTCCTCTCCCGCGTCGCCGATGGAACGGCCGGAGTCGTTCTCGTGTTGCTGACCAGCGTGATGGCAGTGTCGGCCCGCATGACGGCCGTATTGAACATTGCGCTCATCGCGGCGTGGATTGCGCTGGCGATTACGGCCCGCCGCCTCTACGTTGACGAGCTGCGCAGCGCCATCAAGTACCGGTCCATCGACATCAAGAGCCTGCATCTGGATGCCGTGCCCGACGCGCGCACGGCGGCTGAACTGACGCAGTTGCTCAAGAGCAACGATCACACGGAAGTTCTGTACGTCCTGCAATTCGCCGGCACCATTCCGATCGGCAAGGCTCTGATTCCCACGCTGGAGGGGTTGCTCGACCATCCCGACCCGGAGATCAGGGCCCGGACTCTCGACGTGTTGACGCAGACGGGCGACGATTCGCTTTCTTCGAGAGTGGAATCCATGCTCGGGGACGAGTCGCGCCGCGTGCAGGCGAAGGCGATCGAATACCTGCGGCATTACGGCAGATCCGTGCCGCTGGACAACGTCTTCCATTTTCTTCGACGCGGGAGCGGGGCCTCCGCACAATCGCCTCTCGGCCGTACCGCGGGGATTGCCGCGGCAGCCCTCATGCAATCGAGCAGGACCGGGCTGTATCACGCAACATCGGTTGACACGGAGGACGACGTTACTCAGCAGATCGCCAAGGCCGAGGCGCTTCTCCAGGGTCTCAACAGTTCCGATCCCGAGCAGGTGAAGGCCGCGTTGCGCCAAGCTGCGTGCACGAAGTGCCCGGATTTTGTGTCCGCCATCGCCTCCCATCTCAGCAAGGGAGAGACGCGCCTGCTTGCGCGCAGGGCGCTGCTGCACTGCGGAAAGAAAGTCCTGCCCGAACTGGAGGAACTGTTCTGGGACGAGTCCGTGCCGTTGCGCGCTCGCATGGCGATTCCGCGCGTGGTGCACGAGTTCGGTGGCGAGGTCGCATGGTCCACGCTCGCGAGAATGCTCGACCACGAGGACCCCATGCTCAGCATGAGCGTGATCCGGCTGATGAACCGCATGGGCGCGGAACGGAACGAGTACCGCATCGGCGAATCTCGGCTGCGTTCGCTCATCATGCGACAGATTCGAGCTCACTTTCGCGTGCTCGGCATCCTGAGCGTGCTCGAGCAGGCCGAAGATCGCCGGCCCGCACTGGGCGTGAAGCAGGCCAAGTCAGGGTTGCTGCTCGCTTACCTGGAAGAATCCCTGGAACGTTCGCTCGAGAGGATGTTCCGCCTGGTGGCGTTGCGGCACGGACCCAGCGATCTGCGCAGCATCTACATGGGCCTGGCGAACGGAAACGTCGGCGTGCGCGCAAACAGCCTCGAGCTGTTCGATTCGTTGCTCGACGGTACGATCCGGAGATATCTCACTCCGCTCGTGGATCCCGATATCGGCATGGAAGAGAAGCTGAGGGTGGGCGAGCAGCTCCACGTCTTTCGTCCGAGAGACGCGGGAGAAGCACTCCAATTCCTGCTCCAGGATTCAGATCCCATCATCGTGCTTTGCACGGTGGACTACGTGTACTCACACGAGTACACCGAGCTGTACGAAGTCGCGGAAACCGTGGCCTGAGGCGAAGCCGAAATCCGGCGCCAGACGCTGGTTCTAGCCTGTCGCGGCCGAGAAGCTCAGGAATGCGCCGGTGACCAGGGCCGCGAATGCGTCGGAGTTCCGCTTCGTCATCAGTTCGTGTCCGGCGCCGGGGATCGAAAGCAGTCGCGTCCCGGCGGGAACCAGGCGGAGCGCGTCCGTCAACTCCTCGGCCGTGGCGAAGCCGTCGCGAGCACCATGGATGAAGAGCGATGGCGTCGTGAGTTTTGGGAAGTGAGCCGTTCGAACCTCATTCGGACGTTGCGGCGGATGCAGCGGGTACGAGAGCAACAGAAGCGCATCGGCCAAGCCCGGTTCCGCGGCGGCCAGCATGCTGGCTTGACGTCCGCCATACGAGTGGCCGCCCAGGAACACTCGTCCGGCGACTCGCTCTCTCAGCGTGATCACAGCGTTGCGCAAGCCGTGGCGGTCGCGGTCGGCGCTGCCGCGCGGCGGCGGTCCGTGCGGCCTCAATTGGCGGTAGGGCAGGTCGCACCGGAGCACCATGAATCCCAAATCGCAGAAGGCATTCGACAGTGTGACCAGAAGCGGGGACTCGCAGTTCGACCCGGCACCGTGAGTGAGGACCAGTCCGTCGCCGGACGAGGTCTCCGGCACGTGGAGGAATCCGCGCACGCGTGCCTCGCCGGGAGGACCTCCAACGAACTCCTGCACCGAGTTGTACATGGGTAAATGAGAAGGTCGGAAGCCGGCGCTACGCTGCCTTGGCCTTCCGTCGCTCCGCCCATCGCTGCTTCATCATGGCCGACATGCGCTTGCGGGCGGCGGGACTCATTCGGCCCCGGCTGCGAGTCTGCTTCTTCTGCGCGGGCGCCGGTTGCGCCGGACCAGAGCCGTTGCGTCTGCGGCCGCGCCTTCCAAGGTTGTCGAGCGCTTCCAGCGCGGCAATGGCCTGATCGATGCGATCGCGTTCGGCACGAAGCTCCGAGAGTATACGGCTTGTGTCCATAGGGGTCCTCACCGCGCCATGCTAACAACCAGCCGGTTGCGGTGCAATCAAACAAAGCCGGAGACCTCGGAAATCGCCTGCGGGAAGCGGGAAGTGGCGATTACCAGCCCGCGGCTGTGACTGAAGTCATCGTTCGCGTTCCCCGCCGTTGTTAGTGTTCACCCAGGAGCACATCATGAGCGAACTTATCGATAACAAGACGCAGAGAGTGAACACTCTCAAGGGAATCATCCGGCATCTTCATGCCGGCGCTCCGGCCGAACAGGTGAAGCAGCAGCTGCGCGAAGTCGTGCAGCAGACGGATGCGACCGAGATCATGGCCATGGAGCAGCAATTGATCAATGAGGGCATGCCGGTGGAGCAGATTCGCTCGATGTGCGACCTGCACTCGCAGGTGACTCGCGAAGTCCTCACGCAGATCAAGCCCCGAGCGGCGATCGAGCCGGGGCATCCGGTTGACACCTTCCGGCGCGAGAATGCAGCGCTTCGCGAGGTCCTGGGTGCGATTCGCGGTGGCCTGGACGAACTCGGTGCGATGGACGACGGCCAGGATGCCACGGCGCTTGGGTTCAAGCTGCGGCAGGCGGCCAACGACCTGATGGACATCGACAAGCACTACCAGCGCAAGGAACACGCGCTGTTCTCGTGTCTCGAGCGGCACGGCATCACCGGCCCGTCGAAGGTGATGTGGGCGAAAGATGATGAAGTGCGCGCCATCGTCAAGCAGTTCGGCGCGGCGCTGCACGCGGTGGAACCATCCGCTCTCGCGATGAAAACCGGAATCGCGGGACCGGCGGTAAACGCGATGCGTGCGGTCGAGGAGATGATCTTCAAAGAGGAGAACATCCTCCTGCCCATGGCGATGGAAACTCTGACGGAAGAGGAGTGGGCGGAGATCTGGGCTGTGTCTCCGAAGTACGGCTGGTGCCTGGTGGAGCCGCAACAGGGCTACACGCCGAAGCAGGGCGCGAACGGCGCAGGCGCGGGCGTCCCACATGACGGGCTCATCATGCTGCCGACGGGCAATGTGACCGTCGAGCAACTGGCGGCCGTGTTCTCGACGCTCCCGCTGGACATCACGTTTGTCGATGCCGAGGACCGCGTGGCGTTCTTCACCGAGGGACCTGAGCGTATCTTCGCCCGCAGCAAGGCGATCATCGGACGCAAGGTGCAGCACTGCCATCCTCCGCGCAGCGTCGAGACCGTCGATCGCATCCTGAACGACTTCCGCGCCGGACGCGAGGACGTGGCCGAATTCTGGATCAACTTCCACGGCAAGTTTGTGCACATACGCTACTTCGCCGTGCGGAGTCCCGGGGGCGAATACCTCGGAACGCTCGAGCTGACGCAAGACCTGGCTCCGCTGCGCAAACTGGAAGGCGAGCGGCGACTGCTTCAGTACGAGGGCGCGAGTGCTCACGCCTAAGACACCGATGTTGCGGGAGGCAGAAATAGTTTCAGAGTTGTGATGGCGGTCACTGCCAGAGTTGCGGGCAGGAATTCACACTACGCGGTGCTTCGAGGTTAAAGCATCTCGCGGCACATTGAAGGAGGACTCTTGAAGAAGATACTGACGATTGCGATGGTGATGGCGCTGGGGACTTCCATGGCTGCCGCAGCCGACCTGGCATCCGATGCCAATTACAAGGCGAAATGTGCGATGTGCCACGGCGCGGCGGGTGAAGGCAAGCCGGCGATGAAGACCGCTCCCTTGAAGGACTCGGCCGCAAAGAGCGAGGCCGAACTCACGGCTTTGATCGCGAAGGGCAAGGCTCCGAAGATGCCAGCGTATGAAGGCAAGCTGACGGCCGACCAGATCAAGGCGATGGTCGCCGAGATCAAGGCTCTCAAGTAGAAGCCGCCGGGAGGCAGGCTCCATCCCTGATGTACAGGAAAGCGGCGCTGCGAGGCGCCGCTTTCTGTTTTCGTTCGTCTCTAGACTTTCGCGGCTGCCGCCTGCAACAACTCCCAGGCGGTGCGGAGATCTCCGATCGTGCTGCCGAGATTGCCGATCGCCACTCGCACGACAACCTTTCCGTTCAGTTCGGTGTGCGACAGGAAGACCGGTCCCGCGGCGTTGACGTGCTCGAGAATGGCGCGGTTCTGATCGTCGCTGCCGCGGAAGCGGAAGCACACGGTCGAGAAGGGCACCGGCGCAACCCGCTCCCAACGCGCGTCCGCATCCACCCAGGACGCGAACTGCCGTGCGAGATCGATGTGCGAGCGCAGAATCTGCTGGAGCCCCTCGCGTCCGAAGTAGCGAAGGATGAACCACAACTTCAACGAGCGGAAGCGGTGTCCGAGCGGCACGCCGTAGTCCATGAGATGGATGGCGCGCGGGTCCTCGCTCGCGCGGAGGTATTCGGGGACGAGCGAAAACGCGCGCCTCAGGATGTCGGGCCGTCTCGTGTAGAACGCGCTGAGGTCGATGCTCGTCAGCAGCCATTTGTGCGGGTTCATAACGATGGAGTGGGCGCGCTCGGCTCCGGCGAGAATTTCCCGCTTCTCCGGCAGCATGGCCGCCACTCCGGCATACGCAGCGTCGATGTGCAGCCATGCGCCGTAACGCTCGGCGATCTCCACGATCGGTACAACGGGGTCGATGCTGGTCGATGACGTCGTGCCGACCGTCGCGACGATGCACATGGGCCGTTTGCCGGCCGCGATGTCGGCTTGGACGGCCTGTTCCAGCGCATCGGGACGCATGCGGAATTCGGCGTCGGTGGGGATTTTTCGCACGTTCTTCTGGCCGATTCCGATCGCGATGGCGCCCTTCTCGACGGATGAGTGCGACTGCTGCGAGGTGTAGACCGTGAGGTCTCCGTGCGAGCCGTTCTCTCGCGCCTCGGGCGCGACGTACTCTCGGGCCGCAACCAGCGCGTGCATGGTGCTGGTCGATGCCGTGTCGTAAACGATTCCGAAGAAGTCGGCGGGCAGTCCTACCCAGTCGCGCAGCCACCCCAGCGTGACCTGCTCGAGTTCGACGAGCGCCGGCGAGGTCTTCCAGTGGAGCCCGTTGGTGTTGAGCGCGGCGGCAAGCATTTCGCCGAGGATCGCCGGTGTGGAGCCGGTGCAGCCGAAGTAGGCGAAGAAGCCTGGATGGTTCCAGTGCGTAACGGCCGGGACGATCTGTCGATCGAAGTCGGCCATCATGCGGGCGAAGCTTTCCGGGTGTTCCGGACCGTGCGCGGGCAGGGAATCGGCCAGTTCGCCGGGCTTGACCGCGGGCAGCACCGGGTAGGTTCGAATGTTCGCGATGTAATCGGCGATCCAGTCCACCGCCTCGTGCGCGGCCGCGCGAAAGTCCTCGGAGTAGGCCTTCCAGGTCTCGGGGCTGGCAGCGGGAGATTCCGAAGAGCGTGTTTCCTTACCTGCTTCTGGTTGCGCCATGACAGGAATTCTAACGAACCGGACGGCGGGCAGTCTCACCGGCCGGTGTGGCCGGAACGGCTGTGAGCGATGTCACAGCAGCGGGGAGCGCCGGGGTAGGACAATCACAGTTGAGTGTGACTGGTCCCGCATGCACGAACTATCACTTGTCGCGTCGATTCTCGATCAGCTTGAGGATGAACTGGCCAAGCGGCCGGGTTCGCGGTTCTCGAAGGTGGGACTCCGCATTGGCGATCTCGCCGGAGTCGATGTCGATTCGCTGACGTTCGGATTCGACGCGCTCGTGAAGGACACGCACTGGGAGCCGCTGGCGCTCGAGATCGAGACGGTAAAACGGCGGCAGCAGTGTCCGCGGTGCAAGCACGAGTTCGAGGCCGAACATTGGTCCACGGCGTGTCCCGCGTGTAACGAAGCGGCCACGGTGACGATCGCCGGAGAAGAGTTGCAGATCGCGTTCATAGAGGTGGAAGAATGAGCACCCAGATTCCGGTGGAGAAGAAAGTCCTCAACGAGAACCAGCGCATCGCAGCCGAACTGCGCGAGAAGTTCCGCGAACACAAGATTCTTGTGTTGAACGTGATCAGTTCGCCGGGTTCCGGCAAGACGACGCTGCTGGAGCGCACGCTGCAACAGTTCGACAAGAACAAGCGGGTCGTGGTCCTGACCGGCGATCTCCAGACGGAGAACGATGCCAGGCGTCTGGCGCGCTGGGGCTACCCGGTGAAGCAGATCGTCACCGGCGGAACCTGCCATCTGGACGCGAAGATGATCGAGAAGCACCTGGCGGACTGGCCGCTGGACACCTTCGACATCCTGCTGATCGAGAACGTCGGGAACCTCGTCTGCCCGTCAAGCTACGATCTCGGCGAACACGCCAAGGTAGTGATCCTCAGCGTGACCGAAGGCGAGGACAAACCTCTCAAGTACCCGTCGATCTTCTTCAAGTCCGAATTGATGATCCTGAGCAAGGTGGACCTGCTGCCGTATGTGCCGTTCGACGCCGAGTTGGCGAAGCAGAACGCACGCACGGTGCATCCCGGCATGGAGATCGTCGAAGTCTCGTGCCAGAGCGGAGACGGCCTGAGACAGTGGATCGACTGGATCGAGGCGAAGTTCGCCGCCGTGCGGTCCGGAGCGTTGGAACTGAGCGCCGCGAAGTAGGTTCTATCGCACACAATTTGGTTCGAATGCCCGTCGAGTGGCATCTTCTCCCAAGGGGATCGCCGCCGCCGGGCTTTTTGCTGCACGGGCACTTTCCGCCCGCGAGGGACGCGAATATCCCTGCCGTACGACGCTCGCACTGCGGGGTTGCCGAGACCGCCGGGCGGGCGGTACAACGTAAGTCTCATCTTCCAGCGGAGGACTCTTTGCGAACCCGGTCGCGTCTGGCGGTCCTCGTTCTACTTCTCAGCTTCTTTGGTGTCGCGCAGCAGGCTGCGCCTGCGCCGCAGGCCCCGCCTGTCCCCGCGCAGGCGGTTGAGGCGCGCCGGCAGGCAAGCGCTTCGCCGGCTTATGCGCCGCTGCCGCAGGATGTGGGGCAGGCAGGTCTCCAGCAGGAGCTTCGGCGTCTGCGCACCACCGCGCGGCTGATGCAGATCACCGCTCATCCCGATGACGAGGATGGCGGGATGCTGACGCTGCAGGCGCGAGGGCGGGGCGTGGAGACCGTGTTGTTTTCACTGACCCGCGGAGAGGGCGGACAGAACCGGTTGGGCGCCGGACTCTTCGACGAACTCGGAGTGTTGCGGACGCTCGAACTGCTGGCGGCCGACCGCTACTATGGCGTCCAGCAGCGCTTCTCCCGCCTCGCCGACTTCGGATATTCGAAGTCCGCGGAAGAGACGTTCCAGAAGTGGGGACGAGACACGGCGCTGGCGGATGTTGTGCGCCAGGTCCGCATCTTCAAGCCGGACGTGATTGTTGCCCGGTTCAGCGGGACGGAGGCCGATGGGCATGGACACCACCAGGCGTCGGCGATCCTTGCGCGTGAGGCGTTCCGCGCCGCCGGTGATCCGAAGGCCTTCCCTGAACAACTGAAAGACGGGCTGACGGTGTGGCAGGCGAAGAAGCTTTACACCAGCGCGGTTCCGCGTGAGTCGGGCGAGCATACCGTTGCACTCGATAAAGGCGTGGAAGACCCGCTGCTGGGCATGAGCTACCAGCAGTTCGCCATGCAGGGTCTGCGGCACCAGCTATCCCAGGGCGCCGGCACATGGAACCTGCCGCCGGGGCCGTACATCTCGCGCTACAAGCTGGTCGATTCCGTGCTGACGCCCAGGATCGAGCCGGGCCTGCGCGAGGAGGATCTGTTCGACGGCATCGACACGAGCCTGCCGGCTGTTGTGGCGCGCCTGGGCGCCGAGGCAAGCCGTGTCCCGCAGCTTTCGTCCCTGCTGCAACTCGCGGACTCCCGCATCGCCGGCGTCAGCCAGGAAGCGGACATGGAGCGAAAGACGATCGCTCTTCTTGAGGCACAGGAGACGATCGCTCGTGCGGTCAAGGCCAGTGCCGCCGCTTCGCTTCGGCCGGAAACAAAGAGCTGGCTGCTGGCGGTGCTGCGCTCGAAGCTGAACCAGTTGGAGCGCGCAGCGGCCATTGCCGCCGGCATCGACATCGAGACCGCGGTCGAGCCGCAGAACGCGCACTCCGCGGGCGCGGGGCTGGTGACGCCGGGGCAGACCTTTCGGGTCACCTTGCGGGCGACGCGGGACCCGCGTGTCCAGGCCGGCATCTTCCACTTCGAGATCGAGCGCCCGGAGAACTGGCCGGTGCCGCGGCTGATCCGGTCTTCGGACGAGGGGCATACGTACGAAGTAACAGTGCCGATTGGAGCCGAATACACTCGTCCCTACTATCACCGCGACGATCCAGCCCGCGATTCGGTGTACCGGATTTACGATGATCGATACCTGGGACTGCCGCAGAGCCCCGCTCCCTTACGCGCACGGGTCGTGTATCGAGTCGGGCGCTTCCAGGGCGGGTACTCGGAGGACATCGGCGCCAGTTTCACCGGGGAGAGCGGTGCGAGTCGCAAGCGTCCCGTGGCAGTCGTGCCGCCGCTTTCGGTGCTGCTGGAGGCTCCGACGCGGTTCGTTCCGCTTTCGCGCGTCGAGCCCACGGAGATGTTCGTCACCGTGCGGAGCCAGGTTCCGCAGTTGCGAAACGCCGAAGTGCGGCTGGAGGCTCCCGCGGGCTGGCGCATCGAACCCAAGGCGCAGCGCGTATCGCTTGACGGCATCGGCACCGAGCGCAAGTACAAGTTCTACGTGTTCCGCGAAGGTGCGCCGGCGGGCATCGCCCCGCTGAGGGCCGCGGTGCATTACGAGGGGAACGATTACGACCAGGGCTTCGCGATCGTGGCGCGCGACGATCTCGCAACCGGCTACTACTACCACCCGGCGACCGGGCGCATCACGGCCGTGGACGTCAAGGTCCCGCAGAACCTGACCGTCGGCTACGTGATGGGCGCCGGGGACGAGATACCATCGGCGCTTCGCGATGCGGGCGTCCATCTGAAGATCATCTCGCCGGAGGAACTGGCGACGGGAGACCTGTCGCGCTATTCGACCGTCGTGCTGGGCATCCGCGCCTACGACGTCCGTGAAGACGTGGTGCGGCATAACCGGCGTCTGCTCGAATACGTGCGGAAAGGCGGGACGCTGCTCGTGCAGTACAACGCGGACCGCAGCGAATTCAACTCCGGGAAGCTCACGCCGTATGACGCTTCGCTGGGCCGCGACCGCGTCTCGGTCGAGGACGCGCCGGTGACGATGTTGAATCCGAAGAACGACGAATTCGATTATCCGAACGCCATCACCTCCGCCGACTTCGACGGATGGGTGCAGGAGCGCGGACTTTACTTCATGCAGTCGTGGGACGATGGCAGGTATGAGCCGCTGATCGAGTCCCACGATCCCGGCGAGCCGGAGAGGAAGGGCGGTCTGCTGAAGGCGACGTTCGGCAAAGGGACGTATATCTACTGCGGTTATGCATTCTTTCGCCAGTTGCCGAACGGCGTTCCCGGCGCACTGCGATTCTTCGTAAACCTCCTGAGCGCACCTAACGAGTGGAAGCGTTGACCCATACCAACCAAGAGATCGCGACGGCGCCCCGCCTGGAGCGCGGGCTGTCACTGGGCAGCGCAACCGCGCTGAACATGATTGACATGATCGGCGTCGGGCCGTTCATCACCATTCCCCTGATCATCGGCGCGATGGGCGGTCCGCAGGCGATGATCGGCTGGATATTCGGCGCCGTGTTCGCGCTTGCCGACGGCATGGTGTGGGCCGAACTCGGCGCGTCCATGCCGGGCGCGGGTGGCTCGTATCGCTACCTGCGCGAGATCTACGGCCCGAACAGGCTGGGCAAGCTGCTCTCGTTCCTGTTCATCTGGCAGCTGTCGTTCAGCGCACCGCTGTCGATTGCGTCGGGATGCATCGGACTCGCGCACTACGCGAGCTTCCTCTGGCCTTCGCTTCAGAAAACGTATTTCTCCCACGACCTCACGGTCGCCCTTCCGCTGCTGGGCGCGCTGAAGGCGACCGTCTCGGTCAGGGCTGAAACCTTCCTGGCGATCGCGACCGTCGCGATCGCCGTGTGGCTGCTGTACCGCAGGATTGTCGCTGTCGGGACGATCTCAAAGTTCCTCTGGGTCGGCGTGCTCGGAACGCTGGCGTGGATCATCTTCGCCGGCATCACGCACTTCGACGCCCGCAAGGCGCTGGACTTCCCGCCCGACGCATTCACCTTATCGCCGGAGTTCTTCATGGGACTCGGCGCCGCTTCGCTGATCGCGACCTACGACTACTGGGGCTACTACAACGTCTGCTTCCTCGGAGAAGAGGTGCGCGATCCGGTGCGGACGATTCCGCGCGCGCTGATCTACTCGATCGTCGCCGTGGCCTCGATCTACATCGTGATGAACATCAGCATCCTGGGTGTGCTGCCGTGGCGCGAGCTCGCGGGTTCGGCGCAATCGGAGTCGCGCATGTACGTCATCTCGGTGTTCATGCAGCGCATCTACGGAGATACGGCGGCGGCAGTCGTGACCGTGCTCATCATGTTCACGGCGTTTGCGAGCGTCTTCTCGCTGCTGCTCGGCTACTCGCGCGTGCCGTACGCGGCGGCCACCGACGGCAATTACTTCCGGGCATTCGCGCGCGTGCACCCCAAACTGCATTTCCCCAACGTGTCGCTCCTCGCGCTGGGACTGGTCGCAGCTCTCTGCTGCTTCCTGCGATTGGCCGACATCATCGCGGCGCTGGTCGTGATTCGCATCATGGTCCAGTTCCTGGTGCAGACCGTCGGACTTCTGTACCTCCGCCGGACCCGCCCCGACTTCCCGCGGCCGTTCCGGATGTGGCTCTATCCCGCGCCTGCGCTGTTTGCGATCGGCGGGTTCCTCTACGTGCTGATCTCGCGCAAGGACTTCCTGAAAGAGATCCGTTACGGTACTGTAATCGTCATTGTGGGGGTGGCAATCTACCTCTGGCGCGCATGGAACACCGGGGATTGGCCTTTCGCGACAGCGGAGAAGCGCGGTGTGCCCTCGCGCGGATGAATCGATCCGCGTGCATTCAGCAAAGGAGAGCACCATGAAAAAAACGGTACGGGTCTTCGCAGTCGCGATCCTGGCGTTGGCAGCAACGGCCTTCGCTCAAGATAAGAAACAGGCGGAGTCGAAGCCGACTCCTCCGCCGCCTCCGGCCAGCATCGCCGAGGTGCTGAAACGACAGTCGATGTACGTCGAACGGAACTTGGCCTCGCTGGCCGAAGCTGTGCCGGAGGAGAAGTTCAACTTCGCCCCAACCCAGGGAGAGTTCAACGGCGTGCGTACGTTCCAGCAGCAGATCACGCACGTGGCGGCCACCAACTACGTTTTCGCAGCTTGGGTGCTTGGAGAAAAGTCTCCGGTGGAGTTTGGCGAACACGAGAATGGACCGGCGGTGAAGAACAAAACCGAGGCCATCAAGCTTCTTCGCGACTCGTTCGACTACCTGCGCAGAGCCGTCGATACGGTGAACGCGGATAACGCCCTCGAGGTCATCAAGGCCGGCGAGGGAAGGGCGTCCAAGTTGGGGCTGACGATGGCAACCATCTCCCACGTGAACGATCACTACGGCCAATGCGTGGTGTACGCTCGCATGAACGGGATCGTTCCGCCAGCCAGCCGCCAGCAATAAACTTGCGTTCGCGGCGACCACCGCCGCCACTATGACCACCACTCCTGCCGTGCAATACGAAGCGACCTCCGCGTTCGTGAGGTCGCTTTTCCTTTGCAATGACAACTAAGCGACGCCGGTGAAAGCCCGACCGCTTACCCAGGTGCAGTACGACTAACGTTCAATCAGCAGTACGTTCACAGCCTTAACGACGATCTCGACCTCGTCGCCCTCTTATGCCGCGTTTCCTTCAGCGACTCGGCGGTCAGGGCGGACGCCATCATGTGCGGCGAGCGCCGACGCGCATGGCGCCTCCTCGCGAACTGGGCCGGCAGTATGCCGGAAGGGCGTGCAAGCCGGAAGACGGGCGGCCGGGAGTGGCGAGTGAGCCGACGCACAATCGCCGGATTTCGATGTTGTGTGACGTGCGCCGGAGTTTTTGGTTGACACCTGTTGTGACCAGTCGTAGTGTCTCAGGCGGCCTTGGAACGAAAACGAATGTCCGTTTTCATGTTCGCGAGGCCGCTGTGCGGAATCTAAAAGAAAACGATCGTTCGTTTTTAATCGGAAGGCGGCATGCCGAAGCTCAAAGACCACGACGTCGAGCGCAACCAGGTCCGCATACAGGACGCGGCCCTGCGAATCTTCACCCGGCAGGGATACCACGGCACTTCCGTCCGCGAAATCGCCGAACAGGCGGGCGTGTCGCTCGGCAATATCTACAACTACTACCGGACGAAGGAAGAGATCTTCGAAGCGCTTGTCCGCCGCTACGCGGACAACATGGTTCAACTCCAGCTTCGGAAGCTGACGCCGGTGCTGGGCTCGTTCGACCCGCTGAGCTTGCGCCGCCTCGCCGGCACCGTCCGCGAAATCGTCACCGAGAATCCCGATTACTGGCGATTGATGTACATCGATGTGGTCGAGTTCGGGAACAAGCACTTCCGCCACATCTTCCAGGATTTCCCGGCCGCGCTGCGCCGCATGAAGCCGGAAGGCTTCCGCGAGCCTTCCGTGCGCTCCGGGGTCGATCCGGCGCTCGCCTACGCATCGCTCTACCTTCAGTTTTTTCTCTACTACCTGATCGAGACGCTGTTCGGCGGCGACCACCACCTCGGAGTGCCGGAAGAGCAGGCGATCTCGCATTTCATCGACGTGTTTTCCGCTGGTACTGCCCGCACCAAAAAAACGCCAGCTCGTGGGACGGCCAGACGCCAGGCGCGGGGTGCAACAAAGAGTTCGAAAACAGGAGGAAACAAACATGCGCAGACTGTACCTGGGCCTGCTGTGCTGCGTGCTGATGCTGGCGCTCGCCGGTCTCGCTAACGGTCAGACCTCGACCACCGGGCAGATTGCCGGCGACGTCACGGATCCGACCGGAGCGGTCCTGGCCAACGCCAAGGTTGTGGCAGTGAACGATGCCGGCATCCGGCGCGAGGTGACGTCCGATGCCGCCGGCCGGTATGCGTTTCCCTTGCTCCCGCCGGGAAGATACACGGTGGAGATCACGGCGCAGGGTTTCAGCCCGCTGAAGGTGGCCGGCGTCAACGTCCGGATCACCGAAACGTCGGTGGTTGACCTGGCGCTGAAGGTGGCGGCCGCCGCCGCAGAAGTTCTGCAAGTGACCGCCGCACCGCCCCTGGTCCAGTCCGAGTCGGCGACCGCCGGCCGTGTCATTGAGCAGGACACCATCCGCCAACTGCCGCTGCCGACGCGCAACTTCCAGCAGTTGCTCACCCTGACTCCGGGCGCGACCAGTTCCCTGCAGAACTCGTCGGATCTCGGCCGCGGCGACACGGCGATCACCGTCAACGGCGCTCGCACGACTTCGAACTCGGTGGTGATCAACGGCATTGACGCGAACGCGATCGGCACCGGTTCAACGCCGAGCCTCGCCGTTCCCGCTACCGATGCGTTGCAGGAGTTCATCGTCCAGACCAGCCTGTACGACGCCACGCAGGGGCGCGCGGCCGGCGGCATCATCGCGGCCGTCACCAAGAGCGGCACCAACGCCGTTCATGGCAACGCGTACATGTTCCTCCGCGATGACAGCCTGAACGCGAACAACTACTTCCTGAACCGCCAGGGGATCGAGCGCCCGCTGTACGAGCGCAAGCAGTTCGGCGGAACGCTGGGTGGCCCGGTGGTGAAGGACCGCGCGTGGTTCTTCCTGTCATACCAGGGAACCCGCGAGAAGAACGGGACATCGCTGACCAATTCCCTGGCCACGGTCTTCACGCCCGGCAACCTGACGGACGACCGCTCGCTGGCCACCATTGCAGCCGCGAATGGCCTCCCGGCGGTGCTGATCAGCCCCGTCGCTCTCAACATTCTGCAGGCGAAGTTGCCGGATGGCTCCTACCTGATTCCGTCGGCCGGCTCGCCGACCGGCAACAGGACGCCGGTTGCGAGAACGATTCCGACGATCTCGGAGTACGACGAGAACCAGGCGAACCTCAACTTCGACTTCAAGGTGAACGATTCGAACCAGCTTGCGGTCAAGCTGTTCGGCGCGAACAACCCCACGACCCAGGGCCTGTACAGCTTCGCCGGAATCGGCAACGGGCCGCTCCAGGCGCCGGGGGCTCCGACCTCGTTTGACCTGCGCAACCGTGTCGCGTCCGTGAGCGATACCTGGATCATTTCGCCGCGCATTCTCAACGATGCGCGTTTCGGATACAGCGAAATCTTCGGACGCTTCCGTCCGGACGAGCCGTTCAGCGGAGCGGATTTCGGCATCACGCAGCCGCTCTCCAGCCTTTATCCCGGCGCGCCGACGATCGACATCCAGAACATGATGTCGCTCGGGCCGTCGCCGCTGGCCGACCAGATGTCGCAGAACAAGACGTTCACGGCATCGGACATGCTGACGTGGTCGCTGGGCCGTCACACGGTGAAGTTCGGCGGCGACTTCAAGCACCACGAAGTCAACCTCGACTTCAGGGCCTACACGCGCGGCTACATGCTGTTTTCGGCCGTGGGCGCGGTCGATTCCTGGACGATGTTCCTGATGGGCATGCCGCTGGCGAGCATCCAGGGTTCGGGCGTCACGGACCGCAGCAATCGCAGCAACGACTTCGCGACCTTCGTGCAGGACGACTGGCGCGTTACCGATCGCCTCACGTTGAACATGGGCCTCCGCTTCGACTACTACGGTCCGTTCTACGAGAAGGACGGACGGTTCGTGGCGTTCGACCCGGTGCGCGCGCAGATGACGCCGGCGAGGACGTTGAGTTCCGGCTTCGTGCAGGCCGGCAACGGCAACCTGCCTGGGCTGCCGAAGCTGACCGACGGTCTTGTCGAGTCGGACAAGAACAACTTCGGGCCGCGTGTTGGATTCGCCTACAAGCCGTTTGCGAATTCCGACAAGTTCGTGGTGCGTGGCGGATACGGCCTGTACTACGACCGCGCGAACTCGCGTCTGCTCAACAGCCAGGTGTTCAACTCTCCGTATTACACGATGGGCGTTGCGATCTCCGGTGGTTTCGTGGTGCCGTCGGGCGCCACCTTCGTTCCCGGATTCCTGACGGCGGAAGATCCGTTCCTTCGGACCCCCCTGCCGGGTTCCTACCCCATGGCAACGGAAGGAGCATCGTATCCGTTCGCTCCGGGCCTGATGCCGCTGACGGGACGAACCGCGTTCTCGCCGCTCGGTCCCAAGGTCACGGCGAATCCGCTGCTCCCGAACGGCGTGGTTCCGGCCAGCGGAATCTACCCGGACGTTCACAACTTCAAGACCCCGTACATTCACCAGTACAACCTGGGCTTCCAGTGGGAGATGGTCAACAACTACCTGCTGGACCTGAGCTTCGTCGGATCGAGCGGCCGCAAGCTGTCGCGCCTGCACGACCTGAACCCGCAGCCGGCGGCCGGCGCCTTCACCACGGCTCCGTATTACCCGGCCGTGTCGTCGTTTGTTGTGCCGACGGTGGGCGCGTTCTCGGTGGAGAGTTCGGGCGTGTCGAACTACAACTCGCTCCAGGCCAGCCTCACGAAGCGGTACAGCTACGGTCTCCAGTTCATGGCCAGCTATACCTACTCGCACGCGCTCGACAACTACTCGGGCGGCGACGTGAATGACCTGGTCGGCATGGCGGGCGATCCGAACCGGGAGTACTACGCCACCTCCGACTTCGATCGTCGTCACCGCCTGGTCGTCAGCTACGTTTACGATCTGCCGAAGTTCTACACCGGCGGATCGGGCGCGCTGCGGCGGTTCGTCAACGACTGGCAGGTTGCCGGAATCACCACGGTGCAGACCGGAACTCCGTTCTCGATCGTGATGGGCGGCAGCTTCCTGTCCAATGCGTACGCGGTTCCGGCCGCCGGCGTTGCTCATCCGACGGAGATGAGCGGCGACGTGAAGGACCGGCTGGGCGAGTACTTCGAGACCAGCGACTGGGTTGCTCCCGCGGCAGGACAGTGGGGCAGCGCTCGCAACGTTCTTCGCGGACCCGCGCAGACCAACGTGGACTTCTCAATCGTGAAGTTCATCCC
>DASPLH010000066.1:0-14192 GCA_035627675.1 Clostridia bacterium
TTCGAGCGACGATGAAGCGCTGCGCACGCGCACTGCAAGCGGGGTACTAGCACCAGACTACGAAAGTATTCTGCTTGAAGATTGACATATGTCGTAATAGCGTGTGCGCAACTTGCCCCGCAGCCATCACGGTCTCACCTGTTGTCCCAGATCGTTGCTCTCTTCTGTGTTGATGGGACAGTTAACATCACTGATTAAGTGTCGCCCTAGTTCACGGCCTTAATCACTTCGTCTAAGATCCACGGGAGCCTCATATTTATTGAGTTTTCCGAATAAATATACGAATTGTGTTGCGTAGCGAGTAAGTAAACGTATATTGTCTCGCAACTCGCACCTGTTTACGTTGCTCTGGAGTTCCCGATCGAATGAAGTTCCACTGCACAGGCGCACACCAGTCGTTTCTCAGCTTGCTGGCTCAAAAGCTCGAGCCAGAAGAATCGTTTGAAACACGCACGGCAGACGCGACCGATCTGGGCGACTGCGACGCCATCATATTCGGGGCTCACGAGAGCGATACGACGGACTACTCCGGCAGCATGCAGGAGTTGAAGGTCGTCCTTGCAGCTTGCGACGACACACCGGTCATCGTCTTCCTTCCAGGTCTCGACCGCACCGCATTGCGCTCCGCGCTCAGCATGGGCGCTTACGATCACTTCACGTCGACGACTCCGCTGGCCGAGATATCCTTCAGCCTTCGCCGCGCCGCTTCTTTCCATGAGATCAACGGACACGCCCGCTCTCGCGACGCGAAGCTGGCTGAGACTCCCTGGTTCGGATCGGACTTCACGACCGACCCGCGAATGCTCGCGATGCTCAACGTGGTAAGAAAAGTCGCTCCCACGGATGCCCCGGTCCTTATCACCGGGGAGAGCGGTGTCGGAAAGGAAGTTGTGGCGAAGGTGCTGCACAACGCAAGCCCTCGCGCGAGCCAGCCTTTCGTTGCGGTGGCATGTTCGTCACTCCCGGAAACGCTGATCGAAGCCGAATTGTTCGGACACGAGAAGGGTGCCTTCACCGGTGCGACGGGGGCCCGCCCCGGACGCTTCGAGGCCGTCGGGAAGGGAACGCTTCTGCTCGACGAGATCGGCGAGCTGTCGCCGAGCTTGCAGGTGAAGCTGCTGCGCGTATTGCAGGAGCGGACGTTCGAGCGAATCGGCAGCAACCAGTCGCGTCCGGTGCATGCGCGGCTGCTCTATGCCACGAACCGCGACCTGCGCGCCTCCATCCGCGAAGGCACCTTCCGCCAGGACTTCTTCTACCGCATCAGCACCGTCGAGTTGCATATCCCACCGCTGCGCGAGCGTCGCAGCGACATCCTGGTGCTCGCATCTACGTTCTTACGCAATGCGGCGGAGCGCATGGGAGTGCCGGTTCCGAAGTTCACGCCGGGCGTGATGTCGCTGCTCCAGGAATACGATTGGCCGGGCAACATACGTCAACTCCAAAACGTGATCGAGCGCGCGGTGCTGCTCTCGGAAGACAACAACATCCGGGTGAGCAATCTCCCACCCGAGATGACTTACGCCTCGGGCTGCGCGGAAAAAGGGTCCTCACTCGAATTGGAGGTTCGCCGGTTCAAGAAACGCATGATTGAGCGAGCGCTGATGGAGAATGCGCATAATAAGGTGCATGCAGCTCGCGCGCTGGGAATCGCGAGGTCGTCACTGCACCGGTTGATCGAAGAGCTCCAGATCGTGACGCGCGTCAATATCGAGTCATTCCCGGAGACAAAAGGTCCTTCGTTTTTCGCCAAATCAGCTTGAAGCCGCGCAGAGCTGACCGGCGCCCCCCCTCCTGCTCCACGATTTTCATTTCGGCGCGGTTATGGTTACCGACGGGTGACATGCAGGGCTCTTCCGCTGGATTTCGTCGCGCCATCCTGAGTAGCATGTCTGTTGCTGAACTCGGAGGCCTCAACCTTGCACAAGGCTGTCTCTGTTGCTTTCGTCGTCATGGGAATGGCCTTCCTGGCTGTCGCCGCAGGCCCGCCGCCGGCGGCTGAGCCGGCGCTGGCGTCGATCAGCGAAAGCAAGCTTGGCCCGCACGCAAGCGGTGGGCGCGGGTGCTCGGGCTGTCACGCCCCGCACAGCGCCACGGTTGGCAACGCCGCCGGATTGGAAGACGACGACGACCTCTGGAGTTTGAACATCGGTCCGCTCTACGGGGCGAACGAGGCCCCCGCCGACTTCGACGCGAGTTCGACGGACACCTTCATCCCGCTGACGGTTGCAGACGCCGAAGTCCGCGGCATCATGATGTGCTTGAGTTGCCACGACGGACAGATGGCGAAGGGCGCCATGGTGACAGCCGCCTCCTACGAAGGGTCGGCGGGTTTCCCCGTTGTGGCCCCGGTGCTGAGTTCCTCGGGAGTGGTTGCGCCAAATTACATCAGGGCTCATCCCGTGGGTCCCAGGGCCACGCTGGGCTCCGTGGGACTGGATTCCCATGTGCAACTCAAGGCTGGCGGCTGCCTCGAGAGTGGCGTCGTGGTTCCTTGCCTTGAGGTAAAGCCCTCGGCTTTAGCGTACAGGTCCTTTGTCGAGTCGTACGGCTCGCCGAGCGTCACGTTCGGCCACTCGAATCCGGTTGGAATTCCGGAGGGCGCGTTGGACGCCTCCGAGGCGTTTGTCACCTGCACTTCCTGCCACACGCCGCACACGATGCACGGGTTCAAGTCGAGCGCCGCGCTGCCGATCGCGAACAAGGCAGATCGCGTGTTCCCCAGTCACTTCTTTATCGCAGCGCCTTACAACCCCGACGTCCAGCCCTCGCCGAACGAGGCCTCCTCGGCAACGCAGTTCTGCCGCCAGTGCCACTTCAGCGACATCGGGGCCAATGAGCAAGTGGGAGTCATCACGGTCAAGACACGATTCTGAACTGCGGGCCGCGATCGCCCATGCCCGGATTCCTGCGCTTATGCCGCATCGAAGCGAGGGGTAGTTCGTCCGCGGAGTTTCTGTTTAGGGTCGCCCTGGCGACGCAGGAATCTCACGCGCGCGTATCGTAGAATGAGCGTCGTTGCTTGCTTCCGCTGAATCCGACCGCTTGCGCGTAGTGCTTGTCGAGCCGCGCAACCCACTCAACATTGGTGCAGCCGCTCGCGCCATGAGCAACTTTGGCGTGCTGCGGCTGCGGCTGGTGAACCCTTACGACGTAGCATTCCGCGAAGCCCGGTCGGCAGTTGGCGCGGCTTCGGATGTATTAGCGGAAGCCGAAGAGTACAAGACCGTCGCCGAGGCGGTTGGCGACTGCACGCTGGTGGTGGGGACCACGGCGGTTCGCCACCGGGACGTCCAGCATCCGCTGTACAGGCTCGAGCCGGCTGCGGACCTTATTCGCCGGCACTTGCAAGCTGAGCGCGTGGCGCTGCTATTCGGCTCGGAGAAGTTCGGACTCTCCACCGGCGACATGAGCCACTGTCACTGGCTGCTGCGAATTCCGACACGCGAACAACATATCTCGATGAACCTCGGGCAGGCCGTCGCCGTGTGCCTTTATGAACTGATCCGCGAGAGTGAAGCCGCGGCCCCGATGGAGACGGACGAGCCTCGTGCCAAGGCAGTGGAGTGCGAGCGAATCACCGGCGTGCTGGTTGAGGCGCTGCGCAGCAGCGGGTATTCGAACCCGAGTTCGGATGTCACGCTGGAGGAGAAGGTGCGGCGGATGGTGCTGCGGCTCGACTTGCGGTCGCGTGACGCGGAAGTGATGACGGGAATGCTGCGCCAGATGTTGTGGAAGATCAAGTCGGGCGGGTGAGGCCTCGGCCGCTTCGCGGCCTCGGGCTGGTGATCCACGGGTCAGTACCCAGGGCTTATGCGCTTCGCGCAACGCCCTGGGCTAAGGGCAACCGCGACCTCGCCTGCGGCTCGGGCGCTCGTGCGACATAGACGAATGGCCCCGCACCAGGGTTGGGATTACATCAACTCTTTTGGATCGATATTGTGAACAAGCGGGGCCGAAGCCCCGCTTTCCATGTTTTTCCTGAATGCTGCGCGTGCTACTTCGATGCGGGTTGAGCTTTCTGCTCCGCACCCAGAAGTTCGTTTGCCAGCGCCTGTGCACCGTAGATCTTCTGCAACGCCTCGGTGATTCCGCGCGCACCCACCGCGATGTGCCTCATGCCTTCCTCGGAGTAGTAGAAGTTGCGCCCGAGGCCCTGCATGTTGCGATCGAAGTTGATGCCCACGAGTTCGCCGCGGGTGTTGACGATCGGAGAGCCGGAGCTTCCTCCGATCGAATCGGCGGTTGAGACGAAGTTCAGCGGCGTCTTGAGGTTCAGGCGCTGCTTTGCCGCGTGCCAGCTCGCGGGCAGTTCGTAGGGAGGCTTGCCGCCCATCTTCTGCTCGCGGGCGAAGGCTGCACCCATCTCGGTGTAGTGCGGAATCTTCGTTCCTTTGGGGACGATGCTGCCGCGACCATCCTCGACGTATCCGTTGGCCGAACCGTAGCTGAGGCGCAGCGTGAAAGTCGCGTCCGGATAAAGTTCTTTGCCGCCAAGCCGGAAGCGCGCCTGCGCGATGCGTCCGGCCTCGCGCTTCACGACCGCATCGACCTGATCGTCATAGCGCTTGCGCACATCGCGGAATGCCGGGTCGAGGTCGCGCAGCAGGGCGATGAGCGGGTCTTCGCTCTTGGCAATGGCCTCGGTTCCTCCCTGGTAGAGCGCTTTGCGGACATCCATGTCCTTGAGCTTGGTGCCGCTCACGTACGCGGATGCCGCTTCGGACGGCGTGCGGCCTCCGAGCGCGCGCTTCACCCAGGCGTGGTCAGGGCCGAGTTCCTGAAGAAGCTTTTCGAACGCGACCGTAAGCGTGTGGGTCTCAAGCGCGTCGTACACGGGAGCGGTCGAGAACATCTCCTGTTCGAGCGAGGGCAGGGCGGACTCGCGGTATTCGCGGATGCGCTCGCCGTTCGGTTTCAAGCGCTCGGAGGCGGCGCGAACGAGGTTGCGCGCAAGCCTCGCAAGCCGCGAGTCGAAGCCGGTCATGCGCTCGCCCAACTGGAGCGGCACGAAGATCTCCCTCTGCGCCTGCATGGCCGCCGCCAGTTGCTTCCATGCGCCTTCGATGGTTGGGTCGCTCGCCACTAGCCTGGTGCGAAGCGCCTGCTCATCGGCGGCTTTCTGGGCCATGAGCTTCTTATCGAGCAGCGCGGCCTGGTAGCCCTTCTGGCTCTTCTGGCTGTTTTCGAGCGAATAGATCAGCGTCTGGATGATGCGCGCGTTCTCGGCGGAGGCCGTGGAGAAGCGCCTGGCTGCATCCATCGACTGCTGTCTCCACTTGATCATCAACGGGTATTGCACATCGCGAAGGTAGTCGAGTTCCGCTCCGGTGGCGAGGCGCGAGGTCGAGCCCGGGTGTCCGGACATGAAGACCAGTTCTCCCTGGCGCACGCCTGCGGTGGTCCACTTCAGCCAGTGCTTCAGGACGAGCGGCTTTTCGTTCTCGTACACGCGGAAGAACGCAACGTCCATGGCGGAGCGGGGGAACTCGAAGTTGTCCGCGTCGCCGCCGAAGTTGGCAATGGCGCTCTCGGGGGCGAACACCAGTCGCACGTCCGTGTAGCGCTTGTACTTATAAAGGTGATACATGCCGCCGCTGTAAAGTGTGACAATATCGCAGCGCTGCCCGCCCTTGGCGCACTCGGCTTCGAGGGCGGACATGCGCGAACGTTGCGCACCGGCGGCTTCGGAGGCGGAGACCGCGCCGGCGGATCCGATCACCTTGCCGGTGACGTCCTCGATCCCGACGAGGACGTTGAGTTCGAGGTCGGGGCAGCGTGCTTCTTCCGCCTGCGATTTCGCGTAGAAGCCCGTCGTCAGCAGTGCCTTTTCGCTGGTCGAGATCTTGGAGACGCAGTCGGAAGCCACGTGGTGATTGGTAAAGACCAGTCCGTTCTGCGAGACAAACGAGCCGGAGCCGCCGTTGTTGAAACGCACGGAGGACTCGCGAACATGGTCGAGCCACTCGTCGGTCAGTGTGAAGCCGTAACGTGCCTTGATCCGGTCGGCGGGAGCCGCGTTGTAGAGCCAGAGCCCTTCGTCGGCACATGCGAAAGACAAGAAGACGGTGATGAAGACCGCGAGAGCGAGAATTCGCCGCATCGGTTGCGTCCACCTCGGTGAGAGCAGTGTAAAGGCGTCATGGTATCACCCAGGGTCGGCGATGCCACGCCTGACGCTTAGACGAACGGCGGACCGTTCGGAGATCTCGAATCGCTAATCGGCCGCCATCGGCTCGAGGTGCACAGACGCCAACAGGGCCGCGATCACGTCGGCTGCGGTGTAGCGAAGGCCGTCCGCGGGCAGAAACTCGGCAAGTTCGGTGAGTTGGTTGCCGGCCGTCACAAGTCCCTGTTCGACGTAGTTGCCGGGGCGGACCTGCGCCAGTCCGACATTGGCCAAAAGGGAATTGCAGAGGCACTTCTTGCCCACTGTGTCCTCAACCTTGCCGTGCTTGGCGACATAGGTCGTGATGGGTTCGGCGGCACAGCGGAAGGCGATGGTGCCGGACTCGGTGCGGTATGCCTCGCGGAGGTAGCCGAGGTCGCAGACGCGTGGACGCGAGTCATAGACGCCGTCTTCCGTTACGGTTCCGGCAAGCTGCGCCGACTTGAACGGGAAGTTGGTCGGCGAGGCGAGCATATCGGTGACGACCCGGACGTCGTGTTTGCGGGCCGATGCGAGCAGTGCCTGCTTGTAGTCCTCGCGCAGGCCGGATTCCTCGCAGAAGGCGAATGCGGTTCCAACCTGCACGCCTGCGGCACCTTGATCCAGCGCTTCGTGCACCTTCGTTGCAGAGCCATAGCCGCCTGCAAGCCAGAACGGAAGGCCCAGTTCCCGAATCCTGGCGAGGTCAACGCGATCGCGCTCGCCGTACACGGCTTCGCCGCTCTCATCCAGCTGAAGCTTGCCGCGTGGAGGCGCATTGTGTCCGCCGGCGGTGGGGCCTTCGATGACGAATCCATCGACGCGGCCGTTGGAGCGTTTCAACATGGTCGTGGCCAGCACGTTCGAAGAGACGATGGCGAGGAAGTTCGGGCGCAGGAGCGGAGGCAGCTCGGCGCCGATGTAATCCTTTGGGTCGAAGCTCATCAGCACGTCGTCTTCCGGCTCTGCGCCGGTGACATGCAACGGATAGCTCGCGCGTTCGTGCTTCGCCAAGGCGTCGAGCACCCCGGGGACTTTGATGGGGATGCCAGCTCCCATCAAGACATAACTGACGCCCGCGAGCATGGCTCCGTAAACCGAGGGGAGGAGCGAAGTCTGGACCTTTTCGAGGTAATTGATGCCAACCGGATTCCGGTGGCCGAGGCGGGCGAGGAAGACCTCTACGAAGTTCGCGACCACCAAAAGCTCCACGACGTCGCGCCGGGAGTTCTTGGAAGGCATCGGCACGACCTTATAAGGAGCGTCGGGTGCCTTGCCGCCGGGGATGTAGTAGGTTTCCCGGATGCGGTCGGCGATCGCACGCTCGGGGAATTCATCCAATGCCTGCCGGATGTTTCCGCCCGGGTCGCCATCCTGGAGCCTGCGGGTGAGGATCACGTCGAGCGCGACGCCAGACACTACCCCAAGCTGGCCTAGCGACGAGACGGCGCGGGCAAGCCGCCAATCGGAGATCGCCGCCCCCATGCCGCCCTGAATGATCACCGGATGAATTCTCATGCGGCGATTATTCCAGAGGTGAATGGGGCGCACTGTCATAGTTGTGTAATGCCGGAGCGGGGAATCGAGGTATTCGCGGCAGTCCGCGCGCATTATCTAGGGTGATTACCAACGTAATGACGCAGTGTTTATTTCCTTCGGACGTGACATACAATCGTCGCGAGTTCCCCCACCTGTTGCGACGAACCGAGGCGTTGTATCAGCGACCGCGAGGACGAATGGCCAGGAAGAAACTGGGTGAGGTACTTCAAGACCGCAAGCATATCTCCGCCGACGCTCTTGAGGAGATACTGAAAGAGCAGCAAAGCACCGCTGCGTTGCTGGGCGAACTTCTCCTCGAGCGCGGACTCGTCCCCAAGGAAGCGCTCGTGGCGGCCCTGGAAGAAGTTGGCCGGTTCCGCTACGTGGATGCGCGCTACGCCACGGTCGAGACCGCGGCGTTGGAGATGGTGCCAAGGTCGGTCGCACTCAAGTATTCGGTTCTTCCCATCGCAAAGGAAAGCAAGCGGCTCGTGGTCATCATGGCTGAGCCGCAGAACCTGCAGGCGCTCGATGAACTCCAGTTCCTGACGGGAATGGGGGTCAACCCTCGCCTGGGATTCCGGGCCGAAATCCTCGAAGCCATCGAACGTTGCTATGCCGAGAACGCGCACGAGCGGGTGGAGGCCCAGAAGCTCCCGTTCATCGAGCAGGTCGATATCTCGGACATGCAGTTCTTCACCGCCAGCTCGAGCGAGCGGAACAAGGCGGCAATGGACGAGTTCGAGGCGGAGCTTCGCAACGAGAAGACTCCGGCGGTGCGGCTTGTGTCGGCGATCCTGGCGGCGGCGGCCGAGAAGGAAGCCAGCGATATCCACATCGAACCGCACGCGTTTGGAACCATCGTCCGCATACGCGTGGACGGCGTCATGGGCGAGCTGACGCATATTCCCTGGGACCTGACGACCTCCGTCATTTCCCGGATCAAGATCCTGTCGGACATGGACATCGCCGAGCGGCGAGTGCCACAGGACGGGCGCTTCCTGTGCCAGGTCGGAAGACGGCACCTCGACCTCCGCATCTCCACCATCCCGACACACGAGGGCAGCGAGAAGGTCGCCATGCGGATTCTCGATCCCGAAGCGAGCCGGGTGAGTTTCCTGAATCTTGGTCTCTCCGCGGCCAACGCCGAGGTCATCACCAGTGCGCTGAAGGCTCCGCAAGGAATGCTGCTGGTGACCGGACCGACGGGAAGCGGCAAGTCCACGACTCTCTATGCCGCGCTGAACATGCTGCGCTCGCCGTCGCTGCACATCATCACCGTCGAAGACCCGGTCGAATACAAGGTCGAGGACATCAACCAGATCCAGGTGAACCCCAAGACGGGGCTGACCTTCGCGAGTTGCCTGCGGTCGATCCTGCGGCAGGACCCGAACGTCATCATGGTGGGCGAGATCCGCGACACGGAGACGGCGGAGATCGCATTGCAGGCTTCGCAGACCGGCCACCTTGTTCTTTCGACGCTGCACACGAACGACAGCGTATCGGCCGTTACCCGCCTGCTCGACCTCGGACTTCCGGGCTTCATGATCGCGTCCTCGGTTTCCGTCGTGGTTGCGCAGCGGCTGGTTCGCAAGCTCTGCGAGTGCCGCGGAGAGATGAAGATCACGCCGGAGTACGCTTCGCGCCTGCTGGCCGCGGGCATCGTCGATTTCGAAGACAGGATGTACGTACCCGTGGGTTGCGGGAAGTGCGACAACACGGGGTACCGCGGCCGTATCGGCATCTATGAAGTGCTGGTGATCGACGAGCAGATTCGAGCCTCGATCCGCGCGAACTTCCGCGATGACGAGGTTCGCAACATGGCTCGAAGCGGCGGTATGCGGCTGATGCAGGAAGACGCGCTGGAGAAGGTGAAGCAGGGCATTACGACGCTCGAGGAAGTGCTGCGAACGGTTCCTTTCGAGCAGACTTCGATTCTCCGGTGCAGGAGTTGTGGCAAGTCGCTCGCGCCGTCGTTCCTGTTCTGTCCCTATTGCGGAGCGGGCACGCGCCAGACGAATCCACAGGCAGTCCGGGTAGCGTCACGAACTTAGGAGTTTCCATGAGCACGCCGAAGGCGCAGCCGACTTTCACGCGATCGGAACACCGGTATAAAGGCTATACCGACCTGAAACTGAACTATGAAGGTTCGAGCAAGCAGGTGCCGGTGCACGTTCCCGACATCAGTCCGAAGGGGATGTTCATCAATACGCCGCAGTTTTTCCCGATTGGGTCGGTTGTGAATGTGAGCTTCCGGCTGTCTGGCAGCGACTTTAAGGTGGAGACACGCGGGGAGGTCCGCTACTGTCTCGAGGGAGTCGGCATCGGGATCGAGTTCGTGGACATCGCCCCCGAAGCGCAACGCGCCATCATGGACGAGTTTTCGCGCCCCTGAAGCAGGCGTGCCGGGCCGCTCGACCACGGCGACTACGCACCAGGTCGTCTCATACTCATCTTCTTGCGCGTGTAGCACCCCGCTGGCGCCGTCTCCCGGCGATACAACCATCCCATCCCCGCCCGGGTAGCCCGGGCGCCGGGCTTTCCCTGGTTCGTTCTGATTTCTCGCAAAATCGGGCGGCGATGTCGTAGGCTGGAAGAAAGCGCCACCAGAGCCAACCCAGCCATCGCTTGAGACCGCCGGTACGGGTCTCTGGTCGCCCTGAGTGTATCTACTTATAAGATATCGTTCACCAAGTTCTGAAAGGGGAGCTATGCCCGATTCGCGCGTTTCGTCTGACCCCAAGATCTCCGCTCCGGCTGCCGTAATGGAGTCGAACACCACAACCGCGGCGCAGAGAGGTCCGACGGCGGAACAGAAGCCCGATGAGAAGACCGAGATCCTTTGCATCAATACCATCCGGACGCTCTCGATGGATGCGGTGCAGAAGGCCAACAGCGGACATCCGGGCACTCCGATGGCGCTCGCTCCCCTGGCGTACGTGTTGTGGGACCGCTATCTGCGGCACAATCCCCGCAATCCCCATTGGCCGAACCGCGACCGCTTCGTGCTGTCGAATGGTCACGCGTCGATGTTGCTCTATTCGTTGCTGCACCTGACGGGATACGACCTGTCACTCGACGACATCAAGAAGTTTCGCCAGTGGGAGTCCCGGACGCCCGGACACCCGGAGTTCGGCATGACCCCCGGTGTCGAGACCACGACGGGTCCGCTCGGACAAGGTGTCGCCAATTCCGTGGGCATGGCGATAGCCGAGCGGTGGCTGGCCTCGCGCTACAACCGCGACGGCAACCAGGTGGTGGACTATCGCGTGTACGCGATCTGCGGCGACGGCGACCTGATGGAAGGCGTGTCGCAGGAAGCGGCCTCCATCGCGGGACACCTTGGGCTGTCGAACCTGATCTGGTTTTACGATAACAACCGCATCACGATCGAGGGCAACACGGCCCTGGCGTTCAGCGAAGATGTGGCGACGCGATTCCTTGGCTATCACTGGAACGTGCTGCGCGTGGGCGACGCGAACGATCTCGAACTGCTCGACCAGGCGATCCGCACGGCGCAGAAGGAAACCGAACGTCCCACGCTGATCATCGTGGACAGCCATATCGCGTGGGGCGCTCCGAACAAGGCTGATACGTCGGCAGCCCACGGCGAGCCGCTGGGCGATGACGAAATTCGCTTGACGAAGAAGGCATACGGTTGGCCCGAAGACGCGCACTTCCTTGTTCCACAGGAAGTCGCCGACTACATGCACAGATCCGTTGCGCGCGGCGCGAAGTGGGAAGCGGAATGGAGCGGCCGTCTCGACCAACTCAGGAAGGCGTCCCCTGAACTCGCCACGGAATGGGACTTGCTTCAGCGCGGCGAACTGCCGAAGGGGTGGGATGCGGAGATACCGTCGTTCCCGGCAGACGCGAAGGGCATGGCCGGCCGCGAGGCAAGCGGAAAGTGCATCAACGCCATCGCGAAGCACGTGCCGTGGCTGATGGGCGGCTCGGCCGACCTCGCGCCTTCGACGAAAACGCTGATCTCGGGTGAGCCGGGTTTCGCGCGCGGCGTGGACGCCGGACGGAACTTCCACTTCGGCATCCGCGAACATGCGATGGGCTCCATCCTGAACGGCATGGCGCTCTCGAAGCTGCGTCCTTATGGCGCGACGTTCCTGATTTTCTCCGACTACATGCGTCCGGCCATGCGGCTGGCGGCGCTGATGGACCAGCCGGTGATTTACGTCTTCACTCACGACTCCATCGGCCTGGGCGAAGACGGACCTACGCATCAACCCATCGAGCAGGTTATGTCGCTGAGGGCGATGCCGAGAATGATCGTGATCCGGCCGGCGGACGCCAACGAAGTTGCAGAGGCGTGGCGGGTGATCATGGAGCGCAGGCAGGATCCGGTCTCACTGGTGTTGACCCGTCAGGCCGTTCCTACCTTCGACCGCGCGAAGTACGCGAGTGCGGCCGGCCTGCGCAAGGGGGCGTACGTGCTGGCGGACGCGGGCGGCACGCCAGACGTGATCCTGATCGGCACCGGGTCGGAGGTGCAACTCTGCCTTGGAGCGCACGAGCAGCTCGTAGCCGACGGCGTGAAATCGCGGGTCGTCAGCATGCCGTCGTGGGAACTCTTCGAAAAGCAAACTGAAGAGTACCGCGAGTCGGTGCTGCCGAAGGCGGTGGAAGCCCGCGTGGCGGTTGAGGCGGGAACCGATCTGGGCTGGTCGGAATACGTCGGCAGCAAGGGACGCGTGATTGCGCGCTCCGACTTCGGCGCCTCCGCTCCGCTGAAGGACCTCTTCAAGCAGTTTGGGTTCACCGTGGAGAACGTAGTCAGGCAGGCCAGGGAATCCATGGGCAGATAAGCGCTTAGTCGTTTGGACCGGCAAGGGGCTCCACCGAAAGTGGCGCCCCTTTCTGTTTGCACTTTTGTTGCCGCCGCCCGGATACAAACACAATCTGAAGCCGGATTCCGGAGCCTGCATCCAACGACGGAGAGGTGTGCCCCGATGTCTTCCTCGAGGCTCGCGACAGCTGCGGGCTTACATCTGCTTGAGGCTTACCGCTCCGTTCGCCGTGCCAGCGAAGAATTGGCGCGTCCACTTACGGCGGAAGACCAGATGGTGCAGTCGATGCCGGACGCCAGCCCGACGAAGTGGCATCTGGCGCATACGACCTGGTTCTTCGAGACGTTCGTGCTCAGGCGCTTCGGCTGGTACAAAGAGTTCCACGCTGACTTCGACTGGGTCTTCAACTCCTACTACAAGCGACTCGGGAAGCACCCGCAACGCGGGCAGCGGGGAACATTCTCGCGTCCGTCGCTCGAATCGGTTTACGCGTACCGTCAACACGTGGATGCAGCGATGTCGCGCGTGTTGAGCGGCGAGGCTGACGCTTCGGTGGTTGCAACGGCGACGCTGGGCATCCACCACGAGCAACAACACCAGGAACTGATCGTTACCGACATCAAGCACGCCTTCTGGTGCCAGCCCCTGCGTCCCGCCTACATGCAGCCTGCCGCTCCCGAGGCCGAACATCGTGATTCCGCGCCACAGGGCTGGGTCAGCTTCGGCGGAGGCATCGAGGCCGTGGGCCACTCCGGCGAGACATTTGCTTTTGACAATGAGTGTCCCCGGCACGAAGTGCTGTTGCAGCCCTTTCGACTCGCGACGCGCACGGTCACGAACGGCGAGTACCTGGCGTTCATGGAGGATGGCGGATACAGGCGCGCGGAGCTGTGGCTCTCCGACGGCTGGGATGCCGCGACCCAGTTGGGTTGGGATTCGCCGCTGTACTGGGAGCGTGAAGGCCGCGACTGGCGCGTGTTCACCGTGAATGGCGTGCGCGAGTTGGAGATGGCCGAACCGGTGTGTCACGTGAGCTACTACGAGGCCGACGCGTACGCCCGCTGGCGCGGAGCGCGGTTGCCGCTCGAAGCCGAATGGGAAGTCTCCGCGAGCAGGGTAAGGATCGAGGGGAACTTCGCCGAGTCCCGGCGTTTCCACCCGCGCCCGTCCGAACCCGGCAACGGATTGCGCGCGATGTTCGGCGACGTCTGGGAGTGGACGGCGAGCCCGTACGTTGCCTATCCCGGGTTCGCGACCGCGGCCGGAGCCGTCGGCGAATACAACGGCAAGTTCATGTGCAACCAGTTCGTGCTGCGAGGAGGTTCATGCGCGACTCCGGAATCGCACATACGGGCGTCGTACCGTAACTTCTTCCCGCCACAGGCGCGGTGGCAGTTCACTGGAATCAGGGTGGCCTCGGATGAACGCGACTAAGACGACCTCGGCCCGGACGACCCCAACCGCTGTCATCGCCGACGACGTGCGCGCGGGGCTCACTGCCACACCGAAGAGCCTGCCGCCGAAGCTCTTCTACGACAGCCGGGGGTCAGAGCTGTTCGAGCAGATTACGGAACTGCCCGAGTACTACCTGACAGGCTGCGAGAGACAGATATTCGAGGACCACGCCGGCGAGATGATCGGCGCCGCAGGTCCGCCGTTGAGCGTGATCGAACTCGGCGCCGGATCGGCAGCGAAGACCGTGG
>DASPLH010000067.1:0-28729 GCA_035627675.1 Clostridia bacterium
TATCCCAGGCATGCAGCCGGGCAGGTACGCGATGGTCGTGCAGACCGTGCAGAGCGCGAAGGGCCCGTACATGCTGACGCAAATCCTTCAGCAACAGGCGGGCCAGTGGAAGCTCGCAGGCTTCTACCTCAAGCCTACGACGGTCAAGGGCAAGGACTGGCAGCAGTTCTGGAAAGAGGCTGTCGCCTTCAAGAACCAGGGCAAGAACCTGGCGGCTTACCTGTACTTCTACCAGGTGTGGAATTTCCTCGCGCCAGTGGATTTCATGAGCACCCTGAACCTCGATCGCGTGAGCACGGCGCTCCAGTCCGTGCCTGCGCCGGAGATTCCAAACGGCAACACACCGGCCTCGTACAACACGGGCAAGAAGACGTACCAGATCACGCAGATCTTCCCGCTGATCGACCAGGGGAAGCTGACGCTGATCGTCAAACACCAGGTGCCCGACGTGTCGAACACTTCGCAGACGTTCATGGACAACACGTCGCTGATGAGCGCGCTTGTGAACCAGCATCCGGAACTGCGCACCGCCTTCGACCAGATGGTCGCGCGCGCGGTGCCGCCTGCGGGTGAGGATTACGGCACGGTGCTGGCGATGAAAGATATCCGGTAGAGAAAAGAAGAATCCGAAAAAGGAAAATCGGAAAGTCGGAGAAACGAAAAACAGAACGGTCCGTTTTTCCGGTTTCGATCACTTTTTCCGATTTTACGTTTTCCAATTTCCCGATTGCTCACGCGACCTCGACGGCGGGCACGGCACTCTCGAAGCGGCACTCTTCCGGCTTCTTGTCCTGCCGCAGTCCTAAGAACACAGGGGCGCGCATTTTCACCGCTCCACTGTTGCCCTCGTGCGTCCATTCGACGAACTTGATCTGAGCGACCAGTTCCGGGCGCACGTAGTGGACGCGGCGCGGGGAATCCACCTTGCCGGAGAAGGGACTGCGCGCGACCTCGCGCTCTTTCAGCAGCTTCCACATGTCGGCGTGGCTTCGCTGGGTGAACCCGCTGCCGGCCTGACCCACCGGGATCAGGCGTCCGTGGCCGTCATACAGTCCGAGCACAATAGAGCCGAAGTGTTCGCGGCTGCCGCGCGGGTCCGTGTAGCCGCCGATGACGCACTCCAGCGTCTGCGTGATCTTCATCTTCAGCCAGTCGCTGCTGCGCTTCTGCACGTAGCAGGATGTGCGACGCTTGGCCACGATGCCCTCGAGTTGCTGCTGCGAGGCAGCCGCGTACAGATGCATGCCGTTGTCGAAGTGCTCGGAGTAACGGACGAGATCGCTCGCCAGGAGTATCTGGCTGAGCAGCCGCTTGCGCTCCTCCAGATTCACGCGCAGCAGGGAATAGCCGTCCAGGTAGAGCAGGTCGAAGACGTAGAAAACGATGGGGACGTCGGGACGGCTGATGCGTACGTTCCGTCCTCCTTCGCCGATTCCGGTGCGCTGCTGCATCAGGCTGAAGCTGGCGCGTCCGTTTTCGTCAAGCGCGCAGACTTCGCCGTCGAGGATGGCCTGAAGCCCGCGGATGTTCTCGGCGAGGCCCTGCAACTCAGGATAGGCCGAGGTCAGATCGTTCTGATTGCGCGAGACGAGACGGACCTTGCCTTCCTGGATGAATGCAACGGCGCGATAGCCGTCCCACTTGATCTCGTAGAGCCAATCTTTGCCGTTGAATGGCTCGTCCACCAGTGTCGCCAGCATGGGGCTGATCGAGCGCGGCATACTCGTGGCTTCCGCACCTTTGAGAGTACTCACAACAGAGGACACGGAGGACACAGAGTCTGTTTTGCTGGTCTTCTTTTTGGCTGCGGCCTTTGCGCTTGCGGTCACTGACTTTGATTTTTTCGCCTTAGTTTTCTCCGTGCTCTCTGTGTTCTCTGTGGTGTCCGCGCCTTTGAGAGTACTCACCAAAGAGGACACGGAGGACACAGAGTTTGTTTTGCTGGTGTTCTTGTTGGCTGCGGCCTTTGCGCTTGCGGCGTTGGGTGCGGCCACTGACTTTGATTTCTTTGCCTTAGTTTTCTCTGTGCTCTCTGTGTCCTCTGTGGTGACGCGCTCTGTCGCCTGGTCGTGCTTCGCAATGGCGTCGGCCAGCCAGGCGTCCTTGCCTTTAGCCGGGGCCGCCTTGCGATTGCTCTCCCATTCCTCCGAACCTTCGTCCGCCGCGATCTCTTCGAGCGACCGGTTGGTGAGCACCGAAAAATCATAGTTGTCGATGTCGAACCCCGGCTGAACGGTGTCGTCGCGGTGCTTGATGAGGAGCCACTCGGTTCCCTTGCTGCCCGGCCGCCGCGATTTCATCTTCGCCAGCACGAACGACCCCTGGAGTTTCTCGCCGTTGAGCCGGAACTTCAGGTCGCCTTTCTTCAGCATCTCGCTGGCGGCGCGAGCTGCCTCGGCCTCCGGGTAGGGCTCTCCGCCGGAGGTCACCGGCTCCCACGTGCCCGTGTCCCACACCATGACCGTGCCGGCGCCGTAGTTGCCGGGAGGGATGATGCCTTCGAAGTGGAAGTACGAAACGGGATGGTCTTCCACCTGCATCGCGAGCCGCTTATCGGCCGGGTCGAGCGAGGGCCCCTTCGGCACGGCCCACGACTTCAGAACGCCTTCCATCTCCAGGCGGAAGTCGTAGTGCAAGTGCGAGGCCCTGTGCTTCTGGATGACGAACCGGTGCAGGTTCTTCGACTCCACCTTCGGTGGAGGCTCGGGCGTGCGTTCGAAGTGACGCTTGCGGCGGTATTCCTCAAGAGCCATGGCAACGGCACTGGCACGACGAGTTCCTCGCGCTTCAGGGAACGCGAGTTGGACGCGCCAAACTGCTTCCTGATCTTGGATGCGCAGAGCCGGGCGATAAACTATCCAGGGTCGCGGAAGGTATATACCTTGGAGGAGCCGAGCGCTTAGCGCGGCGGTGCGTCGACGAGTACCCCGACTTGGATTTTCATTACGGCATGCAGCGAGAGTACCCAGACCGTCCGATCGTGGGAGTGGGCGCCGTGGTCGTCAACCGCGGCCGCGCCCTGCTGGTGCGTCGTGCGACCGAACCGCTGAAGGGCGAATGGTCCATACCGGGGGGCGTTCTCGAACTTGGGGAGAAATTGCGCGAGGGAATCGCACGCGAGGTCCTGGAAGAAACCGGGCTCAGGGTTGAGGTGGGCGAGGTGCTGGAGGTATTCGACAGCATCTTCCCCGACCCTCGGGGGCGGACACAGTACCACTACGTGCTCATAGACTTTCACTGTTCCAGCGACTCTGCCGAAGCCGTGGCGGGCAGCGACGTTAGCGAGGTCCGCTGGGTACGGGTCGAGGAACTCGCATCGCTGGGCGTCCGCGAGGCCACGGCCAGCGTCATCCGCAAGGCGCTCGCCCGGGTGTGAACCCCGGTTCAGCGCTCATTCCTGCCGGACAGATTCAGCACACTGGTCCCAAAAGCGAAACGCCCCGCAGTGTAGCGCCGCGGGGCGTCGGTAAGCTGTTGGGATTGGCCTGAGGCGGGGTCACTCCGGCGCAGTTTGCGTCATCGACGCCACCTGCGCTTCAGCGTTGCCCAGCGGCAGATCCCGTGTGCTTCCGGAAATCTGGCGAGATGCTAGAGCGAAACCGCCCTAAGCCTCAGCCACCTCACTGATCACGTTATGTCTGCTACAGTCTGAACTTTTTGACATCGGACCACCTCCTCTCCAGTGTGAAGCCATAGTACCGGCCGCCGGAAGTGTTGTCAAACTGATTAACATCTTTCCATACAACTACATGCAAACTTCCGTCCGGCAACTCAGGACCGATCGGGTTTCCAGGTGTACGCGCCGGGCTGCGGGAGTCCTATGTGTTTCAGCACGCGGTTGGCGAACTCGCGCGCCATCTCTTCCAGTCCGTTGGGCAGGTTGTAGAAGGTTGGAATAAGAGGGTAGATGGTCGCCCCGGCATCGGCCGCCAAGGTCATGTTGCGGAGGTGGACCTTGTTGAGCGGCGTCTCCCGGACGCAGAGTACCAGCGGCTTGCGCTCCTTGAGGCAGACGTCGGCCGCGCGCTCGATGAGCTGAGTTGCCAGCCCGTTCGCGATCTTCGCCAGGGTTCCCATCGAGCAGGGCAGCACGACCATGGCGTCCGTGGGGTAGGAGCCGCTTGCAATGTTCGCTCCGATGTCCGAGTTGTTCTGCTGCTGAACCTTGGCGCTCTCTCGTCCGAGCAGCTGGCTGACCAGGTTGGTGCGGCCGCTGAACTTCAACTCTTCGGCGATGACCCGCAGGGCGTTGTCTGAGCAGACCAGGTTGACAAGGCCAACGCGCGGGTCGGCCTCGACAATCCGCAGCAGCTCACGCGCGAACATGGATCCGCTCGCGCCAGTAATCGCCACCGTCAGAGTGCGCTGCACTGTACTTGGTTCCGTTTGCATCGAACCTACAAGAGTAGATGTTCCCCTGAGCGTAGAGCAACAAGATCAGCTTGCGTCCCCAGGGATGCGGGCTGCGGGTCCCTTTATGTCCACAGCTTCGAGGCTCCGGCTAAGGCGGAGCGCGGCCCAACTGCACGCGCTTACCCACGTCGAGCGCGAGATTCGCGCGGCAGACCCGTACGGACGGCGGAAGTACCTGCGCGAATTCAATGATGCCTTCCAGGCTTACGAAGCTGTGCTGGACCGGCTGGCCTACGAGCAGATGCTGCTGGCCGCCGACTTCGTCCTCGTCGGCGACTATCACGCGCTGCCCAAATCGCAACAGTTTGCCGCCGAGGTTGTCGAGCGCATCGCCGCCTCCGGACGCCAGGTTGTGCTCGGGGTCGAGTGCGTATTCTCGCGCGATCAGCACATTTTGGACGACTGGCAGCGGGGCGTCACCGGCGAACGGGAACTGCGCGAGCGGCTCCGGTTCGACACCGCATGGGGTTACGACTGGCAGCCCTTCTACCGCCTGCTGACACGTGCGCGGCAAGCGGGTGCTCTGCTCTACGGGCTCGATGCGACGGCTCGCGGCGATCTGCGGCGGATATCGATCCGCGACCGTCATGCTGCCGAGAGGGTGGGCGAGATCCACGCCTCGCACCCTGAGGCGGCGGTCGTCGTGCTTTTCGGGGAATCTCACCTTGCGCCGCAACACCTGCCGGCGCTGATTCGCGCGCGCGTCCCGCGATTCGATGTGCTCACGGTTCTTCAGAACGTGGACGCACTCTACTGGCAGGCGGCAGGAGAGCCGGGAGAGCCTGTGCGAACCGTGCGCGTGCGGCCCGGCGTGGTCTGTGCCTTCACCGCCACTCCGCTCGAGAAATATGAGAGCTACCGGCATTGCATCGAGCGGTGGAAGCAGGAGCGCAGGGGCGGCCCCGACTATCGGCCGAGCTTTCACGGCCTGATCGACGCACTGGCAATGTTCCTGAATTTCGACGTGTTCTCGGCCTCGACAAACTCGCTGACGAGCTGCCTGTACGACACGCTTCCCGAGGTGTGCAGCCGCGGTTCCATCGAACAGCTTCGCCGTGTTCTGAAGCGCCGTCGCGCCAGCGACGAGGAGGTGCGCGCCGCCCTGGGACGGCTCCAGCGCGGCGGTTGTGCGTACGTCCAGCGCTTCAACCTGCTGCTGGTCGCGCAGTACGATCTTGCGTCGGCCGCGGAGGAGGCCGCGAGATTCGTCCAGACCCTCCAGCGCGGAGATGTGGGAAAGCCTCCGCGGGAACTGCTCTCGTGCGAGGACCGGTTCTACGCCGCTTGCATGGATCGCGCCGCTGCTTACGTCGGCAGCCGCATTCTGTGTCCCACGCGCGACGCCTGGCATGAGTCCGATCTGTTCGCCGAGTACGCGCGGGTGGCGGACGACGATGCTCCTGCTCCCGAGGCCGCCCGCATGCTGGACTTCGTCGTGCTGCACAGGGATTACGAGTGCAATGCGCGTCGGTACCGCGAGGTCCCGGAACTGATTGTCGAAGGCCGCCACTACTCGGGCGAGGCCTTCGAATTAGCGACCGGATGGCTTGGACGCCTGCTCGGGACGCAGATCTACGAAGCCTTTCTCGCCGGCAAGCTCCACAAGCGGTATCTTCGCGCGCTGCTGTCGCGACGGTTCTCGCGCAGCGCAGAGGCAAAGACGGCCTACTTCAAGGTCGCACGCCGCACGCGCGCCAACCGCAACCAGCCGCTGGCGTGAACTGTCGCCGCATGTGTCTCAACCGCCACCGGACCGCGCCGGAGTGCCGTGGTAGTCTGAGAACAACGCCCTCACGGGAGCGACCGTGCAGCGAGTCTATTCGCATCCGGCTCCGGTTCAACCACACATTACATGATCAGCGAACGTGCATCTGGAATCCTTCTTCATCCAACTTCTCTCCCGTCGCCCGGCGGCATCGGTGACCTCGGTCCGAAGGCTTACGAGTTCCTCGACTGGCTGGCCGCGGGCAGGCAGACGCTGTGGCAGGTGCTGCCGCTGCAACCGGTGGGAATCGGCAACTCGCCCTATTCTTCGACCTCGGCCTTCGCCGGGAACGTGCTGATGATCAGCCTCGACCGGCTGGCCGAGCGTGGACTGATTTCGCGCGAGCGCGTCCGCTCACTGCCGGACGGCGCAGGGCCTGTGGACTACCAGCGCGTTACGTCCATGAAAGTGCCGCTGCTGGTGGAAGCGGCGCAGCAGTTCCTGCGCAGCGCCCAGGGCGAAGACCGCGCGCGGTTCGAGAAGTTCTGCTGGGAGAACGGATGGTGGCTGGAGGATTTCGTCCTCTTCGACGCCCTGCGCCAACGTTACAACAATGAGAGCTGGAACCGCTGGCCCTCGGAGCTGGCGCACCGGCGGCCCGAGGCCATCGGGCGTGTCCGCGAAGAACTTGCAGCCGAGCTGATGGTCGCTCGTTTCCTCCAGTTCGCTTTTTTCGAGCAGTGGCGGGCGCTGCGCTCGCGATGCCGGCAGCTGGGCATCCGCATTATCGGAGACGTCGCCATCTTCGTCAGCTATGACAGCGCCGACGTGTGGACGCATCCGGACATCTTCCGCCTGCGCGAGCTGGAGCCCGAGGTCGTGGCCGGCGTTCCGCCCGACGCCTTCTCCGCCGAGGGACAGCGCTGGGGGAATCCGATCTACCGCTGGGATGTGCTGCGCGATCGCGGGTACGACTGGTGGGTGGACCGCATCCGCTGGAGTCTCTACACCTGCGACATCATTCGCCTCGATCACTTCCGCGGATTCCAACAGTATTGGGAGATTCCCGCCCACCAACCGACGGCAGTCCACGGACGCTGGGTGGATGGGCCGAAGGACGATCTCTTCCGCGTGTTACGGGAGCGCTTCGGCGACCTGCCGTTCATCGCCGAGGACCTGGGCCTGATTACGCCGGACGTGCATGCATTGCGCGAGCGCTTGAACATCCCGGGCATGCGCGTCTTGCAATTCGGGTTCGGAGATCCGGGTGCTCACATCTACCTGCCGCACAGGTACGAGCGCAATACGGTTGTCTATACCGGCACTCACGACAACGACACCACGCTGGGATGGTGGAAGAGCATAGGCGAGCACGAGCGCCGTCACGTCGGCTCGTACCTCGGCGACGCGACGGACGGCATGCACTGGGCGATGATCCGCGCCGCCGAGGGCTCCATCGCCAACCTCAGCGTCGTGCAGTTGCAGGATGTGCTCGGGCTTGGTTCCGAGGCGCGAATGAACGTTCCCAGCCAAAGCTCCGGAAACTGGTCGTGGCGCTGTGCGCCGGACGCGCTCACCGCCGAGCTGGCGCGGAAGCTTGCGCTGCTGGCGGAGGTGTCGGACCGCATCCCGTCACACTTGCATCAGCAGCGCCAGGGGGAAGCTGCGGAATACTTCGCGGCATAGCAGGCGCCCGCCGCTGGCCGAGATGCGCTCGCCCGTGAGCGTGTTCACGAACTCTGAGGAGCCGAACTCCGGCGGAAGTTCCACGCCCGCTTCGCCCCAGGCCTCTCCGAGTGGCGCGGCCAGCTCTCCATTCATCAATGTGAATGAAAACCGGGGGACCACCGTGACGGCCTTCCCCGTGGCGTGAGTGCGGGCGAAGGCGACGGCGTGGCGCTCGCGGTCATGGTTGGCGCGCAGCGGCACGTACGAGCCGTCCTGGAACAGCTCGAGATGTTCGCGGCGTGCGCGCAGGGCGCGATGCGTCACCCACAGCTTCAGGCGTCCGTCGGCCCAGTCGTGCAACATCCCGGCGAGAGACGGCAAGTAGGACGCACCATCGAGGTTCGCGAACTGATCCAGGCATCGTTGCCGCAGCGAGTAGTCCACGGGGCGGCGGTTGTCCGGATCGACGAGGCTGAAGTCGAGCAGTTCCTGCCCCTGGTACACGTCGGGCACGCCGGGAAGGGTAAGCTTCAGCAACGTCTGCGACATTGAGTTCAGTATGCCGAAGAAGGCCACGCGCGGCACGAACTCCTGCATCGTGCGGATGAAGCTGTTCGGTTTGCTCTCCGAGCCGGGCTCGAGGATTTTCGCGATGAACTTCCGGAGCGCCTCCACGTATTCGGGGTTGTCGTTGATCCAGCTCAGGTTCGCCTTGGCCTCGTGGACCGCCTTCGTCATGTACTGCTGTATGCGGCTCGTGTATTCCGCGCGCTGCTCGCCGGTCAGCGCGAAGGATGCTCCCTGCGCGGGGGTATTCTCGCCCGGGACTCCCTGCGACGGCGCGACGGCGCCGGGCAGTGGCCAGGTGCCGACCAGCGTCTGGTACAGCAGGTACTCCTCGTTGGGGTCGGGGACGAGGCGGCCGTCGCTGATGGTGCGCTTGCGCTGCTTGTTGATCCGCCGCCAGCGCATCACGTTCGCCGCCCAGAGGCGCGGCATCTCGCTGAGCACGGCGAGTCTCATCCGCACGTCTTCGCTTCGTTTCGTGTCATGCGTCGAAGTAGCAAGCATCGCGTACGGCCAATCCGCCGCTCGCCTGGCCATCGCATGGTGGAAGCCCTCCATGCCGATGCCGAACTCATGGGGCGACCCACCCACCTCGTTCACGGCGACGAAGCGGTTGTACACGTAGCAAACGGTGTCCTCCAGCCCTTTGGCCATCACCGGGCCGGTCAGCTGCTGGAACTTCAACGTGAAGTAGAGTTGCTTGCGGTAGCCGTGGACGGGCTTGCCGCCGTCGTTGCCGCGCAGCAGCAGGATGTCGTGCAGGAACTCGAACACCGCCTTCGGCATCGAGCCGTTCCTGCGCATCGCCCGCGCGATCGCCTGGTCGATATAGCGGCGGTCACGCTCGCTGATATTGCCGCGCTCGTCGATGTACGTTCGGTACACGGGGAAACACGCGATGGCCTCGCGGATGGCGTCGCGCAGCGACTTGCGGGTGAAATCGCGGGCGCGGCGGTCGAGCGACGAGATTTCGTCGAGCATGTGTCCGAGGACGTTCACCTCGCTCGAGAGCGCCGAGTGCATGATCAGCTTCTTGCTCTGGTAGATCAGGCCATCGATGTCGAACGATTGCCCAATGAAGCGTTCATAGAGGTTCGTGAAAGTCTTCTTCGCGCGTGAGTCGATGAAAAGGTTCGTGACGAGATTCGCGAACTCATAGCCGACCGTCCCATCGACGCTCCAATCGCGCGGCAGTTCCTCGCCCGGCTCCAGGATTTTTTCCACCACGACGTACAGCGGGGGCAGCTTGCCGCGCCAATCGCGCCGGCCGAACGCCATCTGCATCTCCAGCTCGATGCCGTTTTCGGCCAGCGGCGGGACCGGCGTCTCGCCGTAGCACTGGCTGGCCGCATACAGCATTTGCAGGCGCGTGAAGTACTGCGGAGGATTGAACAAGCCGTCGGGATGGTCGATGCGCAACCCGCTCACCGACCCGTTGGCCAGCAAGCGCCGGATCAGCGTCTGGGTGGCGGCAAATACCTGCGGGTCTTCCATCCGCAGGCCAACGAGGTCGTTGATGTCGAAGAATCGACGGAAGTTGATCTCTTCGGCGGACACGCGCCAATGTGCCAGCCGGTAGGGCTGCGCTTCCAGCAATGCGTGCAGGGCGTCGAAGCTGCGCGGGTCGCCGGGCTGCCCCTTGATGTTTTCCAGGGCGCGATGGAGGTGCTCGCGGACCTTGGGCGAACGCTCCACCAGCTCCGCGAACCGCTGTTTCAGGAACGGCAATCCGTGCTGGCGCTTGGTGGCGCGCTCAGGGTCGTCCGTGTGGTGAGGGGGAAGGCTGTCGAAGGCAGCCAGCAACCCAAGCAGCTCGGTGGCTTCGTCGTCAGCCGGCTCTATGTTTCCCCACGAACGGAAGATCATCGAGATCGACTGGGGATCGATCGGCAGGACCTTGTCGTAGTACTCGACCCGGAAGTCTCCGTCGCGGTACACCAGCTTCAGTCGCCCGTCTTCAAGCTCCTGCCCGTACTGGTTGCCGAGGATCGGCAGCAGCACCTTATTGCGCAGCTCGGGCTTGAGCGGGTCCCAGTCGATATCAAAATAATTTGCGAACTTCGAAGCGCGCCCGTTCCGCAGCACGTCCTGCCACCAGGGATTGGTCCCGAACCCGACTCCCATGTGGTTTGGAACGACATCGACGATCAGCGTCATGCCTCGCGAGTGCAGGGCCTCGACAAGGGCCTGGAATTCCTCCTCGGTGCCGATTTCGGGGTTGATCCTGGCGTGGTCAACGATGTCGTAGCCGTGCATGCTGCCGGCGCGCGCCATCAGGATCGGAGAGGCATAACAGGTGCCGACGCCGAGCTGATCGAGGTATGGGACGAGCCCGGTGGCATCCACGAACCGGAACTGACGGTTGAACTGAAAGCGGTATGTGGAAGCGGGCCGGCGCAGCGAGCGGGATGAACTCAACCGGTCGAGGCATTCTGAAATGCCGGCAGCTTCCGTTGACAGCAGAGTGGATTCGGTGTGCATCGTCGGTTGGAGCGGTACGCAGACCTCCACCGCGCCCCACGGAGCGAAGTGGCCAACCGCTTAGATGCAGGCGAGCGGACTGTGGTGAGAGGGGCAGGTCACCCGGAGAGGAGGCGCTGGCCGCTTCCACCCGCCTAGTGCGTCGCGAAGCAGGCCTCGAGCGCGGCCCCGACCGCCCCCAAGATTGCGGGGTCCATGCGGGCCTGGCATTCCTCGAAAAGTTGCCGCTCCTCTTTTCGGACATGGGCGCTGAGCTGCGCGGCGAAGTCGCGCATCTGTCCGGAACTCATGGCCCGCGCCCCTGCGGTTTCAAACGCCTTTCGCAGCGCCTGATGCTCGGCGATGAGTTCCGCGACGAGCGTCTGAAGCCCGACCTGACGCGCCGCCGGAAACAGGTGAGCCTCCTCGGCTTCGAAGTGCAACGAGATTTCCTGGACCCACGCGGTTTCGATTTCGCTCTGGAGCTGGGGCAGGTCGGGGGCCGTGCCGTCCAGCGCGCGCTGGATCAAGACGCACAGCCCGAGCGCATGTTGATGCTGGTGCGAGAGCGGGATGAGGTTCTTGTCTCGAAGCATGACGAACATCCTAGCGCACGTCGGCCACGGGGCGGCTTTGACGAAATCGGCCACGGCGAAGAAAATAGCTGGTTGCCGGGCCGCGCTTTTCAGCATCCATGTGAAGTTGGCCCGCAAGCCGTAGCTGTCCGAGGGCCGGGCAGACTTTCACATCGCAATCGGAGGCAATCATGGCAGCTACCGGGGAACTCATCCGGATGATGAACTACGTTGACGACATTTCCGCCACCCTGCGCCGCATCGTCGCCGGCAGCACCTTCATCTCCGAGGAAGAGAAGAAGAAACTGGCGGAATACATGCGCAACGCCAATCCGAGTTACGCGAAGCTGATGGACCAGCTTGAGAAGGGCGATGCCTGAGATCCGCACCATAGCTGTCATTGGGGGCGGCATCATGGGACGCGGAATCGCCCATGTCGCCGCGCTGGGCGGATTTCGCACCATCCTCGAAGACATTCTTCCGGCGAGCCTGCGCAGGGCTGAAAACGAAATCCGCGGGAACCTCGGCAAGGCAGTCGAACTCGGCAAGATAAGCCCGTCCGATGCCGAAGCTGCCCTGTCGCGGCTGGAATACGCGAGTTCTGTCGAAGACGCCGCCCGCGAGGCCGATCTGGTGATCGAGGCGGTGCCCGAGGAGTTCGACTCGAAAGAGGAGATCTTCCGCATCCTCGATCGCGTGTGCCGTCCGGGAACCGTGCTGGCGACGAATACCTCTTCGCTCTCGGTCACCGAGATCGCGGCGGTCACGGAGCGGCCCGAGAAGATCGTCGGAATGCACTTCTTCAATCCCGTACACAAGATGAAGCTCATCGAGATCGTGCGGGCGGCAAAGACCGACAACGACACGCTCGCGACCGCCGTCGAGGTCGGGAAGCGCATGGGCAAAGAGACGGTGGTGATCAACGAAGCGCCCGGCTTCATCACCAGCCGCATCAACGCCATGATCGGCAACGAGGCGTTCTACATGCTCGAGGCGGGAATCGCTTCCGCCGAAGACATCGACAAGGCGCTCAAACTCGGACTCAACCATCCCATGGGGCCGTTCGAGATGGTGGACCTCGTCGGCCTCGACACGCGACTGAGCATTCTCAAGTACCTGCACTCGACCCTGGGCGAGAAGTTCCGTCCGTGTCCGCTGATGGAGCGGTACGTCGAGGAGGGCCGCTTGGGACGCAAGGTCGGACGCGGCGTCTATGAGTATCCCGACATCCTCGCGCAACGCGAGAAGTCGGCTATGGCCACCGAAAAGAAGTAGTCGGTCGAAGAATTGCAGACGGCGGCGGTCGCGCCGCCGTTCGTTTTTCCCTCGGGAGCGCTCGATAGCGCCGCCGGGTAGAATGCCCGCATGTCACTGCGCGAGGTCATCGCCGAAGTGATTCGCCGGGAGGGTCCCATCCCATTCTCCCGATACATGGACATCAGTCTTTACCATCCGCGTGAGGGCTACTACATGCGCTCGGCGGAACGCTTCGGCAGGGCCGGAGACTTCTACACCTCCTCCGACATTCACGCCATCTTCGGACGCCTCCTGTGCCGGCAGTTCGACGAGATGTGGCGCGCGCTGGGCTGTCCCTCGCAACTCGACCTGGTGGAGCTTGGGCCCGGACGCGGGCTGTTCGCGGCCGATGTTCTCGACTGGGCGACGAAGAAGTTTCCGGAGTTTGCCGCAGCCCTTCGATATCGCTGCATGGAGACTTCGCCGGACTCGTGCGCACGCATCTCCGAGCGACTGAAGCCGCACGTGGAGCGAGGTGCAGCCAGCGTCCATGAGTCTCTGGAGCGCGCTGCGGAAGAGCTTTGCGAAAACGTGGTGGTGTTTGCCAACGAATTCTTCGACGCGCTGCCGGTCGAGGTGCTCGCTTCCGAAGGCGAGGTGCGGGTCGATGTCGAGGGCGGCCGTTTTGTGGAGCGTTTTGTGCCAGCGCGTCCGGAGGTGCTCGCGTACGTTGATCGTTACAGTGTTCATCCCGCGGAAGGGCAGCGCGTGGAGGCCAACCTGGCCGCCCAGGAATGGACTCGCAGGATTGCCGGGTTGTTCGGCGAACGCCGCGGCTTCTGCGTGTTCGTGGACTATGGCTACACGCGCAATGAGCAGCTTGCGGGACGCCATCTCGACACCATCATGACGTATCGCGCGCACCAGGCCAGTCCTGATCCGTACGCCGCCCCGGGCGAGCAGGACATCACCGCCCACGTGAACTTTACCGCGCTGGCGGCCGAGGCCGAGCGCTGCGGGCTGTCCATCAATGCACTGCTTACGCAGGCGGCGTTTCTCATGGGAATCGGCGAGCAGAATGAATTCGGCGACGCGTTGGAGGAGTGCCGCCTGCCGCAGGAGCGCGCCAAGCGCATGTTGCAGTTGAAGCACCTGGTCACCCCGGCGGGCATCGGAGAGGTGTTCCAGGTTCTGGTGCTGTCGGGAGGCGTGCAAGCCGACGCCGCCCGCAGTTTGTCGGGACTGCGCTTCCGGCGGCAATAAGAAACCGCACGGCGACCGCCGTGCGGTTTGGCGGTATTGCGGCCTCACTGGTTGGCCGTCGTCTCCTCGCGCTTGAAGGGCTCCTGGAGATACTTCCGGGCTTCCTCCAGCGCGCCCTGCGTGTTGTCGTTCGTCTGGATCGCCTGCCGGTACTCGTTCAGTGCGCGCTCGCGCTGTCCGGTGACGTCGAAGATCTTGCCGAGCTGAATGTGACTCCAGACCTCGGTCCACTTCGGCTCGCCATCGCCGTTGAGCGACTCGCGGTAGGCGTTCGCCGCCGCCTGGTAGTTCCGCTGCAGGTAGAAGACCTCGGCGATGCGGTAGTGGGCCAGCGAGCTGTTCTTGTTGGCATCCAGCGACTTCTGGAACTCACGCAGCGACTCCGCGAGGTTGCCCTGCGCCACCAGTTGTTGGCCGCGCAGGATAGCCGTACGCACTTTCAGTTCCGGCGAGTTCTTCAGCACCCAGTTGTTGGGGTCCACGGTGATGCGGCGCGGTTTGCCAAAGGTCTCGATTGTGTAGGGCGAATTCGTGCCGACGACATCGATGCGCTTCGTTTCGGTTTGTCCGTCCGTGTCAATGCGAAGTTCGACCGGCATGCGGAACAGGTCGAGGTCCTGGGCGACTTCTCCGACCACGCGGAAGCCCTTGTTCGTGCGCAGGATCGTGTACTTGTTCTGGAACTCAGGCGCGCCCGTGGACTCGAGCCACTGCGAGAAGAACCACGTCATCTGGTCGCCCTGCGCCTGTTCGGACACCCTGCGCAGATCGGCCATGCTCACGGGTTTGCCGGCGTATTGGGTGAAGAGCGTCCGCATCGTCTGGTCGTATTTTTGTTCGCCCAGAGCCCAGCGCAGCATGTGGAACACCATGCCGCCCTTGTCGGTGGCCATGGATTGAAAGACCGGGTCGAACGGGTCCATCGTCCCAATCTGCGAAAGCGGCACGCTCTCGTAGGCGAGCGCGCCCACCGACATGTCTTTCACCGCTTCTTCCAGCGCGGCGCGTCCGGCAGCCTGCTCGACGTAGCGCGCTTCGCTGTAGCGTGCGCCACCTTCGGTGATCCAGAAATCGTTGCGCGAGGCGGGGCTGACGGAGACACCCCACCATTGCCGCGAAACGCCGTTCGCCAGCAGGCGGTAGTTGAGCTTGCTGCCGATGGCGCGGCCCGACAGGGCAACCAGTTCCGGAGCCCAGGCGGACGGAACCGTGTCGTCCGGCAACTCAACGATATTCAGCGTGTTCGACATCGGCACGCCGTAGAGCGTGGTGAAGTACGCAAGCTCCTTCGAGGCCGTCTCGCCGTATTCGCGCGCGAGATTCTTCCTGGAGGCGGTGAAATAGACGTTGACGGTCGAGCCGCCCTCGCTCACGGGCGTGTGCTCGAACCGGCCAATGATGATCGTTCCCGGAAAGCTGGCGCGCTGCCAGTTGAAGGTGAACGTGCGGGAGTTGGGCAGCTTCGCCGGGCCGGCAGGCGCCTGCGGAGCGGCAGCTTTCGCGGGCGCAGTCTTTGCCGGAGCCTTGGCCCGCGGCCGGTTGCGCTGTGCGGGCTTGGAGGCCTGAAATCCCATGGCGAACGAAGGCAGCTCACCGGAGACCGCAATCCCGGACTCCCCGTCCGGGGTTGTGCCGTTCGCACCCGTTGTTGTGGGCGCGACGGGCGCGGCGGCCGGGGCGCTTCCGCTGCCGATCACCGTGTAGCCCTGGGGGACGTTGATGTTGATCGTCGCCGTGAAGCGGTCGGTGCCGAAGCCGGCCACCGGGAACCAGCGTCCCGCGTACAGCAGGTAGGTGATCGGGTCTGCGATACTGGCCAGCTTGAGGCCCTGCACCGGACTGTCGTCGGCCGAGGTCAGCGAGCCTTCGTAGTCGAAGATGAGCGCCGAAGCCTGTCCTTTCGTCATTCCATCGGGAAGCGCTACGCGCACCGTGTTGTCCTGCGTCACGCGCTCAACCGCGAGCGTCTTGCCGCTGGCGTCGGACACGCGCGTGGGGCGAAGCGCGTTGTGAAGCTCGAAGGTGGCCGTGCTGAGGTCTTCCAGGGCCGTGAACGTGACCTTCGCCCGGGCGGCTAGCTTGTGTGCCTGCGGATTGACGGTGGCGTCAATCGTGTAGTCGGTCACTTCGACGCGCGGTCTTTCGGCCGCGCCAACATGCAGCGCAAGCGTCAACGCTGCTGTTACGGCAACCGTGATCAGTACAGCACGCCACAGGGGTCGTCGTGCTCTCATCGAGAAGGTGCTCCTGCTGAGTTGCACAAATAGTAGTTGATGTGAACTTACCGGCAAAAGATGCGCAACTCTGAATCTGTGCCTGAGAGGTCAACCGAGCCGGTGAACCGTGCCGGCTTCACCGCTTCCTGCACTCGCGCTCTGCCGGGATACGTGAGATAACCCCCAAATCACGCGGGAGTTCCGGCGGTTATCCCGAGCTGTGAACGGCAACACTCGCCGCCGTTTCGAAGACCGCACTCGCCGCGTTCTCTGCTGCCGCGCCCGCGGCTCCGCCCCGCAGCTTCGCTCGAACCTCCGCAAGGTCGGCGATCATCTGTTCCCGCCGGGTTCCATCGGCGATCAACTGCCGAAGCTCCGAGGCGACTCGCTCGGCGGTGAACTCGTGCTGGATGAACTCCGGAACGATTTCTCTCCCGGCGATTAGATTCACCATCCCGTAGAAGGGTACGTTCACCAGCCGCTTCCCGAGCGCGTAGGTCATCGCAGAAACCCGGTAGATCATGACGAAGGGCGTGCCGATCACGGCAGCCTCGACCGTGGCGGTGCCGCTGGCCACGATCCCGGCGCGTGAGGACGCCAGGGCGTCACGCGCATCCGAAACCAGGGTGACGGAAGGCCCATCCGGCTGCTGCGCCAGCCGTATCTGCTCGCGGACCCACTCGGCGTCGAGAGTTGAGGCCACCGGCAGGATGAACTCGTATCGCGTGCCGAGCTTGCTTGCTGCTCCGAGCACTCCGGGCAGATTCAGCCGGAGTTCCTTGCGACGGCTGCCGGGCAGCAGCGCAATCCAGGGCTTCACCGCATCGAGGCCGTAGCCGAGAGCCAGTTCGTCCCGGGAACAGCGGTGCTGCATCTCCGCCAGGGGATGCCCGACGAACTCGGCGGCAACGCCGTGCGAGGCATAGAACTGCTGCTCGAACGGGAAGATGACCAGCATCTTGGAAACGTATCGCTGCACGAGCTTCAGCCGTCCCTTGCGCCACGCCCAGAGTTGCGGGCTCACGTAGTACACGACGGGAATGCCCCGGCGATGCAGCTCCTTAGCAAGACGGAAATTCCAATCGGGGAAGTCGATCAGCACAGCGACATCGGGCCTGCGGCGATCCACCTCGGAGAGCAGGCTATGGAACTCGCGATAGATTTTCGGAAGGTTGCTGATGACCTCCGTCAGGCCGACTACGGCGACGTCGCGAGCGTCCACCACGGTGTCGCAACCGGCCTCTCGCATCCGCTGCCCGCCCAATCCGAAGCATTCGACATCCGCGATGCCTCTCTCGGGAGACTTGCGGCGCATGGCTTCCAGAAGTGCGGCACCGTACATCTCGCCGGAGGCCTCCCCGGCGGAGATCAGAACGCGCAATGGGCGATGGTTGGGCACCAGGAGAAAGTAGAAAGTAAAAAGTGGAAAGTGAGAAGGAGAAAGTGTGAAGTGAGAAGTACGAAGTGAGAAGTGAGAAGTACGAAGTGTGAAGTACGAAGTGACGAGGTGAGCAAGAAGTCTGCCACGGCTCCTCACTTCACCCTGCACCTCTCACCCTTCGCACTTCACCCTTCACCCTTCGCACTTGCTAGTCGGCGTGCAGTTCGCTGGCGGCCGTTGGGGCTGGTGCGCCGATTTCCTGGTCCTTGTACTGCAGCTGGTAGAGCTTGTAGTAGATGCCTCGCTGGGCGAGCAGTTGCTGGTGCGAACCCATCTCGCGCACCTTGCCCTTGTGCATGACCAGGATCTTGTCGGCCCGCTGGATGGTCGAGAGCCTGTGGGCGATGATGACCGACGTGCGGCCCTCGACCATGCGCGTCAGGGCCTCGCGAACGCGGAACTCGGTCTCGGTGTCGACGCTCGAGGTGGCTTCGTCGAGGATCAGGATCTTGGGGTCGTGCGCCAGCGCGCGCGCGAATGAGATCAGCTGCTTCTGTCCGGTGGAAAGCGTGCTGCCGCGCTCGACGACCTTCTCGCGGAAGCCGTCCGGCAGCGACCGGATGAAGTCGGCAACGTTGACCTCTTCGGCCGCGCGCTCAATCACCCGGTCGTCGATATCGCTGCCGAGCCGTATGTTGTCGGCGATGGTGCCGGAGAACAGGAACGGGTCCTGGAGCACGACTCCGAAGCGGCGGCGCAACTCCTGCAAGTCCATCTCCCGGATGTCGACGCCATCGATCTTCACCGCGCCGCGCTGCACGTCGTAGAACCGGAGCAGCAGCGAGATGATGGTCGTCTTGCCCGCGCCGGTGTGTCCGACGATGGCTAGCGTCTCGCCGGGTTCGACCACAAAGGAGACGTCGCGCAGAATCCAGTCCCACTCGTCCGCGTGCGCCGCGCGATCGGCTTCTTCTCCCTTCGCGGCCGCCGCGTTATCCGGCGGCGGAACCTTGCGATAGGCAAACCAGACGTTCTCAAACTCCAGCCTTCCGGGACCTTCGGGACGCCTGGGGTTTGCCGGCGAGACCACGTCGGGCTGGGTGTCGAGCAGTTTGAAGACGCGCTCGGCCGAGGCCATCGCGGACTGGAGGATGTTGTACTTTTCGCTGAGGTCCTGGATCGGACGGAAGAAGCGCTGCGCGTACTGTATGAAGGCCACCAGCACGCCGATAGTCACGACGCCTTCCAGGACCTTGTGACCGCCATACCAGAGCACTCCGGCGATGGCGATGGCCGAGAGAGTCTCGACGACCGGATAGTAGAGCGCGTAGGCCATGATGGCGTCCTTGAACGCCGACATGTGGCTCGCGTTGACCTCTTCGAACTTCTCGTAAGCGCGGCGCTCCCGGTTGAAGAGCTGGAGCGGAATGATGCCCGTGACGTGTTCCTGGAGGTAGGCGTTGATGCGAGCGATGGCCGTACGAATGCGCCGGTAACTGTCCCGCACCGCCTTGCGGAAGATCATCGTCGCGATCCAGATGATGGGAAGCACGGCGAAGGCAATCAGCGCCAGCTTGGGGCTCATCGAGAGCATGATGATGATGATTCCGGCCAGCACGAAAATGTCTTCGACGATGGACACCACGCCCGAGGTAAACATTTCGTTCAGCGCATCGACGTCTGTGGTGACGCGCGTGACCAGGCGTCCGACGGGGTTCTTATCGAAGAAGGCGACGCTCATGCGCTGCGTGTGGCGGTACAGCTGGCTGCGAAGGTCGAACATGACCTTCTGCCCCGTCCACTGCATGAGGTAAGTCTGTGTGAATTCCAGCAGGAAGCCGCCGAGCAGCAGCGCAAGGTACATGCCGCCGATCTGGGCGATGCCGACCATGGGGTCGGAGCTGAGAATCGGGTCAAGGTAGGAATGCCCGGGGCCGGCGCTCTGCGAGAGATAGCGGTCCACCGCCGTCTTGGTCAGGTAGGGACCAACCACGTCCGCCGCCGCCTTGAGGACGATCGCGGCAAGGGCTACAACGACCTGCCAGCGGTACGGACGCAGGTACCCGAGCAGCCGCTTCATCAGCCGGCTGTCGTACGCTTTTCCTAGAACTTCTTCTTCAGCAGCCATCCAGAGCTATTTTAGATGGTTGAGGTCTGCCGCAGGACTCAGGTTGATCCGAAGATAGATCTATCGATCCACCTTGCCATCGTTCCATCCGAGAATCTTGCCACCGATTCACCGTGCCACCGTGCCAACAATGCGATCTACCGATGGCACGATCGCCCGATGAACCAATCCCGATGAACCGGTGACACGGTGAGCAGGTGAACAGATTCGTCAGATCTTTCGCAGCACCAGCGCGGAGTTTTTTGACCCAAACGCGATGCAGTTACAGAGCGCGTGTTCGATCTCGACCTTGCGCCCGGCGTCGGGCACGTAGTCGAGGTCGCAATCCGGGTCCGGCGCTTCGAGATTGATCGTCGGCGGAACCTGCGAGTGCTGTATGGCGACCAGCGTAGCGGCGACTCCGGCGGCCCCGCAGGCGCCCTGCGGATGTCCGATCTGCGACTTGAGGGCCGACATGGGAACCCGCCGGGCGCGCTCCTCGCCCAGCGCGAGTTTCAGTGCGCGAGTCTCGATACGGTCGTTGAGCTGCGTGGAGGTGCCGTGCAGGTTGGCGTAGTCGATGTCCGCGGCGCTGACGCCCGCATCCGCCATGGCCATCTGCATCGCTCGCGCGGGCTCCTCGCCGCACTCCTGGAGGCGTACGCGATGGAAGGCCTCGCAGGTCGAGCCGTACCCGGCGACTTCGGCCAGGATGCGCGCCCCACGCGCCCTGGCGTGTTCGAGTTCTTCGAGCACGAACATCCACGCTCCCTCGGAGACGACGAAGCCGTCGCGGTCGGCCGAGAATGGGCGCGAAGCCCGCTCGGGACGATCGTTCCACGAGGTCGTCATGATCTTCATAAGCGTGAAGCCCTTCACGATTCCATACGCGAGCGGCGTGTCGACTCCTCCGCAAACCAGCGCCGGGATGGAACCGCCGCGGATCTCCTTCGCGGCGTATCCGATCGCGTCGGTGCTCGACGTGCAGCCGCTGGTGACGACGTGGCTGAATCCCCGGAAGCCGAAGCGCATGCTGACCTCGCTCGACATCGTGCCCATGGTGCCGCTGGGGATGGAGAAGAGGCTGACCTGCTTGACCTTGCCTTCGAGCCAGAGCCTGTACTGCTCTTCGCTGAAGTCCTGCGCTCCGCCGCCGGTGCCAAGCACCACGCCGATCTCCCGCTGATCGGAGAGCGAGAGTTTTGCGGGTTCCACACCCGCATGGGCCAGGGCCTCGGCGGCCGCCGCGATTGCAAATGGCACGCAACGCGAGATGTGCTTGCGCTCTTTGGCGTCCACCCAGGCGAGTTCGTCGAAGTCCGCAACCTCACCGGCGATCTGGACGGGCAGGTCGCTCGGGTCAAACCGGGTAATGCGGCGCACGCCGCTTTTGCCGGCGAGAATGGCACGGCAGAACGCCTCGTTCCCGACGCCGTTGGGGCTGATGCAGCCCATTCCGGTGATCACCACCCGCTTTCCCATAGAGCCACGTTACTTTGAAAGCCGGAAAAAGGGAAAACCCGGCACTCGCGATGGCCGAGGATTTCTCCCTATGGGAAATCCAACCCGTTCTTTGCTCTTCCGATTCGACTTTTACAGGTTTCCGCATTTCAATACATGTATGCCGCTGGGGGTGTACATCTCGGTCCCGTTCTGCCGGACCAAGTGCTCGTTCTGCAACTTTGCCTCGGGAGTGTTCTCGCGCGAACACTTCGACCGCTACGTAGCGCACCTCGAGCGCGAACTGGATGGGGCGGAGGAACTTGCGCGGAAGATGGGTGGTGACTTCGTTCGCCAGGCTGACTCGATCTACCTCGGCGGAGGAACGCCCAGCGTCCTGGCCCCCGACCAGCTGGAACGCCTGTTCGCGGCGGTTCGGCGCAACTTCGATGTCGAGCCGGAGGCGGAGATCACCGTCGAATGCGCGCCGGGGACGCTAACCCCTGAGTTGGTGCAGACGCTGTTGCGCTGTGGCGTGAACCGGGTTTCGCTAGGCGTTCAGTCGTTCGTCGATCAGGAATCGCGCTCGGTAGGACGGCTGCATACGCGCGAGGTCACGCTGGCCGACATCGGGCGCCTCCGGCAGGCGGGCATAACCCATCTCACCGTGGACCTCATCGCCGGATTGCCTTACCAGACGCGGGAGTCGTGGACCTGCTCGCTCGACCAGGTGATTGCCGCGGGCGTTCCGCATGTGAGCGTTTACATGCTCGAGGTGGATGAGGACTCGCGACTTGGCCGCGAACTCATGGCCGGCGGAACGCGATACCACGCCCACCATGTTCCCGACGACGACCTCACGGCAGATCTTTACGAGCAAGCCTGTTCGACCTTGAACGCCGCCGGCATCACGCAATACGAGATATCGAACTTCGCCCGCGGCGAGCTCACGGACGAGGGGTTCCCGGTGTTCGCATCGCGTCACAACCTGAAGTACTGGCTGCGGCAGCCCTATCTCGGCTTCGGCGTGGATGCGCACTCCATGCTGCGTGCGGGCCGGCCGGGATCTCCGCACGCCGCGGTGCGTTTCGCGACGAGCGACGATCTGGACCAAGTGCTGTCGGGTGCGCCTCGCACGGGAACCAAGGTCAATGGACGGATCGCAATCGAAGAGGCCTGGTTCCTGGGTTTGCGTCTCAATCGCGGCGTGGACCTCGTCGGCATGCACGAGGAGTACGGGATCGATTCGGTCGAACGCTTCCGTGGAGCGCTCGCGCAGATGGTCGGCGAGGGCCTGCTCGATCTGGAGGATGGCTTCGTCCGGCTGACGAACCGTGGACGCCTGCTCTCCAACGAGGTCTTCGCACGCTTCCTGACCGAGGAAGCGCCGCTCGACCCGATTCACATGGATGTTGAGCCGGGACTGACCACGGCGAAGTTGCCGATCCTTCGCTAGCTCGTATGAGACGCTAGCTGGTAAGAGTTCACGATTAGTCGCGGGCGGGACGCCCGCGCCACACTCTTCATCGCATTGCCCGCCCGTGCGTAGCGAGCGTTGTGTTCTAATTTCGTTTCCACCTTTCAGGTGGTTCATTTCACAGCTCTACTCGGATTCACATGGGAATTCCTTGCGCAAATCCTAAGATCGCTCGCTCACCGGGGCGTATAGACCTCCGCTCCGACACCGTCACCCTGCCCACCGAGGAGATGCGCCGGGCCATGGCCGCCGCCGAGCTTGGCGACGACGTTTACGGCGAAGACCCCACGGTGAACCGGCTGGAGGCGCGGGCTGCGGAGATCTTCGGGCGCGAAGCCGCTCTGTTCGTGCCGACCGGCAGCATGGGGAACCAGATCGCGATCAAGCTGCACACGCGTCCCGGGCAGGAAATCATCTGCGAACAGCGCGGGCACATCTTCAACTACGAGATGGCGATGCTGAGCTGGTTCTCGGGTTGCATCGTGCGCCCGATTGCCGCGCCGCAAGGCTTGTTGAGCTGGGATCTGATCGCGCCGAAGATCGCCCCGAACATCTATTACGTCGCGCAGACCGGACTGATCTCGCTGGAAAACACGCACAACATGGCAGGCGGCACGATCACTCCGCCGGAAGTGATGGACGACATCTGCGACCGTGCGCACGAACGCCGAATCCCCGTACACCTCGACGGCGCGCGGGTGTTCAACGCTGCTGCGGCGTTGGGCAAGCCGGTGGCGGAGCTGACGCGCAAGTTCGACTCCGTGATGTTCTGCCTGTCCAAGGGACTGGGCGCGCCCGTAGGTTCGCTGCTGGTTGGCAGCAAGGACTTCATCGCCGCTGCCCGTTCGACGCGCAAAGCCCTGGGCGGCGGAATGCGCCAAGCCGGCGTTTTGGCCGCCGCGGGACTGATCGCGCTGGAGAAGGGCCCCGCGCGGCTGCACGAAGACCACGAGAACGCGCGCTTCCTCGCCGAGGGCCTCGCGCAGATACCCGGAATCAAGCTGGACCTCTCAACCGTGCAGACCAACATCGTGATCTTCGACGTCACCGGCACGGGCATGGCTTCCACGGACATCACTACGAAGCTGAAGGAGCGCAACGTGATCGCCGGAACCGTCAATCCGGAGCTAATTCGTTTTGTGACGCACTGCGATGTGACGCGCGCCGATTGCGAAGAGGCGCTGCGGGCGATGGAAGCTGTGTGCGCAAAAGCCGCCAGCTGCCAGTCTCCAGCTTCCAGCTGAGCTGCATCCGGAAGCGTCATCTATCTGCATCTAAAGGTTCGATCGCTCGCGCAAATCTTCGCGGGCTGGCAGCTGGAAGCCGGTAGCTAGAACATGTCCCTCAAACTCGAACACTCCATCACCATCAACGCCACGCCCGACGTTGTCTGGCGTGTGTTTGAAAACCTCGAGAACTGGTCGCGATGGGATCCGCAGGCCATCAAGTCCGCCCGGTGGGTCAGTGGCGATCCGTGGACGAAGGGCGCGAAGTTCGAGATCAGCGTGACGAAGCCCATGCCGTTCACGCTTACGCCCGAGTTGATTGACGCGCAGCCGCCCGTGTTCGTGCACCTGAAAGGCAAGGGAAGCGGGGTGACGGGCGAGCAGGTCTACGTCCTGAAGTACGACCCTGCCACGGATTCGACCGAGCTGCGTACCATCCAGGAATTCTCGGGAATGCCGATCACGCTCTTCGGGGAGCGCGCCCGGCAGCCTGTGCTGGACGGCATCGCGCATATGTTCGGCCGCGTGAAGCAGGAGGCCGAAGAGCTGGCCCGGACGTAGGTCCGAGGTTCAGAAGGTTTCGGTCCGCTGTTGGAATGCGTCGAAACTGTCTTTCGAGACCTCCGAAGCCGTCTTTGAAACGTCCGAAACCTCTCTCTGTGATATAACCACCTGTTTTCTTTCCGCTCTGGGACGCTACCGTGGGGGTGGTGTCCGGACGAAGGTTCCCGCAAGTCATCAAAAAACTAGGTCGTTGTCTTGGAGGACAACTTGGACTTCCAGTTCACGGAAGAGCAGCAGCAGCTTCGGAAAAGTGTGCGCGAATTCGCCGAGCAGGAGATCGCCCCGCACGTGATGGAGTGGGACGAGTCCGCAAGGTTTCCCATTGAGATCGTGAAGGAACTCGGCCGCCTCGGCCTGATGGGGATCATCTTCCCGGCCGAGTACGGCGGCGCCGGCATGGGATACGTCGAGTACGTCACCGCGATCGAGGAACTGTCGCGGGTGGATGGCTCCGTCGGCATCATCGTTGCCGCACACACCTCTCTCTGCTCCAACCATATCTTCATTGCCGGCAGCGAAGAACAGAAGCGCAAGTACATCCCAAAACTGGCAACCGGAGAGTTCATCGGGGCCTGGGGGTTGACGGAGCCCGGAAGCGGCTCGGACGCGGGTGGGGCGCGCTGCTCGGCCGTGAAGAAAGGTAATTGTTGGGTGCTGAACGGCACCAAGACGTTCATCACCAATGGTTCTTACGCCGACGTGTGCGTGGTGGTAGCCGTGACCGACAAGACAGCCGGCACGCACGGGCTTTCGGCATTCATCGTCGAGAAGGGCACGAAAGGCTTTCGTCCGGGCAAGAAGGAGAACAAGCTCGGGCTGCGCGCCAGCGATACGTCGGAGCTGATCTTCGAGGACTGCGAGATCCCGTTGGAGAACCTTGTCGGGCACGTCGGGGAAGGGTTCGTGGATTCCATGCGCGTTCTTGACGGTGGCCGCATCTCGATCGCCGCCCTCGGCCTCGGAATGGCGCAGGGCGCTTATGAAGCCTCGCTGAAATACAGCAAGCAGCGAAAGCAGTTCGGGAAGGCCATCAGCGAATTCCAGGCTATCCAGTGGAAGCTCGCGGACATGGCGACGGAAATCGATGCGGCGCGGCTGTTGACCATGCGTGCAGCCTGGCTGAAGGACAACAACGGGAAGACCACGCTCGAGTCTTCCATGGCCAAGCTCTACACGTCCGAGGTCGCGGTGAAGGTTGCCAACGAAGGCGTGCAGATCCACGGCGGCTATGGGTTCATCAAGGACTATCCGGCCGAGAAGTTTTACCGCGATGTGAAGCTCTGCACGATCGGCGAAGGGACCAGCGAGATCCAGCGGATGGTGATCTCGCGGCAGATCCTCAAATCCTAATCACCGTGAAAGATCAGCCCCGGACGGCAGTTCCGGGGCATTGCCTTTCTTGCTCCCGTTTCGCGCGCTCGTCCGTCTGAGACCAGACACAACTTCGTTCCGTAGGGGAATACGAATGAACTTCGCGAGTACGAATGGGCGTCTGCTGTGTGCGGCCGTCCTGGCGACCTTGACCGTACCGGCCACCGCTCAACAGCCTGCTTCCGGCGCTCGTAACGTGCCGCAGTGGGTGGCGCGCAGCAATCAGAACACGAAGATACTGCAAGACCTCCAGGTGCGCTTCAGTCCCGAGGGCGCGGCGGCCGTCGGAATCGAAGGCGTCGATACCGAGATCTCGGACTTCACGCCGGGCTTCCGCGAGCGCGAGCGCGCCGCCACCGAGAAGGCGCTTGCGGAACTGAAGCGCCGGGCGTCGGCCGAGTCAGACCCGCTCGTGAAGCAGGACCTGGAAATCCTGATCAAGTCCACGGAAGATTCGCTGAAGAGCACCGCCCTCGCCGAGAAGCATTTCATCCCCTACGTCAATCTTCCGCGCATGATCTTCAGCGTCACGCGCAGCCTGCTCGACGACCAGATCGCGGAGAAGCGCCGCCCTGCCGCGCTGGTTCGCCTCAGGAAGTACGCGGGCCTGGAGAAGGGCTTTCAACCGGTGACGCGCCTGGTGGAGCAGGACATCTCCGCCAAGCTGAAGAACCCGAAGCTGGCTGGACCGTACCGCCAGCAGCTCGAGAAGGAACTGGCGCAGGCCGACATTTTCATCAACGGCATCGGCGAACTCTTCGAGAAGTACAAGATTGCAGGTTACGAACAGCCGTACGCCGCGCTGAAGCAGCAATTGGTCGAGTACAACGACTTCGTGCGCAAGCAGGTGCTGCCGCGCGCCCGCACCGGCTTCCGGTTGCCGCCCGAGGTGTATGCGCACAACCTCGATGAACTGGGTATCCGCATTCCACCGGCAGAGCTGGCGGCGATGGCGCACGGGGCCTTCACCGAACTCCAGAACCACATGCAGACGATCGCGGCGCAGATCGCGCGCCAGCGGGGCTTCGCCAGCAGCGACTACCGCGACGTCATTCGCGAGTTGAAGAAGCAGCAGTTGGTGGGAGACGCCATCCTGCCCCATTACCAGCAGCGCCTCAAAGACATCGAGGAGATCGTTCGGCGCGAACAGCTCGTCACGTTGCCTTCGCGTGCGGCGCGGATCCGGCTGGCGTCGGCGGCCGAGAGCGCCGGCACTCCTGCGCCGAACATGCGCCCTCCGCGCCTGATGGGAAACACCGGAGAGCAGGGCGAGTTCGTGCTGCCGTTGAACATCCCGTCCGACGAGCCCGGCAAGATGCAGAACTTCGACGACTTCACCTTCGAGGCGGCTTCGTGGACGCTGACCGCCCACGAGGCGCGTCCGGGACACGAGATGCAGTTCGCGTCGGTGATCGAAAGCGGAGTATCCGACGCGCGCGCCCTGTACGCTTTCAACAGCACCAACGTCGAAGGCTGGGGGCTCTACTCGGAGTACATCCTGTTCCCCTACATGCCGCTCGAAGGGCAACTGATCTCGCTGCAACACCGCATGATGCGGGCTGCGCGAGCCTTCCTCGATCCCGAACTCCAGATGGGCAAGATCACTCCGCAGCAGGCGAGATCCGTGTTGACCGGTGAGGTCGTTCTCAGCGAGGCGATGGCCAACCAGGAGGTCGAGCGGTACACCTCGCGCTCGCCCGGTCAGGCGACGTCCTACTTCTACGGCTACATGCAGCTCGTGCAGCTTCGCCGCGATGCACAAGAGGCGATGGGCGCGCGCTTCAACCAGCAGCGCTTCCACGACTTCATCCTCGCGCAGGGACTCCTTCCGCCGGAACTCATGCGAAAGGCAGTCATGGACGAGTTTGTCGCGGGGAAGACCGTCGCGGCCTCGGCCAACTGACAACTCAGCGGGGCGAGTGCGCGGTAGCGGCACTCGCCCATCCACACTCTCGAATACGGTGGGTGCCTGTTACACTAGTCCGTTTTTCAGGCACTGACCGTGAACTCATCCATACAAGCCTGGGCTTCGGAAATCCGCGGCGGAAACCTGCGCGCGGTTGCGCGTGCCATCACAACGGTTGAAAACCGGCTGCCGGAATCCCACGAACTGCTGAAAGCGTTGTTCCCCTTCACCGGCAGAGCCCGCATTGTTGGCCTTACGGGCGCACCCGGAGCGGGCAAGAGCACGCTGGTGGACGCTCTCGCGCGCGAATACCGCAAGCAACAGAAGACGATCGGCATCGTTGCGGTGGATCCGACCTCGCCGTTCACCGGCGGCGCGATCCTGGGCGACCGCATCCGCATGCAGTCGCACTACGCCGACCCGGGAATCTACATCCGCAGCATGGCCACACGCGGCTCTCTCGGAGGCCTGGCGAGCACCACCGCCGACGTGGCAACCGTGCTGGACGCCAGCGGGCGCGACCTCGTGCTGATCGAGACCGTCGGCGTGGGACAGGACGAAGTGGACATCGTGCGCCTCGCCGATGTCACGCTCGTCATCCTGGTGCCTGGCATGGGCGACGACGTGCAGTCGATCAAGGCGGGCATCATGGAGATCGCGGACGTCTTCATCATCAACAAGGCGGACCGCGAGGGCGCCGAGCGCGTCGAGCGCGAGGTGCGTGCCATGCAGTCGCTGGCCATGCGCAACGACAACTGGGTCCCGCCGATCGTCAAGACCGTTGCCAGCGAGAACCGCGGACTGGCGGAGGTCGCCGCCGCTATCGCGCAGTACGAAGAGTTCCTGTCGTCCAGCGAACTCGGCCAGCGTCGCCGCATCGAGAATTGGCGCACCCGAATCCTCGAGATGCTGCGCGACGAAGTGCTGCACAGAGTCGTGCGCGAGTACATGAGTCCCGAAGACGTGACCCGCTTCGCGACCGAGGTGGCCGAGCACCGGCGCGACCCCTACACGCTGGTCGAGGAGATCGTCTCGCGAGCTAACGGCAACGGGTAGTCCCTCGCAGACGACATCCCGGCCCGGCTTAACTCCCCTGCGTCGCGCTGTAGGCCGCGGTGTTTTGATTCGTGCCAGCCAGGAATGACACCACCTCG
>DASPLH010000068.1:0-3362 GCA_035627675.1 Clostridia bacterium
GGCTGGATCTCTCGCAGGTCACGAGGGTTTCCACGCCCAAGGGCGAGTACCTGGCGGCGAACGTGACGAAACAGGGCCGTCCGGCGGCAGAGCTTCTGTCCGAGATGCTGCCGAAGGAAATCGGCGGGATCTACTGGGCCAAGAACATGTACTGGCGCGCGGGCAAGCCCGAACGGTTCGTGCGTCCGGTGCGCTGGCTGGTGGCCATGCTGGACGGGCGGGTAGTACCGGTGGAGTTCGCCGGCATCACGGCCGGGAACAAGTCCCGCGGACACCGCATCCTGTCGCAGGGCGAGGTTGCCGTGAACAGCCCGGCGGAATACTCCTCGGCGCTCGAATCCGCTTCGGTCGTTCCAACCTACGCCGGCCGCGAGCATCGCATCCGCAAGGCGCTCGATGCCGAGACCCGCAAGGTTCCGGGAGCGCGCTGGCGCGAGGATCGCGCCCTGCTCGATACGGTGGTCAACCTGACGGAGTTCCCGTCGGTCATTCTCGGGAACTTCGAGACCGAGTACCTGTCGTTGCCGGAAGAAGTGCTGGTGACCGTGATGCGCGACCATCAGAAGTATTTCGCGGTCGAGGACGCCAACGGCAAGTTGGCGCCGCACTTCCTCGCCGTGCTCAACACCGGCGGCGATCCCGATGGGTTGATCCGGCATGGCAACGAGCGCGTGTTGCGCGCGCGCTTCAACGATGCGCGGTTCTTCTGGGAAACCGACCAGAAGTCCACGCTGAAGCAGAGGGTCGAGATGCTCCGGAATGTCACCTTCCAGGCGCAACTCGGCAGCTATTACGAAAAAACGATGCGCGTGCAGAAGCTGGCGAGCATCGTGGACACGCAACTCAAGGAAAGCGGAGTTGCGGTGCGTCCGGGCGTGGTGCACAAGGCCGCCTTGCTGGCCAAGACCGACCTGACGACCGAACTCGTGAAGGAGTTCACGGAGCTCCAGGGCGTGGTGGGCGGGCTGTACGTGCAGGCCCAGGCCGCGCGCATGGAACTGAAGCCGGATGTGGCCGAGGCCGTCGGCACGGCCGTCTACGATCAGTACAAGCCTGAATCGATGGACGACGATGTTCCGCGGACCGTCGAGGGCGCGGTGCTGGCCATCGCCGACAAGGCGGACACGATCGCCGGGATGTTCGCGCTCGGCATGGTGCCCTCGGGCTCGAAAGACCCGTTCGCATTGCGGCGCGCGGCCAACGGCATCGTGAAGATCATCGCCGAACACCGGCTGCCGTTGAGTCTCATTCGCCTGTTCGAGTGGGCGCGCGATGGCTACAACGGCAACGCGGCGGAGAAGGACTTCGTCGCCGGAGACGCGCTGGCGCAGTCGATCGTCGGCTTCCTGAAAGAGCGGCTTGAGTTCTATCTCCGCGACGTGAAGGGTTATGCCTACGACGTGGTCAACGCCGTGCTGGCCAGCGGTTATGACGACGTAGTGGATGCCGCGCAGCGCGCCGAGGCCGTGGCGAAGGTGCGCGGGTCGGAAGACTTCGATGCGATCTCGGCAGCCTTCAAGCGTACGAAGAACATCCTTCGGCAGGCGAGCGAAGCAGGGAAGTGGAGCGGCACGGGGGCCATCGAGATCGCTGGCGACGAGGCGGAGCAGGCGCTTGCGAGGCAGGCGAGCGATTCCAGCGCGAGCGTGGCCAGCCTGCGCGCGGGACGGAATTACGATGCGGCGCTGAGCGAGATTGCCAAGCTGCGCAAGCCGTTGGACACGTTCTTCGACAAGGTGATGGTGATGGTCGAGGACGAAGGCGTGCGGAACCGGCGATTGGCGCTGCTGGCGGCGTTGATGTCGAGTTTCACGACCGTCGCGGATTTCAGCGAGATCGTGACGGAACGGAAGTAGGCTCCGTATCCCACATCTGCCCGCCTTGCGAGCAGGTATGGGGCACCGGCAGATATGGCGCACCGGCGGCTGAGGCAGGCGCTTTGGAGCCGGTGCGCAGTGGAAGTGATGTGCGCGGCGCGAGCCGCGTGTGTAGTGGGCAACTCCGAGTCATAACCTTGCCGCCGAACCGAGGCGGCCGCAGTCCTGAAGGCGAACCGCAGCGGTTTCGTTGCGGCCAGCATGACAAGTCATCAACGCAGCAGGGGTGTGCTGCCGAGGGTGACAGACAGTCAATGTAAAGGGGTTCGATGATGAGTACGACGTATCCGCACATAGAAAGCGAGAAGATGGCAACTACCCAAACCGGAATCAAATACGTTTATTCCTTCGGCGGCGGCAAGGCCGAAGGCAACGGCAAGATGAAAGACGTGCTGGGCGGCAAAGGCGCCGGACTGGCCGAGATGACCAACGCCGGGCTGCCGGTTCCTCCGGGCTTCACCATTCAGACCGAAGCCTGCCGCGAATACATGCGCGGGCAACTCTCGCCGCAGATCGACGCGCAGATGGACGAAGCGCTGCGCAAGCTGGAAGAGCTCCAGGGACAGAAGCTGGGAACGGGCGACAACCCGCTGCTGGTGTCCGTGCGTTCGGGCGCGAAGTTCTCGATGCCGGGCATGATGGACACGATCCTCAACCTGGGCCTCAACGACGAGAGCGTGGAAGCGCTCGCCCGCCGGACGAACAACCCGCGATTTGCTTATGACAGCTATCGCCGGCTGATCCAGATGTTCGGCAACGTCGTGCTCGAGATCGAGAAGCACCACTTCGAGGAAGTGTTCGACGGCAAGAAGAAACAGAAGAAGGCGAAGCTCGACACCGACCTCGACGCCAAGGCGCTCAAAGAGGTCATCGCCGAGTACAAGAAGGTTGTGAAGAAGTACGCCAAGGTGGACTTCCCGCAGCAGCCCCGCGAGCAGCTGGTCATGGCGCGTGACGCCGTCTTCAGAAGCTGGCAGAACGCGCGCGCCAAGCACTACCGCCGCATGAACAACATCGACGACTCGATCGGCACGGCCGTGAACGTCCAGGCGATGGTCTTCGGCAACATGGGCGAGACCTCGGGCACGGGTGTGGGCTTCACGCGCAACCCGGCCACGGGCGCCAAGGAGTTCTACGGCGAGTTCCTGCTGAACGCGCAGGGCGAGGACGTCGTTTCGGGCGTGCGCACGCCGGCGCACATCACCGAACTCGAGAAGATCATGCCGGAGGTGTACAACCAGTTGCGCGAGATCACTTCGCGCATGGAAAAGCACTACCGCGACATGCAGGACTTCGAGTTCACGATCCAGGACCTCCGCCTCTACATGCTCCAGACGCGTAACGGCAAGCGTACGGGACTGGCTGCGGTGAAGGTCGCCATCGACATGGTGGAAGAAGGCCTGATCACGAAGGAAGAAGCGATCTTCCGGGTCGAGCCGAACCAGCTGTACGACTTCCTGGTTCCGCGCCTCGATGAGAAGGGCG
>DASPLH010000069.1:0-10631 GCA_035627675.1 Clostridia bacterium
CAGCGTAGGCGGATGGCGATTACGGGGCGAGTGCTTTAGTCACGAACGCTGGTGATGAATGTCACAGAAGGATGGGTGGGAGGACTCCGTCCGGTTGCCGTTGCGGGATGGATCTCACATCGCTGTGCCTGCGGCTTCGCGGATGTGGGGCACGCGCGCGGGGAACTGCCCCACCCTCTCGCTTCGCGAGAAGGGTAGGGCACCCAGCTCTGCTCACCCTGCTTTGTTCCACCCGGATTTGCTTTGGCATGGATCCCACATTCGCTCCGCCTGCGGCTGCGCGGATGTGGGGCACGCGGCACGTGGGTCATCCGGCAATCGCGCGGATGTGGGGCACCTCTCGACGGCCATCTCTCGATTGCAGGACAACACGGGTTCTGCGGTGGCTTCTCTAACCAGTAGTTCAAGCAATCGAGAACACGGGGCTGGGCGGCGCTTTGGCTGCCCTGCGACTTTCAGGGGGAGCGATGGCAGCTGAGTCGGCTTGGAAGCTGGGGGGATTGTCCGTCGTAGAGCTGGGGAAACGAGTCTTCCGGGAGGTGACCGAAGACGAGGTGGCGAACCGTGCCGCGGGGCTCGCCTACTATTTTGTCCTGGCGCTGTTCCCGGCGATGTTCTTCATCATTTCGATGACAGGCCTGCTGGCCAGCCGCGGACAGGAGATGCAGCAGGCGCTGTTCCAGTACATGCAGACCGCGGTGCCCGGATCGGCCGCGCAACTGGTTTCGCAAACGCTGCACGAGGTCATGAACGCCTCCGGCGGCGGCAAGCTTTCCTTCGGTTTGCTGGCGGCGATCTGGTCGGCGTCCGCCGGAGTCGTCGCCCTGATCGACGCGCTCAATGTGGCTTACAACGTGAAAGACAGCCGGTCGTTCCTGAAGAAGCGCGGGACGGCCATCGCGCTCACCCTGGCGCTCGCCGTGCTTGTGCTCTCGGCGCTGACGCTGGTGCTGTTCGGTGGGCAGATTGCGGAGTGGGTTGGGCAGAGAATGAACATGGGCGCGGCATTCACGATCGCGTGGAAGATCGTGCAATGGCCGGTCGCCATCGGGTTCATGCTGGTGAGCTTCTCGCTGGTGTACTACTTCGCTCCCAACGTCGAGCAACGCAAGTGGTTCTGGGTCACGCCGGGTGCCGCGGCGGGGCTCACGTTGTGGGCGCTGGCGACGGTCGCGGTGAAGGTCTATCTGGGCTTCTCGGATACCTACAGCAAGACCTACGGCTCGCTGGGCGGCGCCATCGTCCTGCTGCTTTGGCTCTACTTGACCGGTGCCGCGGTGATGATTGGAGCCGAGGTAAACAGCGAGATCGAGAATGCGGCGGCCGAGCGACTGGGCGATACTGAGGCGAAGGCCAGGGGCGAGAAGGCACCGGGCGACATGTCGGACGCGGACGCGGATGCGCAGGTTGAGAGGGGCGGCAGGCCCCCGCGCGAGAAGCGTCCGGCAGCGTAGGCGCATTGCTTGCTGGTATCGGTAGAATGACCGTATGGACGAACGGGAGTTTTACGACGAGAGACAAGAGACGAGGAAGCACAACCTGACCTGTCCGCATTGCCGGCAGAGCGAGGAGTACGACCTGGGTTGGGTAGTTCGCCGGAAAAAGAAGTCTCTGCCGCCGCGAGCCGACGAGCGCGACCGCGCACGGTTCGCCAAGGCACGCTCGTACATGGTCAGGCGCGAAGACCTGATCGGCTGCAAAAACCCGCGCTGCCGCAAACGGTTCGAGGTGTCGGGGATTCAGTCGGTGGCGTTCATCGATTAACCGATTTCTTGTGTGGAGGCCCTGTCTTCGGATGGGGCTTTTCGTTTGTGGCGCAGGGGCTAAAGCCCTTTCGTTTGCAGGACGCTCTTGCGGCACGGCTGAAGCCGTGCCCTGATACAAAGCGCCGCTTCCCGTACTGCCCCACCTCTCGCTGCGCGAGAAGGGTACGCCGTACTGCCCCACCCTCTCGCTGCGCGAGAAGGGTAGGGCACCCATTTTTTCCTTATTTCAGAGCGCTCGTTTATACTGCTGCGTTCCGCAGCGCCGGACATTGTGGGTGTCCGGGTGCTGTCTTCTTTTCCTGATCCGTACTTACAACAGAATCGACCGGCGCAGGCCGGAGCCGAGGTGCTGGGTGAAGATCCTGGTTTGCATGAAGCAGGTTCCGCAGAAGGACGCTCCTTTGAAGCTGAACGAGAGCGGCACCTGGATTCGCGAGGATGTTTCATACGAGGTGAACGAGCCTGACGCGTACGCGCTGGAAGAGGCGCTGCGGCAGAAAGAGAAGAGCGGCGGCGGAGAGGTTGTGGTGATCACCGCCGGGCCGGCGCGCGCGCAGACCGTGTTGCGCGAGGCGCTGGCCAAGGGCGCCGACCGCGCCATTCATCTCGAGGACGACCGCTTCGTCGGTCTCGACGCGTTCAACATCGCGAAGGCCTTTGCGGCGGCGATCAAGGACGAGCAGTTCGACATGATCTTCACCGGGCTGCAGTCGGACGACTATGGCTACGCGCAAACCGGCGTGCTGCTGGCGGAACTGCTGGGATGGCCGCACGCGACCATCATCATGCAGATCGAGAAGAACGACGGCGGCATCCGCGTGAAGCGGGAGCTGGAGGGCGGATACTTCCAGTTCGTGCAGATGCCGCTGCCGGCGGTGCTGACGATCCAGTCGGGCATCAACAAGCTGCGTTACGCGACGCTGATCGGAATCAAGCAGGCGAAGAACAAGCCGCTGCGCAAGGTGACGTGGGACGAAGTCAGCGGCGCGATGGGCGAGAACCTCCAGAAGATCGAGAAGCTCTATATCCCGCAGAAGACGAAGAAAACGGAGTACCTCGAGGGCGCTCCGGCGGAGATCGCAAAGAAGCTGGTGGAAAAACTGCGCAACGAAGTTCGCGTGATTTAGGCAAGCGCCGGCGGGAAGCCCCGCTTTTCTTGTTCCACGGCGCCGCATCTAATCGTGCGTGTCGAGAGAACAAGGATTGCGTATGGCTACTTTGGATCGACGTACGGAAGACGCCAAGTTTGCCCGCATGAGGACCGGTTCGATCACGATGATGGCCGGGTGGATCTTCCTCGGGATGGCGATACTGTTTGGGGTGTTCGTGTTCCAGGAGTATCGCGACGGAACGCACCTGTGGCGCTATTTCATCTACGGCATGGGGCTGATCGGGCTTGTGCTGGTGCTGGCGGGCGCGCGCCAGAGGCGGATGAACAGCTGAACCCGCGGGACTCGAGACAAAGAAGCAGCAGCCGTTGCAATCGGCTGCCGTGTGCGTACACGTGGAGGCGAGTATGACGGCCGACGTTCGCAAGCACGACCTGGCACAGGAACACGGCGATCCGGAGCAGCGTCGCGAGACGGGAACGACCCTGGTGCTGATCGGCTGGATGTTCTGGCTGTTTGCCGCACTGGTGCTGTTCTTTGCCGTCGCGCAGAGTCGCACGGGCGGATCGACAATGATGAATGTGGCTACGCTGCTGGCGGCCACGGGCCTGGTGCTGTACTTCCTGGGGCTGCGGGTCCGCCGCCGCTCAAAGTAGGGTTTGAGGACTGAAATGGCAGATACGATCCTGGTCGTAGTGGAACAGAGGCAAGGCAAGTTCAACCGCGTCTCGTGGGAGACGATCACGGGCGCGCAGGCGATTGCGGCCGATACGGGCTGGACGCTGGAGGCCGCGGTACTCGGCGGCGGCGTGGGCGACATCGCGAAGGAAGTTGCGGGCAAGAAAGTCGCGAAGGTGTACGACGTCGAAGGCGAAAGCCTGAAGACCTACACGCCCGACGGTTTCGTGGCGGCGCTGAAGCAGCTGATCCAGCAGAAGCAGCCGAAGCTGGTGCTGATGCCGCATACGTACCAGGTGCGCGATTTCTGCCCGAAGCTGGCGGCGGCGCTGAACACGACGATGATCAGCGACTGCATCGGGTACAAGTTCGAGGGCGGGCGGCTGCTGTTCACGCGGCAGATGTTCCAGGGGAAGTTCGCGGCCGACGTGAGCTTCAGCGGGCCGGGACCGTGGTTCGCGACATTCCAGAACGGCGCCTTCCGCGGCGACCAGGTGCAGGATGGCGGAGCGGGAGCCGTGGAGACCGTCGCGGTCGATGTCGCGCCGGACGCGGTGCGCAACCGTCCGGATGAGCCGTTCAAGGAAGCCAAGCAGGCGGTGGACCTGTCACAGGCCGAAGTGATCATCAGCGTGGGCCGCGGAATCAAGGAGCAGAAGAACATCGAGATGGCCAGGCAGTTGGCCGAGGCGTTGGGCGGCGAGATTGCCGCTTCGCGTCCGATCTGCGACTCGGGCTGGCTGCCGATGGAGCGGCAGGTGGGTTCGTCGGGACAGACGGTGGCTCCGAAGCTCTACCTCGCGCTGGGTATCAGTGGCGCGATCCAGCACATTGTCGGGATGAAGGGTTCGCGCTCGATCATCGCAATCAATAAGGACAATGAGGCGCCGATCTTCGAGATCAGCGATATCGCGGTCGTGGGAAACCTGTTCGACATAGTTCCGCCGCTGATTGAAGAAGTGAAGAAGGCAAAATCATCGTAGTTTCGAGTTTCAGGTTTCGAGTTTCGAGCTGAAACCACTTAGCGCAGAAGCGCCGGAGGCCCCGTGTCGCACTCGTTCAGGCAGCTTGTGGCTTGGCAGAAGGCCAAGTTGCTGGCAGTCGAGGTATATCGCGCTACTGAGTCGTTCCCACGAACAGAGATCTACGGGCTCACTACGCAGATGAGGCGCGCAGCGGTCTCGATTCCGTCGAATATCGCCGAGGGCCAAGGACGCCTGACTCCTGGAGAGTTCAGGCATTTCCTCGGCCAGGCGCGAGGATCACTACTGGAACTACAGACCCAGATCGAGATCGCCTGTGATCTGGGATATCTCACTGCGGAGTGCGCCGCGAGACTTGACGAGCAAGCTGCTGAAGTCGTGCGAATCACCAATGGCCTCTGTGAGAGTCTGATACGCAATACGCCCCCAACCCGCCCTGCTCGAAACTTGAAACTGGAAACTAGAAACTCCCAATGATCTTCTTCCGCAAACCTCTCAGCGGTGTTGAACATCCGGCGATGGAAGCCGATGTTGTCATTGTCGGCGGCGGGCCTGCCGGCATGGCCTGCGCGCTTCGGCTCTCGCAACTGGTCGACGAGCACAACTCCAAGAATCCTGACGCGCAGCTTTCGAAAGTGAACATTTACGTGCTGGAGAAGGCGCGCGAAATCGGCCAGCACTGCCTTAGCGGCGCGCTGCTCGATCCTCGCGCGATGGACGAGCTGTTGCCCGGCTGGAAGAACGAGGCGCCCATCGAGGCGGAAGTGAAAAAGGAGGCCGTGTACTTCCTGACGAAAAACAGGAAGTTCAAGGCTCCGATCACGCCTCCGCCGCTGCGCGACCACGGCAACTACGTCATTTCGATCAACCGGTTCGTGAAGTGGCTCGGGTCGAAGGTGGAGGAGACCGGGATCACGATCTTCACCGGCTTTGCCGGCAGCGAGTTGCTCGTGGACGGGAACCGGGTCGCCGGTGTTCGCACCGACGACAAGGGCGTGGATAAGCGGAACGAGCCGAAGGGGAACTTCGAGCCTGGCTACGACCTGCAATCGAAGGTTGTGATCCTTGCCGAGGGGGCGCGCGGTTCGCTGACGAAGCAACTCGTGGGACGGTTCCAACTCGACAAGGAACGCAACCCGCAGACGTACGGCGTGGGCGTTAAGGAACTGTGGGAGCTGCCGCCGGGACGCATCGCCGAAGGCGAAGTGATCTACACGATGGGATACCCGCTGACGACGAAGGAATACGGCGGGTCGTGGATCTACGGCGGCAAGAACAACGTTGTGTCGCTTGGCTTCGTGACGGGGCTGGACTATCCGGACCCGGCGACGGACCCGCAGCACGTGCTCCAGGAGTTCAAGAAGCATCCTTGGGTCGCGAAGCTGCTCGAGGGCGGAAAGATGATCCGCTACGGGGCGAAGACGCTGCCGTACGGCGGCTGGTGGTCGATCCCGCCGCTGGCAGGCGACGGCTGGATGATCGTTGGCGACTCGGCCGGGTTCCTGAACTCGCAGCGGCTCAAGGGAATCCATCTGGCGATCAAGAGCGGAATGCTGGCGGCGGAGACGGCGTTCGAAGCGCTGGTCGCACAGAGGTTCGACGCCGGGCAACTGGGGAAGTTCCAGGAGCGGGTGGAGAACTCGTGGATCAAGACCGAGCTATGGCCCGTGCGCAACTTCCACCAGGGATTCGAGCACGGCCTGGTGCACGGCATGGTTCATGCCGGAATACAGCAGTTCACCGGCGGGCGAGGACTGCACGAGCGCTACGCCGCTCATGCCGGGCATCGGCGGCTGAAGCACAAGTACGAGATGCTGGGACACGAGGCCGAACGCCCGTTCCGCGGCCCGGCCAAAGGCGATGGCAAGCTCGCGTTCGACAAGCTGACGGACCTCTACCACTCGGGAACCAGGCACGAGGAGGATCAACCGGCGCACCTCGTCATTCACGACACGAATATCTGCTCGACCCGGTGCGTGCAGGAATTTGGAAACCCGTGCCAGTACTTCTGCCCGGCGAACGTTTACGAGATGGTGGACTCTCCGGACGTGCCCGGCGGAAAAGAGATTCACCTGAACCCGTCGAACTGCGTGCACTGCAAGACGTGCGACATCATGGACCCTTACGAGATCATCACGTGGGTTCCTCCTGAGGGCGGGGGCGGTCCGAACTATGACGGAATGTGAGACTTGGGGCGCTGCGGCGCCCCTTGTCTTTGTGCGAGACTTTTTCGGGGTCGAGGGGTTTCGGATCAATACATCTGTTGTTCTCCTTGGTCCGTGTCTCTCCGGGACCGAGGTGGTTTGCCAGACGGGTCCGGCGTTCCCTCCGGACCCGCTTTTTTTGTCCTGCGGGCGAACTGCCCCACCCTCTCGCTTCGCGAGAAGGGTAGGGCACCCGGTAGATGTAGGGCACCCGGCTGGCTTTGGGATGGATCCCACATTTGCTCCGCCTGCGGCTCCGCAGATGTGGGGCACCGATGGCCGGTGTGGGACACCCGGCAGATGTGGGGCACCGTGCCGGGAGCTCTGCGTGAGTTAAATCACAGCTTTGCATGGGAGGACTCGTATAATTGGGAGCAGTTTCCGATCGGTTCGGACCTGTGGAATACCTGGTCGAACCGGCGATGCTGCTTGCCGTTGGAATCCGGTGGGTGGCTCAGGGTGACAGGGGAAACCCTCTCACCTCCCGTGCTTGGAAAGGGAACGCGTCAGACCCGCAGTCTGCCTGCCTGTTCTCCTCCGCGCACACATCAAGGTTCGGCCTCGCGAGCGTCCCATGCCTCTTGTCGACAAGTTCGGCCGCACGATCACGGATCTACGAGTGTCGGTTACAGACCGCTGCAACTATCGTTGCGTTTACTGTCGCACCGGCAACGACGGCTTGGCCTTCCCTGAACTTCCCATTGCCGACTACCTGCGCATGGCCCGGGTGTTCGTCGGGCTGGGAATGAGGAAGATACGGCTGACGGGTGGCGAGCCGCTCCTGAGAACAGGGCTGGTTGAACTGGTCGCGGAGCTGGCGAAATTGCGGACCATCGACGGCGATCGACTCGACCTGGCCATCACGACCAACGGGCATCTGCTGGAGAAGTTGGCGAAGCCGCTGGCGGACGCCGGGCTGAACCGCGTAACCGTAAGTATGGATGCCGTGGACGCCGACCGCTTCGCGCGGATCACGCGGGTTCACAACGGGCTTGAACACGTGCTTGCCGGCATCCGCGCGGCGAAGCACTTCGGGCTCGGGCCTGTGAAGATCAACTGCGTGCTGCTACGCGGGTTCAACGACGACCAGATCGGTGCCTTCGGCAAGTTCGCGCGCGAAGAGCGGGTCATCGTCCGCTTCATCGAATTCATGCCGCTGGAAGAAGACCGTGTCTGGTCGCCGGAGATCGTGGTGACGCTGCACGAGGTCGTGGAGCGGATGAGCGAGTTCATGCCGCTGCGCGAGACGGGACACGCCGCGAGCGAGACCTCGCGGAACTATGTGTTTGAGGACGGCGTGGGCGAGATCGGAGTGATCGCTCCGGTGTCCTTGCCCTTCTGCGGCGCGTGCTCGCGCATACGGCTGACCAGCGATGGAAAGATCCGCACGTGCCTGTTCTCCGTGCGCGAACACGACCTGCATCGCCGGATGCGCGATGGCGCGAGCGATGAAGAACTGGCGGCGTTCATACAGCATGCGGTGGATCAGAAAGAAGAGCGGCATCACATCGGCGAACCGACATTCCTGCCGCCTTCGAGAAGTATGGTCCACATAGGCGGCTGAAGATCAGGCCGCGGGTTGCTGGACGGGGGAGCGGGTGCTCCCCCGTTGCTTTAGATCGCGGCTACGAACTGGCCGGAGAGGCCGGCAAGTTCGCGCAGACGAGCGACGCGCTTCTCCATGGGCGGGTGGGTGGAGAACATGTTCATCAACGCACCGCCCATGCCCGCGAACGGGTTGACGATGTACAGGCTGGCCGTCGCCGGCTCGGGTTGCATCGGCACGCGCCGCGCGGCGTAGTTCAGCTTCTCGAGAGCCGAGGCCAGGGCCATCGGGTCGCCGCTGATGCGAGCGCCGGTTTCGTCGGCGAGGTACTCGCGCGAACGCGAGATGCCCATCTGCAACAGCAGCGCAGCGATGGGCGCGACAATCGCCATGGCCAGTCCGCCGGCCACGGAGCCGCCGTCTTCTTCGTCTCGGCTTGCTCCGCCGAAAATCGCGGCGAACTGAAGCATGTTGCCGATGTAGCTGATCGCGGTGGCGATCATGGCGGCAACGCTGGCGATCAGGATGTCGCGGTTGCGGATGTGCGCGATCTCGTGAGCCATGACGCCGCGCAATTCGCGCTCGCTGAGCAGGTGCATGATGCCCTCGGTGGCGGCCACGGCACCGTGCTTCGGGTTGCGGCCGGTGGCAAACGCGTTCGGCTGCGCCTCGGGAATGATGTACACGCGCGGCTTGGGAATCCCGGCCGCAGCCGACAGTTCCTCGACCATGTTGTGCAGGCGCGGAGCCTCGGCGGGCGAGACTTCGCGGGCGCCGCTCATCTTCAGCACGATCTTGTCGGACCAGAAGTAGGCGACGAAGTTCATCACCACGGCCAGAAAGCCGAACATGTACATGTACTGCGGGCCGATGAACGAGCCAAGCCCGATCAGGACGGCCGACAGCAAGCCAAGCAGAAGAATTGTTTTCAACTGATTCATAGTTTCCTTCCCCTTTAGAGCAGTTCCGCCTTCTTCGGTAACCGCTCTAGTACTGGCCTCCAGCGTCGCTCCACCTGGACGCATGCAAGCTGGAGCGAGCGGATTCCAGGTCCAACATGCGGCCGACACTGCGCGCCATGCGATCGCCGGCAAGCGCCGCGGCCATCGAGAAATCGGTTCCGCGAGCCGTCACGGTTACGTCCAGGCCGATACCGCGCAACTGAATGCGGCAGTCCTTGTCCTCGCCTCCACGCGGGCCGTTCGCGTCCGTCAGCGTGGCGGTGACCGCGTGAATGCGGGTGGCGTAGCGCCCGAGTGCAAATCTCAGATGCCTGGCGACGTTCTCGCGGACGGTCGTTTCGAGCAATGTATTGGGCGAACGTACTTCGATTCTCATCCCGATACCTCCCGACGCTTATAGTTGTACCGGCGCGAGACAGTTCGGACAAATAGATAGTTTGGCGGATTACATTCGGAAAAGACGAGGTATCATGGTGCCGTATGGAATGGCTCAACTATCACCACCTGCTGTACTTCTGGACCGCAGCGCGCGAGGGAAGCATTGCGCGCGCGAGCCATCAACTGCGGCTGGCGCAACCCACGATCAGCGGGCAGATCCACGAACTGGAAGAGGCCCTGGGCGAGAAGCTGTTCGCGCGGCAGGGGCGCGGCCTGGTGCTTACCGACGTCGGCAGGGTGGTGTACCGATACGCGGACGAGATCTTCTCGATCGGCCGCGAGATGCTGGACACCCTGAAGGACCGCCCGACGGGACGCCCGATCCGGTTGCAGGTTGGGATTGCGAACGTCGTTCCGAAGCTGATTGCATACCGCATCCTCAAGCCGGCGCTCGAGTTGCCGGAGAAGGTGAACGTCATCGTCCACGAGGACAGCCCCGAGCGCCTGCTGGCCTCGCTGGCGACTCACGGACTCGACCTGGTGCTGGCCGATGCTCCGGTGGGAGCGGTGAAGGTGAAAGCCTTCAGCCACACGCTGGGGGAATGCGGCGTGACGTTTTTTGCCTCGGCGAAGCTGGCTCCGAAGCTGCGGCGCAATTTCCCGAAGTCACTCAACGGCGCGCCGATGCTGCTACCGCACGACACGGCCGCCGTGCGCCGTGGCATCGACACCTGGCTCTTGCAGAACGACCTTCGACCCACGACGGTAGGCGAGTTCGACGATTCGGCGCTGATGATGACCTTCGGCCAGGCGGGCATAGGGGTGTTCCCAGGGTCGTCGGCGATCGAGAAAGAAATTCAGCAGCAATACTCGGTGCAGCCCATCGGGCGGGTCGAAACCATCCGCGAGCGGTTCTTCGCCATATCGGCGGAACGCAAGCTGAGACACCCGGCGGTGGTGGCGATTTCAGAGAGGGCAAGGACGGATTTGTTCGGCTAGCACAGC
>DASPLH010000070.1:0-9365 GCA_035627675.1 Clostridia bacterium
GGAGAGCAGGCGCGAGACCTGGGTCTCGAGCGTGCGTGCGTTCACGATTTGTCCGAGCGACGTATTGGTGGCCAGCGGCAGCAGGTAGCGCGAGATGTCGAAGGCCCGGGCTTTCAGCGTGCGTCGGTAGGCGTCCTCGTCCATGTCGGAGGGCCGCGGAGTCTGTGACGCGAGATGCCGGAACATCAGTTCCGAGAATTCGCGGTATTCGGAAAAGAGGAACTCAATGGTCTCGCGGAAGATGCGTGCCGATTCCTCGTCGCCGAAGTTCGGCGTGTAGTATCCGCTCTTCTTGAAGTCCTGGTAGCGCGTGGAGCGCTCCTGTCCGTCCCACCGCTGCTCGTCCACGACGATAGTGGCCGCGAGCAGCGAGAGCCGCTCGACGGCCATCGCGATGTGCGCGAGGTCGGCGATCGAGCGGTGCCCGTACTGGAAGTAGAACGTGTTAAGAAACTTCTCGGCCTTCTGCTCGTTCAACTCGGCAAGGGTCTCTTTCATGGACATTGCCGAGCGTGAATATTTGGCCATGGCATAGGCCTGCACTTCGGGATCGGCTCCGTGAACGCAGTAGACCTGGGTCGATGTGGGGCTGGACTCTTCCGTGGTGGGCTTCGTGGCGGACGACATGGTCACAGCATCGTAGCCTGATTTCCGTCGAAAAACCACGGGCGGCAGCAGCCTGGAAGCGCTGCAAGCTGTGTGCAAGGTGCCCAGGAAGTATCCGCCCCAGCTTCTCAGTTACGCCGGAATCGATTAAATTAGAAAGATACCCTTGAGTGAATGACTTACCGCAAGCACAACATACTGGCTCTGGTCCTGGTGGCGAGCACCTTCGCGCCGGCGCAAAACATCTTGCAGCCGGAAGGATTGCCGCTACAGGCGATCTCCGCCCTGGCCGAGGCCGCCACGCCGGTTCTTCCGATCATGCCTCCGGAAGTCGCGCTCCAGGAGTACGGCAAGCGTTCGGCGGAGCAGTCTGCACGGCTGGCCGGATACCAGGATGAAACGGTGGTCACCGCCGAGCTGCCGGATAGCTCCCAGCGCGGCGAGTACGAGCTGATCCGCACCTTCAACGCCGAGCCGCGCTCGCTGCGCTTCTCGAGCGTCAAGTTCACGGGCGACGGGTTCGTCAAGAGCAATGTGATTACCCGCGTGCTTCAGTCGGAAGTGGATCACGTGCAGAAGGGCGATCCCAAACAGACGGCGCTCTCGGAAGAAAACTACAAGTTCTATTACAAGGGGACCGAGGACGTGAACGGGACGCTGACGCACGTCTTCCAGGTGAAGCCTCGCAAGAAGCGTCCCGGCCTGATCAAGGGCAAGATTTACCTCGATGCCCGGACTGCCAGCCTGCGCCGGATTGAAGGCTCGGCCGCCAAGTCCCCGTCGTTCTTCGTCCGCAAACTCGAATTCGTGCAGGACTTCGCCGACGTGGACGGCTTCACGGTGCCCACCGTTCTGAAGTCCGTGGCGAAGGCGCGCATCATCGGCCGCACCCTCTTCAACATCGTCCACCGCTCCTATCAGGTGCGTGCAGCCGCCGCACCTGCGCCTGTGCAACTCAGCGAAACCGGATCGCTGAAGTAATCGCATGCGCGCCGTCGTGCAGCGGGTTTCTCGCGCCAGCGTGACGGTTGACGGCGTCACGGTTGGCAGCATTGGCCGTGGATTGCTCGTGCTGCTCGGGGTGTCCACGACAGATGCCGAGCCGGACGCCGACTACCTGGCCGACAAGATCGCCGGCCTCCGGATATTCGAAGACAACGATGGCAAGATGAATCAGAGCGTGGCGGACGCCCGTGGCGAAGTGCTCGCCGTCTCGCAGTTCACGCTCTATGGCGACGTTCGACGCGGGAGGCGTCCGTCCTTCGACGACGCTGCGCGTCCGGAGCAGGCTCGCAAACTCTACGAATGCTTCGTTGCCAGAATCCGTGCGGCAGGGCTGCGCTGCGAAACCGGACAGTTTCAGGCCACGATGCAGGTGGAACTGGTGAACGAAGGGCCCGTCACGATCATGCTGGATTCGACGAAGGCGTTCTAGCCAGGACGCACCAGCTACCAGCTACCGGGTAAATCAAGGCGTCTCGGCTCGCGAACCCTCGCTCGAGATGGCGCACTCTTTACTTTTCCGTTCCGAGAATCGCGTCTGCAATCGCTACGGCTTCCACCGCCGGACGCACGTCGTGGACCCGCACGACATGGGCTCCGTTGAGAACCGCTGCCACCACCGTGGCGAGGGTTCCGTTCAGGCGCTGCGCCGGAGCAACGTCTTGCGGTTCGGTTCCGCCCAGCTCCGCCAGCCGGTGTCCAACCGTCCTCCCGATGAATGACTTGCGCGAGGTTGCCGCCAGAACGGGGAACCCCAAAGCCGAGATGCGGGCGAGATGGGCCAGCAGGGGATAGTTCTGCTCGAAGTTCTTGCCGAAGCCAAAGCCGGGATCGAGGACGATCCGCTCGCGCCGGATGCCCGCCTCCAAGGCAGCCTGAGCACCGTCGCGGAGCTCTCGCTCGACGAGGCCAACAATGTCCGGTTCCGGAGGCAGCGAGCGCCACTCCTCGGGGCGTCCGCGCATGTGCATCAGGATGCACCCGCAGCCGAGTTCGGCAACTGTTGCGGCCATCTGCGGGTCCCAGCGAAAGGCGCTCACATCGTTGACGATCAGCGCCCCGGCTTGCACGGCCGCTCGGGCCACCTCGGCCTTGTAGGTGTCGATGGAGACGACAGCCTCCGGGCGGAGCGTAAGAATGCCCTCAATGACGGGCAGGATGCGGTCGAGTTCTTCGCGGGCGCTGACTCCGGCGGCGAAACCCGAGCTCCCGGCGGCTAATCCGGGCGAGACGCGAGCCCCGGGGCGTGTGGACTCCCCGCCTACGTCCAGGACGTCCGCACCTTCCTCGAGCAGCTTCATGGCGTGCTCCACGGCGCGGCTGGCATCCAGGAACTGGCCGCCGTCGGAGAATGAGTCCGGCGTGACGTTTACAACGCCCATGATGACCGTTCGCTGCCCAAGCGGCAGGGTGCGGCGGCCGAGGTCCCAGGTGAACGGAGTTCGCATGGCGAAGCCATTGTAGCGGCTGGCTGCCAGCTACTAGCTTCCAGCTACACCTGCCAGCCGTGGGCTTAGAAGCTCAGCCGCTCAGGAGCTTAGTAGCTCAGCACCTCAGTACCTGGGCGCGACTCCGTGACTTCTCCTGGATGGTTTGCTGGGAGCTGGAAGCTAGCAGCCGGGGGCTAGCAGCGTTAGAATCTACTCAGGCGAATGCGGCGCGCTCGGCAACTCGTTGCGATCTACCTGCTCCTCATGCTGGTCTCCCTGGAGGCCGTCGCGGAGCGCAAGAGCCTTGCGAAGAAGGTCGATGAACTGCTCGAGCAGCCGGAAGTCGCGCGCGCCTTCTGGGGTGTCCAGGTCGTAAGTCTCGACAGCGGTAAGACGCTCTACAGCAAGAACGCCGACAAACTCTTCATTCCCGCCTCCAATACAAAGCTCTTCACCACGGCTGCAACCTTGGGGCTGATCGGCCCCGACTACCGGTTCAAGACCACGATCGAGACCACGGGAGTGGTGGACAAGTACGGCCGGCTCTCGGGCGACCTCATTATCGTGGGACGCGGCGACCCGAACCTCTCCGGGCGGACGCTGCCGTACAACCTGCGCACCGAGCGCAAGATGCCGCCCATCCAGGTGCTGGAACAGCTTGCCGACCAGATTGCCGCGCGCGGCGTGAAGGTGATTGACGGCGACATCGTGGCCGACGACAGCTTCTTCGCCTTCGAACGCTATGGCGGCGGTTGGGCCGTTGAAGACACGATCTCCGAGTGGGGAGCGCCCGTATCGGCGCTGACGATCAACGACAACCTGATGTTCGTCAGCATCCTGCCGGCGGCCAATCCGGGCGAGAAGGCATTTGTCTCCATCCAGCCGTTCCCCGAGTACTACCGCGTGGACAACCGGGTGATGACGACTCCGCCGGGCACCGGCCCGCGCCGCATCTACATCAACCGCGAGCCCGGCTCCGACCGGCTGACCATCTACGGCAACATCCCGCTGGACGACCTCGGCGCGTCGGACGCGCTCTCCATCGAGGACCCCGCGGACTTCGCATCGAAGCTGATGTACAGCTTGCTCTCGAAGCGCGGAATCACCATCTACGGCCGCACGCGAACCAAGCACACGGAGGTGGCGTCTCTCTCGACGCTTACGGTCACCAGCATCGCCGGCGGAGGCGCCTCACGCGAGATGACTCCCCAGGTGCCGCCCCCGTTGCTGCTGGCCACCTACGAGTCGCAGCCCATAGCGCAGGACCTCCGGGTCATCAACAAAGTCTCTCAGAACCTTCACGCCGAGCTCATGCTGCGCCTGCTGGGCCGCGAGAAGGGCTCGTCGGGCACGATTGACGGCGGGCTGGAAGTCGTGCGCAGCTTCCTCCTCCAGGCAGGCATACGGCCCGAAGAATACGCCCTCTACGATGGCTCGGGACTTTCGCGGCAAAACCTCGTCTCGCCACAGGCGATCGTCAAATTGCTGACCTATGTTTCCAAGCAGCCCTGGGCCGATGCCTACATCGATACGCTTCCCGTGGGCGGAGTGGATGGATCACTGGCGTACCGCTTCAAGGACGACGCGGCCATGGGGCGGGTGAAGGCGAAGACCGGAACCCTGGGTCACGTGAATTCGCTCGCGGGTTTCGCCACGACGAAGAAGGGCGAGCGGGTGGCGTTCGCCATCATGGCCAACAATCACGTGCTCCCGAATCGCCGCGCCGAGGAAACCATCGACCAGATTGTCTCCATGATCGTGGACGATTCCAGGAAGTAGCTCGCGCCCCCGGCCATCTCTGCTTCCGGTCTCTCCAGGCTCAATTCTCTGAATCTGCCGAAGGGCTCCCGAAGTCTGTTGCTGGGTGAGGAAGAGCATGGCTACGCAGAGCAACCCTGAAGTGCACCTTGTTCGCGATGAATTACTCGCCCGCCGCACCCGCATTGCGGAAGTGCTCGGCAAAAACCAGTCGGCGAGCCTCCTGCGGCTCCTGGACGACGTGGATGAGGCGCTCAACCGCATTGAACTCGGCACCTACGGCCTGTGCGAGGAGTGCCACGATCCCATCGAGAGAGATCGACTGATCGCCGACCCGCTGACTGAGTTCTGTCTCGATCACCTCACGAGTTCGCAACAGCGTTCGCTCGAGCAGGACCTTCAGCTGGCGGCAAAGATCCAGCGCGGATTGCTCCCGGGCCAGGATTTCAAAAACCCGCACTGGAGAATCTGCTACCACTACCAGCCCGCGCAGGTCATCAGCGGAGACTACTGCGACCTGATCACCAACGGCGACGAGACGCTGTACTTCGTCGTGGGCGATGTCGCCGGCAAGGGAGTTGCGGCGGCGTTGCTGATGTCCAATCTCCATGCCATGTTCCGGGCGCTGATACCGGCCGGGCTCGGACTCAGGGAGTTGATGGCGCGCGCAAGCCGCGTGTTCTGCCAGAGCACGCTGCCGACCCAGTACGCAACGCTGATCTGCGGCAAAGCTGCGCGCGATGGCCAGCTTGAGGTCTGCAACGCGGGGCATGTGCCGGCGGTGCTCGCCAGCGGTTCCCAACTGTCTCTGATTGAAAGTACCGACCTGCCTCTGGGTTTGTTCGGCGAACAGGAGTTCGCCATTACCACGCGCGAACTTCGAGCGGGCGACACGCTTGTGCTCTACACGGATGGAATCTCGGAAGCGTACAACGCGGACGGCACGGAGTATGGCCTGGATGGGCTCAAGTCGCTGCTGTCGAGTGGCGTCTTCGAGCATCCGGAAAAGTTCGTCGAGAGCTGTCGCCAACACCTCAGCGATTTCCGGAGCGGCACTCCGCGGCACGACGATGAAACGCTGCTCGCGCTGCAGTTCGCGCCGGCGCAGCAGGCCCGCTGGGGCGCGGCCTGACAAGAAAATACCCCGTCCTAAGAAGCCAGGACGGGGTACCCAACTGCCAGTTTCTTTTTCTACTCGCTCCAGCGCTTGAACAGCAGCGAGCCGTTGGTGCCGCCGAAGCCGAACGAATTGCTCAGCGCGTAGTCCATCGACACCTTGCGTGCCTGGTTCGGGACGAAGTCCATGCCTTCCGTCTCGGGATCCTGGGTGTCGAGGTTCATCGTCGGAGGCAGCGTTTGGTCCCGCAATGCGAGGATTGTGACGCCGGCCTCGAGTCCGCCAGCGCCGCCGAGCAGGTGTCCTGTCATCGACTTGCTGGAACTCACGGCGATTTTCTGGTCTCCGAAGCAGCGGCGGATTGCCTTCGCCTCCAGCACGTCGCCGACAGGCGTCGAGGTGCCGTGCGCGTTGACGTAGCCGATGTCGGTCGGCTTCAGCTTCGCGTCGTTGATGGCGTTCATCATGACGCGGAAGCCGCCATCCCCGTCTTCCGACGGGGAGGTGATGTGATACGCGTCGGCGCTCATGCCGTATCCCACGATCTCGGCGATGGGCTGGGCGCCGCGCTTGCGCGCGAGTTCCAGTTCCTCGAGAACCAGGATGCCGGCGCCTTCGCCGACCACGAATCCGTCGCGATCCTTGTCCCACGGACGGCTGGCGCGCGTCGGGTCATCGTTGCGCGTCGATAGAGCGCGCATCGAGGCGAACCCGCCGACGCCCATCGGAGTGATCGCAGCCTCGGACCCGCCGGCGATCATGACGTCGGCATCGCCGCGCTGGATGATCTTGAAAGCGTCTCCGATGGCGTGCGCGCTCGTCGTGCAGGCGGTCGCCGTGGCTTCGTTCGGACCTTTGGCCCCGTAGCGAATGCTGACATGGCCGGCAGCCAGGTTGACGATGGCGGCCGGGATGAAGAAGGGAGAAATCTTGCGCGGCCCACCTTCCATCAGGTTGGTGTGCTCGCGCTCAATGACGTCGAACCCGCCGATGCCGGAGCCGATGTGTACGCCGACGCGCGTGGCGTTCTCCGGCGTAACCTGGATCCCCGACATCTTCATCGCCTCATCCGTGGCTGCGAGCGCCAGGTGGATGAAGCGGCCCATCTTCTTGATTTCTTTCTTCTCGATGAAGTTGAGCGGGTCGAAGTTCTTTACTTCCGCTGCGATCTGGCAAGCGAACTGGGAGGCGTCAAAGTGAGTGATTCTTGCGACACCACTGGTTCCTGCGAGCAGGTTGTCCCATACCTCGCGGCTGGTGTGGCCGACTCCGCAGATAAGCCCGATCCCGGTTACTACTACCCGACGCGTCAAGATTTACTTGCCGCCTTTCGCGTGCGCGCCGATGTATTCGTTGGCGTCCTTCACCGTGCGGATCTTCTCTGCGTCTTCGTCCGGGATCTCGATGTCGAACGCCTCTTCGAATGCCATAACGAGCTCAACGATATCGAGCGAGTCAGCGCCAAGGTCGTCCACGAAAGAAGCGTTGGGAGTGACCTCACCTTCATCGACGCCGAGCTGCTCCACGATAATCTGTTTTACCTTATCTTCAACAGAAGCCATTGACAGACTTCTCCTTTCAAAATAGCGGTGGCACATGCCAGCTACTCATCGTAAATGTTGGGCGAAACAGCGGTCAATGACGCGATATCGCGGGAAGCCCGTGCGTTGGACGAACGTAACCGCCATCGGGGCCGGCCGGTGGCCGTTGCGTAACGACGGTATTGACCACCTTGCCAACACAAGGGCCGGGCGGCGGCGGCTTGCGGCAAGTGACGCGTCACAGTCTCCATGGCGGAACTGCGCTAATCTCTAAGGGTGATGGAACAGGACGTCCAGACGACATACATCGGCGCCGACAGTCTGCTCTACGCCACTGCGCACAGGCCGTGGCCGCCGCCGGACGGTCCCTGGATCATGACGCAGACCTGGAATGACCTGGCGTTCCTGCACTACGCCGTCGAACCTGCGGCGTTGCGCGCTCTTGTGCCGGATGTCCTCACGCTTGACCTCTACGACGGCAACGCGTGGCTGTCCATCACGCCCTTCTGGATGAGCAATGTCCGGCCTCCCGGAGTGCCGCCCGTTCCCGGCTTGTCGAAGTTCGGCGAGCTGAACGTGCGCACGTACGTGACCTACCGGGGCAAGCAGGGGATCTACTTCTTCAGCCTCGACGCGGGGAACCTCTCGGCCGTATGGGGCGCTCGCGTTTTCTATCGCCTGCCGTACTGGCACGCGAAGATCAATGTGGAAGGCGATCTGGCGCATGGCGTTGGGCTCCGCCGCGCCGCTCGCCCGGGAAGAGACATTCAATACAAGCTGAAGCGCATCCACGGCCCGAGGGCCGGCGACGAAATGCCCGAGTTTCGCGCCCGCTATGCGCCGACAGGCGAGCCGCAGGAAGCACGCCCGCGTTCGCTGTACTCGTTCCTTTGCGAACGCTACTGCCTGTATGCGTGGAACCGCGGGCGGCTGTATCGCGGCGAGATTCACCACCTGCCCTGGCCGCTCCAACCGGCCGAAATCGAGATCGAGAAGAACACGATGGCTGTGCCGACCGGACTGCGGCTGCCCGCACAGCCGGACATCGTTCAATATTCGCGGACACTGAAGGTGCTGGTGTGGCCTCCCGAGCGGATGGGCTAGCGCGTACAGGCCCCGGAATGGAGTAGTTGTACGACTACATTCCCGTTTTAGATTCCCAAAATCGTCCCTGTTCATTGACACCCGAGTAGCCATCGCAACACGCTGAACCTCGCAATGCCTCGGCAAGGAGGTTACGATGCGTCGTACTGCACTACTCGCTCTTCTACTGGTTGTCGTCGCCGGCCTGGCGACAGTCGCTTTCGCGGAAAAACAGCTACAGCGAACCAATGCCCCATTTACGTCTCCGACCTCCGGGGAGGAGATGTACACCGCCTACTGCGCGTCCTGCCACGGTGCGCAAGCCAAGGGTGACGGTCCCGCCGCTCCCGCACTGAAGCAGCCTGTTCCGGACCTCACCCGGCTGAGCGCAAACAACGCCGGCAAGTTCCCGTTCGCCCACGTTCAGGAATCCATACGCGGCGAGGCGATGGTCGCTTCGCACGGCTCGCGCGAAATGCCGGTCTGGGGACCCGTCTTCCGGCAAATGAGCGATCGGCAATCGGCGCTCGTCCATCAGAGGGTGAAGAACCTCGTCAGCCATCTGGAGAAACTCCAGTCCAAGTGATCGCATACACTCTCCCTCGCGCTCCTCGCGGCTGATATGCTTCCGGCATATAGGCTGCGAGGAGTGCTCATGCGAAAGCAATTCACCGTGAAACTCGACGGAGCGGAGCGCAGCGCAGCCGCCAGCTTGCGCCTGCCCTTCGATACGCGCCGGGTTTGGGGCAAGGCTCGTGTCCCGGTCAGGGGCACGATCAACGGATTTCCTTTCCGCAGCACAGTGGCCAACATGGGCGGCAGGCAATT
>DASPLH010000071.1:0-17767 GCA_035627675.1 Clostridia bacterium
GGAAGAAATAGGCAGGACGCAGGAACCCAGATGGAAGTAAACGGGCAGTTCAAGACGATGGATTTAGAGCGCGAAGCTGACGCGGTGTTTGGCGACAAGCTGCACGAAGAGTGCGGCGTCGTCGCCGTGTACGGACACGTCGAGGCCGCTAAGCTCAGCTACCTGGGCCTGCATGCCTTGCAGCACCGCGGACAGGAGTCGGCGGGCATCGCCTCGGCCGACGGCAATACGGTCCATCTGTTCAAGTCCATGGGCCTCGTGGCGGACATCTTTAACGAGAGTACGCTGCCGAAGGTTCCGGGCAAGATTGCCATTGGGCACACGCGGTACTCGACAGCGGGCGACTCCGCGGTGCTGAACGCGCAGCCGATCCTGGTGGATTGCAACCGGGGGCGGCTCGCTGTGGCGCACAACGGCAACCTGGTGAACGCCAATCTGCTGCGCCAGAAGTTCGAGCAGAGTGGCTCGATCTTCCAGACGACGAGCGACACGGAAGTCATCCTGCACCTGATCGCGCAGTCGCGCGAGGTGGACCTGACGGACGCGATTGCCGATGCGCTACGGCGGATCGAAGGCGCGTTCTCGCTGGTGATCGTTACGCCCGACAAGCTGTTTGTGGCGCGCGACCCGCGAGGCTTCCGTCCGCTGGCGATGGGCTTGATTCACGCCAATGGTCCGCACAAGGACGCTCCGGTTTTCGCCAGTGAGACCTGCGCGTTCGACCTGATCGGCGCCGAGTATCAGCGCGACGTGAAGCCGGGCGAGCTGCTGGTGATCGGCGAAGAGGGCGTGCACTCGCGCTTCTATGCTCCGCAGTTACAGCAGTCGCACTGCATTTTCGAGCACGTTTACTTCTCGCGTCCGGACTCGACCGTGTTTGGCCGTCCGGTGCAGGAAAGCCGCGAAGCCATGGGCCGCCAGCTTGCTCGCGAGGCGGCGATCGCGGCGGACATCGTCGTGCCGGTGCCGGATAGCGGGGTGACGGCCGCCCTGGGTTACGCGCATGAGAGCGGGATTCCGCTTCAGTTTGGCCTGATCCGCAACCACTACGTGGGGCGGACGTTCATCGAGCCGGAGCAGCGCGTGCGCGATTTCGGCGTGAAGCTGAAGCTGAACGCGGTGCGCAACCTGCTCCGCGGCAGGCGCGTGATCCTGATCGACGACTCGATCGTGCGTGGAACGACGAGCAAGAAGATCGTCCGCATGGTGCGCGACGCGGGAGCTGCCGAGGTTCACGTGCGAATCTCGTGTCCGCCGACGACCTCGCCGTGCTACTACGGGGTGGATACCCCGGAGCGCAGGCATCTGATCGCCGCGACGAAGACCGTGGACGAAATCCGCGACTTCATCGGCGCGGACTCGCTGGCGTTTTTGTCGCTGAAGGGTCTGCGCGAGTCGTGCGGCGAGACGAGTGAAGGAAAGACTTCGAACTACTGCACGTCGTGCTACACCGGTGTGTATCCGACGGAGTTTGTGTCAGTGGAGGATCTGAAGCCGGCGGATGCGGTCGCGGCAGTTTAAGTACCTTAGGTATCGGAAAGGCCACGGATTGTCCGTGGCCTTTTTTATTTGCGGCCGGTACCAGCTCCGGCTGCGCCTCCGCAAAGGTGGGCCACCGATGTTCAGGCGGCAGGGGCGGTGTCGAACTCGGGGCTGGGCGGGCTTTTGGCTGCGCCCAGTTTCGAGATGAACGCACGTTCCACTTCGCGCTTGGCGTCGCTCAGCGGCAGCGGAGGGATCACGGTCATGGTTCCCAGCAGTCGCGAGAGGCGGAAGTACGAGCGACGGGACTGGTGCATGAATTCCACCGGGTACTCGGGCTTGCGAGCGCGCGCAGCTTCGGGATCGGCGTCGAGCAAGTACGCCACGTCCGGCCTCGGAGCAACGAAGTTCAGCAGGCGGATGAAGGCGCGGCTGACTGCCTTTTCGACCGGCAAGTTTGCCATCTCGTCGTAGATGTAGCGATCGACGATGATGACGTCGGCTCCGCGGCGGCGCGCGGCGGCGATGACGCGGCGAAGATTGATCGCGTCCAGAAGGTAGAGGCCGTGACGCGCGATGGTCAGATACCAGGCGCGGACATTCTTGTCCTTGCGGTTGACCGGCTTGTCGGGAGCGCCGATCCCCTTCTCGCTGCCATAGACCTTGTGAACGAAGCCCTCGCGGTATCGCGTGCCAACGACGGCATCGTCCCAGAAAGCGAGAAGTTGATCACGAAGGCCGAAGCGCGCGACGACCTCGCGAAGGTTGTTGATCTGTGTCGTCTTGCCGGATCCATCGAGACCGGAGAAGCTGACCAGCAACGGGCGACGATATGGATGCGGATCGCTCATCATAGTTCTTGCGAGGTTCGGATGTAATCCCACCTTAGCTCCGCCTTCGGCTCCGCGAAGGTGGGCCACCGACGATCATCAACGTCCAGAATTTGGCGGAACGCTTGGCGTCCCTTTGCTCAGGCCGTACACGGTGCCGATGGCGATTCCAGCAGCGGCAACGGCTCCGAGCTTAATGAGCAACGAACGCACCTGCCGCTGCCTGGCCGGAGCTATCGCAGTACCGGCGGGCTTGGACGCGCCAAGGCCCGTGGTTCGGACGGATTCGGCCGCGGCAGTGCCCAGCGGCTCAGGCGCGGGCTGCTGCGGACGCCTCGCGTTCTGCGGCTGAGCGGAGACGGTTGCGCTCGGAGCATTGGGCAGCGCGGCTTCCGGAGCATTCGCCAGCGGAAGGCTCTGCTGCGGCGCGTTGTTGGGAACGAGCGGCCCGGCAGACGGGTCTACGGTCGTACCGCGATTCTGCTGCGCCGCGGAGGGCGTTGCTGCCGCCTCCTGCGCCGGAGAGGGTTGCGCGATGCCCGGGGTCGGCTGAGCTGCGGGCGTCGCCGGTTGCGCCATCGCCGGAGGAGCCGGTTGCGGCTGCGGGTCGTCCCACAGCTTCCCGGGATTCGCCGGTTGCGCCTGCGGTGCGGCGGCAGCGGTCTGCGCCAGGACCTCAGGCGCGCCGCAGAGCGTAAACGCCAACGCAAAGGCCAGCAGGACTGACAGGCGGCGGGTTGGTTTCGTGTGCTTCATCGGGGAACACTCCACAGCAAACTTGGATGCAAGCCGGACGGCAGCGGCTTTCACCGGCGAGCGGCGCCTAACGCCCGATTCCGACCGGGCGGCATCTCCGGACGATCTTGCGGCCGGCTTACTTCGATCCGGCTTACTTCGATCCGGGCAGTATCTTACGGGCCGTCACTGTATCGATGGACGGCGGCGTTGCCGGGCTCGTCACGTCGATCAGCACGCGACCGACATCCGCATCCTTGTCGTAGAACAGGTTGCGCATGCGGTTTCGCGCATATCGCCAGAGGTTCGTCAGGTTCGTCTCGTACCAGCAGGACCGGTTCATGTGGGGCGAGAAGCCGCACAGGACACGGAAGCGCTGCTGGAGGTACGTGGGGCCGGCCAGCAGGGCGGCCGTGAGACGGTGATTGCCCTCCAGGATCGTGACCGGAAGTGTCTCGTCCATGCCGATCAGGATGACGGAGCTGACGTCGTGCTCGACACGCAGGCGATAGCTGAGCGCCTGCACCTTGCTGATGAAGTCTCGCGTGCGGCCGGAAAAGCGAACGGTCCGAATCCGCTGCACGATGTCACGCAACAGGAAGCTGCCGTCGGCGACCTTTCGCCACTGCGCGCGCGGGAATACGCGAACGAGGTTCAGATCGAGCGTCTCGAATTCGACTTCCCACCACTGCGTGTCGGACGGCAACTCTCTCCACATGTGCCCGCGGCGGCGGAAGAGCAACGCGCGCCGGAGGGCATTCTCCGTTTCGTTGGTCACGTCGGCCTGGAGCACAAGGTGCTCGAAGTTCTCCCGATCGTGATGGAACTCCTCCTGATAGAACTCATTCTTCAGGAACTCGGCGATGACTTCCGCCTCCGTGATTCGCCGCAGTTTCCTCATACAGCCTCCTGACCCAGGTTCCGCGTGCTTTCCAGGAAGAACGGGATCGACACAGCCAGCAACAACGCGAGACGGAGAACCTGCTGCACGATGATGACCTGCAGGAGCGAGCCATGGAACATGGCTACGCCGGCCACGACCAGGAGGCTGACCACGAGCTGGAACCAGCCCGTGTTGGCGATCCGCCGCGACATCTCATAGGTGATGAGAACGACCGCGAGCGAATAGACGCCGGTGGCGATTGCATTCATCGTGAGCAGTTCTGCGACGCCCACGCCAGTACGATGGAATCCGCTGCCGAACAGGGTGCGAATCACGAAATCCGGAAACGCAGCGAGGAACACAACAAACAACGATGACAACGCCGTGACAAAGAGCAGGGGAACGATGATGACCTTGCGGCTGTCGCGCTCGACGCGTTCTCCGGCGGAGATGGGGAACATGGCGCTGGTGACAGACCAGGTGGCGAAATAGAGCAGGCGTCCGACAAGCGCGATGGCGGCGTAGATACCCGCGTCCTCCGGCGCGAAGTAGTGCTTCACCATCAGGATGTCGATGTTGTTGATGATGACTTGCCCGACAAAGAAGATGATGGCCTGCATGCCTTCCATGAAGGAGGCAGCGGTTGCGGACTGGGACGAGTGTTTGACGCGAAGTTCGGCGTCGTCGGCCGGCAGGAGGAAGGCGGCGAAGACCGACATCGAGATTGCGCCGACGGCACCGATCACGCCCGTGCCCATGACGATGAAGATCACGGCGCCGAGCAGCTTCACGATGGCTTCGGCCGTGAGGTTCCAACTGAGCCTTATGAACTTGCAGGTTCCCTGCATGGCGCCGCGACGCACGCCAAGCGGAATGTAGAACAGCATGCCGAGCGCGAGAACGTCGATTAGCGTGGGCGAGGGCAGGCGCAGGTATTCCGTGAGCGGTCCGCGAACCACGAACAGCGCACCGGTCAGCACGGCGCCGACCATCCACGCGCGCTTCATCAGGGCCTGGTAGAGAACTGCGCGGGCGGCCACGGTCTCGTTCTTGGCGATGAGCTTTGCAGTTACGAGCTGAAAAGCCAGGTTGATGCACGAGGCCAGCATCAGCAGGGTGACGGCGGCGGCGGCGTGACTGAAGTCTCCGGGGCCGAGAAGATGGGCGACTCCGATGTTGAAGCCGAAGTTCGCAAGGCTGACGAAGGCGGAGCCCAGCAGCATGATGAAGCCGCCGGTCAGCACCTTGCCTTGCGAGCTAAGTCCCCGCCAGAGGGCGACAGACTTGCGCTCCTGCGGCCAGCTCTCGACTGTGTGTTCCCGTACGCTCATGCGGCTCTCTCATCGTCGCCCTTGGCGGCCGGTTCGTGGTGCACGACAGCCGGATGCGCCGGGAAGTGAGCGGGGGCATGATGCAACCCACGTGCTCCCGGATAGAACTGCCGAAGCATGTTGGGCAGGAAGCTGCTGAAGCTGCGCACGGCGTCGGTCGAGTTCTCGTAGATCTCGAACAGGCGGTCGGTGCGCGTGAGTTCCAGCACGACGGCGGCGTGCGCGGAAAGCGCGGCCAGCTTGAGGTCGCCATCGCGGCGCATCGCCTCAGACATGCAGTCCAACAGCATGTCCACCCCGGCGGCGTCGAGGTGCTTCACCTGGGAGAGGTCGAAGACGACCTGCGGACGGTCGGCGGCAAGGAACGGCCGCACTTCGGAGAGAAACTTGCGCGCGTGTTTCTTGTCCAGACGTTCCGGGATGCGCTTCACGATTACCGGCCTACTCGTTTCCATATCTCCTCGCACTCATCAGGTTGGTCTGGAAGCTCGCGACGGTGGACTGACCCGAGCTGTCTTCAGGAACAGAGGCCAGCGCCGCTGAGGGCTTGGCGACCGCTTCGGGGATGCTTTGCGGAACGGTGCGCGAGCGGCGGAAGCCCGCGGCGAGAGACCTCGGCACGAAGGTCACGAGATCCATGGCAGTGCCGATGGTGCGCAGAGGCGCACTGGTGGTGGTCATCGAGATCAGCCGGGCATCGCCGACTTCGACCGTGGCGTTGCGGCGCAGGTTGCTGATCTGGCGAAAACCGACGACTGAAATCGAGACGTCGAGTCCCGCGCCAATGTAGGTGAAGGGCAGCACGGTGGAGTTCTCGACGACGGTTCCGCAGTCCACGACGGCGTGGTGCTCGATCACGCTGCCGCGAGTGATGACGGCCGAGGCGCGGATTTTCGCGCGAGCGCCGATGAACGCAGGGGCGAGCACGCGAGCGCCCGGATGAATCCGCGCGCCGTCAGCCACCCATACGCCAGGCTTGATCTCGGTTCCCGCGGGTGCGATGGTGTTCAGGCGGGCGAAGCCGTCGAGCGCGAGATGGCGGAGGTCAGCCGCGTTCCGAAGGGGATTGATGTAACCCTTGTAGAGGTAGCTCTCGCACGGAGTGCGCGGGCGCTTGAGTTCGTTGCGGAGCAGGAACGCAGCATCGTTGCGGCGCGAGGCGGAGATGATGAAGCGGTCCAGCGACTCGCCCTCGGCATTCACGGCCACCGACACGCGAGCGCCACGATCGAGGTGGAACTGGACGAAGTCCTCGTAGTCGAGCTCGGTGTACGGGCCGATTCGGATCAGAAGGATGAGTTCCGCGCCCTGCTGGGCGAAGTCGTTGAACTGCTGCTCGGCGCATCTCCAGAAATCGCCGTTGACGGCCTCGACGAACTTCACGTTGGGGCGCAGCGAGGTGCGGATCCCGGGCAACGGGCATCCGTGTTCGGCGACGACGGCCGTGGAAGTGACTCCGAGCTTTTCGACGCGTGTCAGCACGCGCTGCACCACCGGCTCCCCGAGAACATCCAGCAGGGCGATCGGCACAGCCGCGATGTGCTCCGTGGCATTCGAGCCGCCGGCGAGGACGATCGCTTTCACATCCATGATGCCCACCTCGGCGCGGCAGCGCGGAAGATTGCCGATCGTGAAGGTATCCAGGACGGCAGTCGGCGAAAGCGCGACAGCGGCTCGAGGACGCGCTTGCGCTTCTGCAAATCGAACGAGCGTAGATACTGGCGGATGATCTGGGGCATGGTCTGGCGCAGGGCTGCGGCGAAATTCTGCTCGCCCATTTCCCGCTGCAACTCCGGGTCATGCAGCAGGTCGACTACGGTTTCGGCGAGGCTGTGTGCGTCTCCGGTCTTGTAGTACTCGATGGCGAGGCGCTCGTCGTCGCCCATCTCGCGGAAGTCCGGGATGTCGGCGCAGACGATCGGGACGCCATACTCGCAGGCGAGATGCGCCACACCGCTGGAGCCGGTGGCGGACGAATACGGCATCACCATGACACTGGCGGTGCTGAACAACTCGGAAATCTGCTCCTCGGCAACGTAGCCTGTGAACCGTATGTACGGGCTGTTCTGGTGCCTGCGCGCAACACTCTCGACATAGCCGGGGGTCAGCGGGTGATCTCCTCCGGCGATAACGAGGCGAGCCTGCGGAACGCGTTCGCGGATCTCCGCGAACGATTCGATCAGGAGTTCCAGCCTCTTGTAAGTGCCCCACTTTCCGAAGGCGAGAATGCGGTGTTCGGGATTGCCACGCTTGTCAAAGGCCGGCGGCTCAGGACGGGCGGACAGGATACCGTGCGCGCGCCAGTGTATGTTCTCGCCCCGGTACTTCTCGATGAGAGTACGGCGGTAGGCGGGCAGCAGCACACTGATCGAATTGGCCATCAGCAACATGCGGGTCGCAACGTAGCCGGCCATGCGGTAAATCCGGGGAAACCGAACACCGGCGTGGCCGAGATCGACGTTGTCCATCAGGTGATGGAGAGTGATATGTGTGTACGTGCCGGACATTCGCGTTAGCGCCGGGATGGTGAGACCCGAAAACGCCGCGAAAGGATTGTTTCCAAACGTCGAAAAAAGAAGGTTGAACCAGACGACGTCGGGGTTGCACTCGCGAATAGCCTTCAACAGCTTGACCGGATTGGACATGCTGTCGAACGACCAGCAGCGAACGACGTCGAAGTCTTCGAGCTCCGCCGCGGGCGTTTCCAGCTGATCCGCCAGGATCGTGACGCTGAGGAGCGGATCGCCCTGGAGTTCCCGAGCGATGTGGTACCCGTATTCATTGAGTCCCCGCTTTGAGGGCGGAAACGCAGTGACCAGACAAATCTTCATGGGGCCCCAGGCTGACACTAAAACAACGACAAGCGGATGATGGGACGCACAAGCGCTTTGTCGCGGCCAGTGAAGTTGTAATAGTTCGCGTTTTCGATCCCGAAAGAGAGCCGAATTGGGTACTCGACGGGAACCTGCTCTACTCCGTCGGACACCATGCGACGGAGCGGTCTGACGTAATGGATGAGGAAACTGCTCTGCACGTTGTCATAGTCGTGGAAGCCCTGCCCTCTGCTGAGAGCAAAGCTGCCGTTGAAACTCCAGCGATTGTTCAGCCTGTATTCGAGTTCCGCTGCCGGACGCGCGGCCTGGGCGATCCAGTACTCGCGGCCCTGCACTCTCCAGGAACGGATGTACTCGCCGAGCACTGCGGCCGTGAGCTTCTCGCCAAATTTGCGCTGCACTCCGATCGATGCTGTGGTGGAATAAAACTCGCGCACAAGCGGGTCAAACCGCAGATTCCGAACGCTGTATCCCGTCAGCAGCCGCGTGCGCGACCACGGACGGCCGACGACGAACTCGACGCGCGCGCCTAGCTCCCTGGAACTAAGGTCGCGCTGCGTGAACCCGCCGGACTCGTGGAACGCTTCTCCCCGAACGACGAGCCAGTTGAACAACGAATTCGATGTCAGGTAAACGAACTGACGGAGCAGGTTCTGGTTGATCTCGAAGGGCGACTCCTTATCGCGCCGCCACGTGAACTGAAGTCCGGTGTTGAACTGGAACTGGCTGCGTCCGAGGCGCAGCACCGGATTCAGCGCGCCGTTGAACGAGTAGTCGTAGGTGTTGCGGTCAACGATGACGGACTCGCTCGGCAAAGAGATTCGCCCGCGTGCGTTGCGCATCTGGAAGTAGCCGCTGACCGTGGGCCAACCGCCGGGATGGACGCGGTACGTGTTGGTCCAGCGCGTCTCCAGCGACGAGCGCGGCGTGGGCAGGTCTGCGCCGGCGGCTCCGAACAACTGGCGATCGAGGTTGTAGATGGTGGCGTCTTCGAAGATGCCGCTCATTGCAAAATCGGTGTTGACGCCCACCCGGGGGTGCACGCGCACGCCTTCTTCGCCGGCAACTTCCTGCATGCCGCGCTCGGCGACGTCGTCCTGCCCGCCCATCGCACTGGCGCGCGCGAAGGCCGTCATCGCGCGGAAGGTCTGGCGGCGCTGGCGGTAGATGTTGGCCATGGCGAGCGTGTAGTCGTAGTTGTCCTGGTACGTCTCGGGACTGCCAAGCGCCGCGAGTTGGGCCTCGGCGTTGTTGGGATCGCCCTGCGCGATGTAGGTGTTGGCCATGCCGATGGCAACGACTTCATCGGCCGCACCCGCGGCCTGGGCGCGTTCGAAGTAACGAGACGCGAGGTCGAAATCGTTCTGCGCGAGGAACAGGTTGGCGGCTTCGACGAAATCGTCGGCCGTCACGGGCGCGGACTCTCCCACGCGGGCTTCGGCAAAGGCCAGCGCCACCTGCTGGCGCGCGTCTTCGAAACGGCGCTCGCGGGTGAACAGGCGCGCGAACGCGAGGCGGGCCTGAACGCGATTCGCATCCGGGGCTTCGATGGCGCGAGCAAAGCGATCCATCGCCGCGTCGCGATCTCCGAGAGAGAGCAGCGCCTCGCCGGTGTTCAACAGGATGCCGGCGGAGTTCGACGTGGAGCGTTCGGCGGCCTCGATGTATTGATAGGTGCGCGCGCGGTCCCCGAGCTTCGCGTGGGCGTGCGCCATCTGCGCATAGATCAGGGGATCGTCGGGCGAGAGCGATAGCGCGTCGTTCAGCGAGCCCAGGGCCTCGTTGTACCGGCGCTGGTGATACTGCGTGTCGGCCAGCGCGAGATGCAGACGAAGATCGTCAGGCGCGTACTTGAGGGCGGCACGGTAGGAGCGCTCGGCGCGATCCAGCAGACGCATCTGCCGAAACGCTGTCGCGCGCACCAGGTGGGTCGCGCCACTTTCGCCGAGAAGCTTTTCCGCAGCGTCCACGTCGTCGAGCGCGGCCTTGCCATGCCGCAACTGGAGATTGCTGAACGCGAGTCCAAGCCGCGCCACCCCGTTGTTGGGCGAGAGTTCCAGAGCGCGGTTGAAGTCCTGCATCGCCTCCTCCGCGTTCTGCATATCGTTGAGAACGTAGCCGCGGTTTACGTAGGCCTCGACCATCCCGGGATCGCGGTCGAGCACGGCGCTGTACTCCTCGACGGCCTGGGCCAGCAGCTGGTTCTGCTTGTGCACGTGTCCGCTGAGCAGCGGGAAGTTCGGCTCCTTCGGAAGCTGCACGCTGTACCTGGAAGTCAAGGCGAGCACGTCGTCGAAGCGTCCGAGGTTGTAGAGCGCGTACGCGAGATAGACCGACGCGTTGCGGTCGTTGGGCAGTTGCTCAAGCACCTGGTAGCCGAGGCGCGCGGACTCGAGATACTTGCCCTGGTGGAAGAGCACACGCTCGCGCTCGCGCATCACGCGCGGGTCGTCGAGCATCTTGCCTTCGGCACGCGCGACCCACGAGGCCGCCAGCGGAATCTGTTGCGCTTCGATGGCGGCATTGGCCGCGTTGGCGACTACGACGGGGTTCGTGGGCGCAAGCTTGTGGGCGCGCTGGTAGCTCTGATCCGCACGCGGGAAATCTCCGATTGATGTATATAGATCGCCGAGTGCGAGGTACGCAACGTAGTCGTCGGGATATGCCGCCGCGAGCTTGCGGAACCAGGTCTCCGCGGATTTGTTGTCGCCGGCGTCGCGATGAAGGTAGCCCATCGCTTCCAGGCCGTAACGGTTGTTGGGTTCCTTACGGAGCACGGCCAGATACGCGAGGCGAGCTTCGTCCTTGCGCTTGGCACGCCATAGCAGGTTTGCGTACTGAAGCGCGATGTTCATGTTGCCCGGGTCGAGCTTCAGCGCTTCCTTGAGATCACGGTCGGCGCCGGCGATGTCGTTGGCGCTCATGCGAATCGAGGCGCGCACGCGGAGAAACTCGGCGCGAGCGGGTCCCTCGATCTGGAGCTTATTGACTTCCTGCTCGGCGAGAGCAATCTGCTGCCGCGCCCCGGCGTCGTCGCCCATCTCGCGATGGATGTCGGCGAGGTTGAGGCGCAACTGGATGGGGAACAACTGCCCTTCGGGCACGCCTTCCCGCGGCAGGTTCGCGATCGCGTTCCGATATTCGCGGACGGCGTCGGCGTTACGGTTTTCAGCCTTGGCGAGCTGTCCACGAAGGGCGAAGAGGCGGTAGTGATTCGCGTCGAGGGACTCTGCGCGCGCAAGGAATGCGCGAGCCTTGTCCATGGCCGCGACGCGGATCTGCGCCTGCGCCGCGCTCAACTGGAGCCCAATCTCCTGCGGAGACATGCCGGCCGCTTTGCTGTAGGTGTCCGCGGATTCCTGCTTGTTGCCGTTCAGCTCGTAGCTGTAACCGAGATCGGCGAGCACGTCGGCGTTCTGCGGCGCGCCCTTCAAAGTCGCAATCGCTGACTTGTAGTCGTGCTGCTCGCGGTAGAAGTTGGCGACGGCGCGGAACACGGTTGGGTTCTTCGGGTCGCGACGCTTCGCGCTTTCCAGCATCTGCCTGGCTTTCGCCGGTTGCTTCAACTTCATGTAAGCGATGGCCAGCATCACTTCGGCGTGGGCCGAGGGACGGATGGCTTCTGCGCGCGAAAGCAGATCGACGCCCTGCTGAAGATCTCCGGTCTGGATGAAGAGTTCGCCGGCCATGAGCAGGTCGTTCTGGCGCCTGGGGTTCTGCGCGATGACGCGCATGAGGAGGCGTTTCGCGTCGGCGACGCGTCCCATGCGCGCATAGGTCTGCGCCATGCCGGAGAGTCCGTCGATGCTGTTGCGGTCCATGCTGAGTCCGCGCTGGTAGGCGTTGATGGACTGCTGGTAACGCCCGCCGAGCCGCGAGGCATAGCCGAGAAGGAACCACAGCCTGGCATTGCTGGGCGCGGCCTTGACGGCGCGCTCTGCATACATGGTTGCGGCGGCGCCGTTGCCCTTGCGCAGCGCGTCTTCTGCGGCGCGCGCGTTGCGGCCAACCTCGATGCTGCTGCCCCAACCGAAACCGGAGCTGCTCTCGCCCGAGGCAGACGGAGAAGTCCTGACGGCGCCGGGCCTCCGGCCGGAGTCGGGTGCGGGCTTCGCATCCTGGCCGCCGATTTCAAACGTCTGCGCGGCCGCCGGAAGCGCAAACAGCACAACAAGGGAACAGAACGGAATCAGGTGGGAGAATTTTTTCACGGGACACTCAGAACTTCGGGCTGCGGACCAGACACCGCTCGCAAGCCGTATTCCAACTGCTTCGGATGCTGGAACCTGCGGAATCTGCTGTCCGGGAATTCTGTTCTAGGGCGGAATTCTTCCAGGAGGAATCAAAAGTCCATAACGCAGGCCGGCAGGTTCTCACCTCTTGCGTAGTACGTTTCCCTTACCTACGTAGAAACTGCACAAACCAGCTCCGGCGAGAAAACTCGCCAGCAGCTCTGGGAATCCAACTTGCACCTGAAGCACTTGCAGCGGAGGGTTCCCCTTGATAGCGAAGTCTCAACCTACGTCCAGCCGCGCAATTCCGCTCACAGCTATCGTCCTGCTTGCCCTTGCGGTACACGGACCGTTGATGCTGATGCAGCTGCCGGCGAACTCGTATGACGCCACGACGCACATCTTCTTTGCGTCGCACTACGCACATCATTGGTTCTCGCCCTGGAACGAGAAGTGGTTCGGCGGATTCTCGCAGACAACGTACCCGCCGCTGACGCATCAGTGGATCGCGTTGCTGTCGCACATCACGGGGCTGACATACGGCTACATGTTCCTGCAACTGGCCGTACTGTTGCTGCTGCCGGTGGGGATGTACCGGTACGCGAAGCTCTGGGTGTCAGAACGCGCGGCCAGTTACGCGGCGCTGGGGTCGATCTTTCTCGGCTCGCTGGCAATGCTGGTGTACCAGTCGGGACAATTGCCGACCACGATGGCTGCCGCGCTCACGCTGAATGCGCTGCCCTTCTTCTACCGGTGGTCGCGTGACGGTCGAGTCACATCGCTGCTGAAGGGCCTTGCGCTATCGCTTGCGGGAGCCGCGGCACACCACGTGACGTTCTTCTTTGGCGCGGTGCTGTTTGCGCTGCCGGTGCTGTGGCTGGTGGTGCTGGACCGGCGCGAGAGCGAAAACCGTCCGTCAATGGGTGGCGTGATCTCGCGCGCGGCAATCTTCGGCGCGGTCACAGTTGGCGGCGCGGTGCTGGTGCTGCTGCCATACTTCATCGCGCTGCGGCAGAACCCGATCACGCAGATGCCGATCCCGCACGGCTCGCGCGACAACTACATTCTGAATACGCTGAGCGGCATCAACTTCTGGCTGATCCCGATGGGCGCGCTGATCCTCGCCATTCCCTACATTCTCATCAAGGGATCGGCGGAGCGGCGCCTGCGTCCGCTCCTGGTCGGCTGGTACATCACGACGCTGCTCGGACTGGGCGGCACGACTCCGGTGGGCAAGATCCTGCTGGGACGCGCTTACGAAGTGCTGACGTTCGAACGCTTCACGTTCTGGGCGACGCTGATGGCGATGCCGTTCGTGGGCCTGCTGGCGGTGTGGATGATCGACCGCTGGGAGCGCAAAGGGGTGGTCGCGCTGTCGGTCGCGGCCGTCTATAGCTGCTCCATGGCGGTCGCATGGATGGTGCTGAACCCGATCAACAGCGGAACGTACAAGGTGGACCAGGTGATTGCGTTCCTCAACAAGGAGGAACACGCCAAGTTCCGCTACATCACCCTGGGCTTCGGCAACCAGTTTGCCAAGGTTTCGACGTACGCGGAGGCCGGCAGCGTGGACGGCGACTACAACTCCGCGCGCCTGTTGCCGGAGATGACGCAGTACGGCGCCGGCCAGCTCTACAACTCGAAGTACTACGGCGCGGCCGGCATGGAGTCGCTGAGGGCCGTGCTGAAACATGCGGATCAGTACGGGCTGCGCTATGTCTTCGTGCGCGACCGCTACTACGAACCGCTGCTGGCCTTCGCCGGCTGGCGACAGGCCGAGAGCTACGACAACGGCAACGTCACGCTGTGGACGAAAGATGACGTGCCTCCGGCGAAGCGGCTCGATTTCGGGGCGCTGATGCCTCCGCCGTGGCAGGGCCTGATGTGGGGAACGTTGCCGATCGGCACCAGCATCCTGGCAATCTTCGCCGTGCTGCTGATTCCCGAACGCCGTCGTATGGGTGAGACGGTTGAATTCCCGGCGCCTGCGGGCGACGTCGCAGTGGGGGCGAAATAATGAAACGCATACTGCCAATCGTCCTTGTCGTGCTGGCGGCTGTGTTCATCGCCGCCGCCACGGTGCGCACCAGCGGACTGGGTCCGGCAAAAACGCCGGAGGGCGCGGTGCAAGCGCTGTTCAGCCAGGTGAAGTCTTCGAACTGGGACGGGGCGTATTCGTTTGTCGCCACGTCCAGCAATACGCCTCGCGAGGATTTCGTGAGAGACCTGGGCGGCGCGCTCGGAAGCCTGCGCACGCTCTCGACTCTCCAGAAGATCGAGACGAAGGTGCTGAACGAAAACGATCGCGAAGCACAGGTGCGGGCGAACCTCACGTACTCCAGCGCCGTGGGTGCGCTGTATGACACGCGCGATCTCAAGGTCGTGAGGGAAGACGGCGGCAACTGGAGAGTTGTGTGGCCAGTGGAGAAGCAGGCGAAGGTTCCTCCGCAGGTGATTCCCGTGAACTATCTGCGCTGGGACATCGTGACTCGTGGAGCGGACGACGATTGGGGCGCGCAGAACGTGGACGCGCCGCGCGTGCGCATCATCTCGATGAACGCTGTCGAGAAAGACGGCGCGGTGATCGTCATGGGCGAGATCGCGAACGAAGACACGGTTCCGGGTTTTGTCTCGGTGGGCGCGACGCTGGTCGGCAAGGACGACCGCGACCTCGGTTCGGAAGAGAGCTTCGACAAGATCACGCACACGCTCCTGCCGAAAGAGATTTCGCCGTTCCGCATCGACTTCCCCGGCGTGAAACTCTCGCAGGTGAAGAGCGTGCGCATGCAGCCGAACTCGATGCTGGTGCCCGCGTCGGCCGACCCGGTGGTGGGAGTGCTTCACCAGACGCTGGACAAGAATTCGTTGGGCAAGGCCGTGCTGAAGGGCGAACTGGTGAACCAGAGCGGCCAGAACGTCAACATCCCGCACGTGCTGGCGACGTTCTACGACAACTCGGGCAAGGTGATCTGGGTTTCGGACGGCTACGTCGATAAGGCGCTTCAGCCGCAGACTCCGGTTCCCTTCTCGGTCGCGGTGCGTGAAGACCTCGTGCCGCAGATTCACAGCTACCGCGTCACGGTGAACTCCTACAGCCGTGACCGCCGCGAACTGTAGAGGCGAGCGATGAAAGCACTTCGCACACTTGTACTCGCCTCGGCGCTGGTGTGGCCGGCCACGGTTTTTGCGGCAGACCTCCAGGTGCCAAAGAATGTTGTGGCCGGGCAACCGGTGACGATCAACTCGGCTCCGGGAGGCACGATGTATCTCTTCGGACCGAACGTCGCGGTGAAACAGAACGTGGACGCCGGGACCGTCGAGGTCCCCGGCGAGCGATTGCAGGCCGCCGGGCGCTACACGGTCGTGATCGGTGACAGCAAGGCCACGTTCTTCGTGACCAACGGCAAGCCGGAGTCGATCGCATTTCTGGCGCGCCCTTCTCGCGTGCCCGCTGCCGCCGAGGAGGCCGTGACCGGAACGGCATTCATCTTCGACCGTTACGACAACCTCGTGCGCCAGCCGTTGCCGGTGAAGTTCGAACTGGCTGTCGCCGGCGGAGCGCCGGAGACGCGGACCGCCACGAGCCGTGATGGCGCGGCATGGGTGAAGATGAACTCGGGCCGCAAGGAAGGCGCGGCGCAGTTCGTCGCCTCGACCGGCGCAATCTCAACGAAGCGCGTGGTACAACACGTGGCGTCGGACCCGTGCAGCATCCGCATGCGGGCCGCGCGGGGCAACAACGGCAACATCGTCGTAGAGACCGACCCGATTCGCGACTGCTCGGGCAACGCGGTGCCGGACGGAACGATCGTGACCTTCACATCCGTGGACCGAAAGGGCCGCAGCACGATCGATGCGCGCATCAAGCGAGGCATCGCACGGGCGGAACTGCCGGCCAGCGACAATGCCACGATCTCGGTGGCCGCCGGAGTAGTGATGGGCAACGAGATTCGCTGGGGAGGTGGCCGGTGAGCACAAAAGCTGGTCTTATCGCCGCCTCGTTGGTGCTCGCGGTTGCGGCTCTCACTTCCTCGTTCACGGTGAAGGCGGCGGATGCAGGGCCGAAGATCGCCTTCGACGCCGGTGCGGCGACTCCGCGCCAGGTGGAAGAAGGAACGGTGAAGGCCGTTACGCGCGACTACGCCGCAGCATGGAAGTCGCTGGGCGAGGCCGTGGAACAGAACCGTGCCGACCTGCTGAACGCGAACTTCGCCGGGACTGCCCGCGAGCGCTTCGGCGCACTCGTGGAGAGCCAGGCCAAGAACGGCCTGAGGCAGCGCTACGTGGATCGCGGTCACAAGGTGCAGGTGATCTTCTACTCTGCCGATGGATCGTCGATGCAGGTGCGCGACACGGCACAGATCGAAATCCAGCTGCTGGACGGCTCTGAGGTGGTCCACTCGGAACAGGCCACGGTGAGCTACCTGGCACTGCTGACCCCGGCGGAAAATAGCTGGAAGGTGCGGGTGCTGGAGAGCGTTCCGGAATTCTGAGCGGAGTCGCGTTCGTCCCACGTTCGCCAAAGGAAGGCGGACGTGGGGCACCCGGCGTTCCCGAATTCTGGGGTCGCGTTCGTCCCACGTTCGCCAAACGAAGGCGGACGTGGGGCACCGGTGTTCCCGAGTTGTGACTAAAGCCCACGTTCGCCAAAGGAAGGCCGACGTAGGGCATCCTGCAAAGGTGGGCCAGCGACCGAGACAGCAAGGCTCATGAGACTAAAGTCACTCGCCTTGTGAGCCCATCAGGCGATCCGGACGTCTATACAATAGGTTGGTGCGTTCGGAGGCAACAAAGCATCCAAAACGGGTACGCAACGGCTGGTCTAAATGAAACTGCACACCTCGAGTCTTGCCCTAGTACTGCTTGGAACGTCGCTTGCCGGCGTGGCCCAGGACCTGAAGAACGCTCCTCAAGGGAACCCGACGGCTGATCCTGGAATAAAGCCGCCGGCCATAACGAATGGCCAGCAAACGGGCGGAGCCAACGCGCAGGCCGCTCCGCAGGGGAACACTGCTGCGCAAGGCAAAGCCCCTGACAAGGCTTCCGCGTACTACCACTTCCAGCTTGCGCATATCTACGAAGACATGGTGGCGATGAGCGGCAGGACGGAGTACGCCACTAAGGCCATCGAGGAGTACAAGCTCGCGATTGAGAACGATCCGGGAAACGAGTTCCTGAACTCGTCTTTGGCCGAGCTGTATGCCAAGACCGGCCGCATCCGCGACGCCGTCACCGAAGCCGAAGAGATCATCAAACGCGATCCGAAGAACCTGGACGCGCGGCGGCTGCTGGGACGGATCTACCTTCGCTCGCTCGGGGACATCCAGGGCGGATCGCAATCGCAAGAGATTCTCAAGCGCGCCATCCTGCAATACGAGCAGATCGTCGGGCTGGATCCGAAGAGCGTGGAGGACCACCTGCTGCTCGGTCGCCTGTATCG
>DASPLH010000072.1:0-13142 GCA_035627675.1 Clostridia bacterium
GGCGGCACGTACTTCCCGCCACAGGACACCTTTGGACGTCCCAGCTTCCGCAAGATCCTGATGGCGATCGCCGACGCATTCAAAGAGCGCCGGGACGACGTGGAGAAGGAAGCCGCGAACCTGATGCATGCGCTCGGGCACGCCGAAGGCATGCTGGGACGCTCGGCTGACTTCTCGCCGAAGATCGTGGAACAGATGGTGCAGTCCGGCCTCGGAGTTTTTGACCGCGATAACGGCGGCTTTGGACACGCACCGAAGTTCCCACATCCGGCGGCGCTCGATCTGCTCGCCGACTGGTATGCGCGAACCGGGGAGGAACAGGTGCTCACGGTTGTCGCCACGTCGCTCGAGAAAATGGCGAGGGGCGGCGTGTACGACCAGCTTGCCGGAGGCTTTCATCGCTACTCGGTGGATGAGCGCTGGTGTGTTCCCCACTTCGAGAAGATGGCCTACGACAACTCGGAGCTGCTGAAGAACTACACCCACGCCTACCAGGTAACGGGGAATTCGTTTTTCGCGCACATCGCGCGCGACATCATCCGCTGGATGGATGAATGGCTGAGCGACCGCGAACGCGGAGGCTTCTACGGATCGCAGGACGCGGACGTCAGCCTCGACGACGATGGCGATCACTTCACGTGGACCCAGGACGAGACTGCCGCCGTTTTGTCGCCAGACGAATACGAGGCTGCGGCGCTTCACTACGACATCAACGAAGTAGGCGAGATGCACCACAACCACGCCAAGAACGTGCTGTGGGTGCGGGCATCGGTCGAGGAAATCGCTTCGCGCACGGCAAAGCCGCGTGAAGAAGTCGAGGCGCTGATCGACTCGGCGAAGCGCAAGATGTACGCGGCGCGCTTGCAGCGTCCGATACCGTTCGTGGACAAGACGGTATATACGAACTGGAACGCTCTTTGCATCTCCGCATACCTGAACGCAGCCCGCGTGCTCGGCTCCGCCGATGCGGGAGTGGCGGACTCCTCGATGGAGCGCGCGAAGCACTTCGGTCTTCGGTCGCTGGACCGCCTGCTGAGCGAGGCATGGAAGCCCGAACGCGGATTGATGCACGTCATCGCCTACTCGGACGAGAAAGCCACGAGGCGCGATGTCCCCGGCGTGCTCGACGACTACGCGTACACGGTGCTTGCCTGCCTCGACGCCTACGAGAGCACGGCGGACAAGACCTACTACCGCTTCGCGCAGAAGATCGCCGATGCGATGATCGACAAGTTCTGCGATTCCACCTCGGGAGGATTTTTCGACAGCGAATTCTCCGAGACCGAGTCCGTGGGAGCGTTGGCGGCGCGCCGCAAGCCGTTCCAGGACGCGCCCACGCCGGCGGGCGATCCATCGGCGGCCCTGGGGCTGCTGCGACTGCACGCGTTGAGTGGAGACAATCGGTATCGGGACATCGCCCAGGACACGCTCGAGGTCTTCGCCGGCGTCGCCGAGCAATTCGGAATCTATGCGGGCACGTACGGAATAGCCTCGGTGTGGCTCGCGCGTCCCCACCTCCAGGTGGTGGTCGTTGGGCAGGGCGGCGCGGCGGAGGCCTTGTATGCCGCGGCCGTACGTCCGTTCGCCCTCAACAAGACCGTCGTGCATGTCTCCGACAACGAGGCGGTCGCGGCCAATCTTCCTCCGGCGCTCGCGGACACCGTCCCTCACGTGCCCGGAGTCAAAGAGGGCAAGCAGTTAGCAATCCTGTGTTCGAACTTCACATGCCAGCCGCCGATCGAAGACCCCGAGCAACTGGACCGGGCGATCCGAGAGGCAATCCGCTCCAAGTAGCCGTTCATCGTTGGAAGGAACTCATGCCTGTCCGCAAGAAATCTGCGAAACCCGCCAAAAAGGCGGCCAAGACCAAACCTCGCGCCCATGCGTCAACAACTCAGGTGTCCGGACGGATGGGAACGTTCACCGTAGCCCGCGGCCACGTAACCATCGGCGTTCCCGCCTTCTGGACGTTCCGGCAAACGAACGAAGACCTCCAGGTCGAGTCGCCAACCGGAGACACTTCCGTCATTGTCACCGCTTACGAGCGCAACACTGACGGCAGCTCGCTGGACGCGAGGACCTACCTCGATCACTTCCTGGCGAACGCGCCTCACCAGAGCCGGATCCAGCGCAATGGCGCAAGCAAGTCGAGCGCCGCTGCCAGATATCGCGATCCCGACGGACATAACTGGATCGTTCAATTCATGACGAACGGTTCGACGCTGCTCCTGGCGGAGTTAAGCACGAGCAAGCCGCTCAACGGTCGCGAGGCGAAGCTGGGAATGGGCGTGCTCGAATCCGTGGCTTTGAAGAGGAAGAGATAAAACCTGCGTGGCGCCCGGGGCGGCCGGGCGCCACGTCTCACTGACCGTTGGACATGTAGGCGCGCATCATGCGCATCTCGAGTTCCTTCTCATCCACTTCGTGCAGAAGGACGTCGCGCATCGAGATGAATCCCACGAGGATGCCATTGTCAACCACGGGGAGGTGACGGAAACCGTGTTGCTTCATCAGCAGCATGCAGTGTTCCACGTCCTCCTGGCTGCTGACCGTGAGCGGATCGTCGCTCATGATTTCGTCCACGCGAGTGGTCTTCCAGTCGCGCCCGGCCATCAACACCCGGCGCACGATGTCGCGCTCGGAAAGAACGCCTACCAGTTTCCCTCCGCGGAGCACGGGCAGCGAGCCGACGTTGCGGTGCGACATGTAACTGGCGGCTTCCTGTACGGTATTGTTCCCCTGGATGGAGTAAATCTCTCGATTCTTGGTCAGCTCACCGACGGTGGCCATCGCACCCTCCGCCAAGTTCGCGGCCCGCAGTTCACCATCTGCGAACCCCTTGGGTGCGCGAGAGTATAGTCCAAGGCGGCCGCCGGGGAACAACATTTTTCATCTGCAATGACCGAAACGGGCTTCCTGTGCGGCTTCCGCTCGCTTGATGTAGTTGACCGGCTACTCGTTCAGGAACAGGATGTACGACGACTGCCAGACACTGGTCGGGATCGTGCCGCGCTCGCGGGCGGTCAGCACGACGTTATAGTCGCCGGTCAGGGGCAGCGACTCGAGCACGCTTTGCCCGGAGCCGGGCTGAGCGTCTGCAAGATAGCCGAGGAACCCATATACCCCGTCACCGGCGATGTAGCCCGGCGCCGCAAACGTGAGTTCCGTGTTCTCCGCGGCAAAATGCCAGGCCAGCGAGGCCGCCAGCTGGATGCCGAGTTCGTAGCGCTCCGGGGTGAGCTGGCCGGGGGCCGGGTTGTCGAAGACGATTCGGAGCCGCCGCTCGTCCTCGCGGGTGAACTCACGAACCTTCAGAGCACCGGACTTGGCCGTGGACTTCCAGTCGATGTGACGCACCGGGTCTTCCGGCGCGTAGTCGCGTATGCGGTAAAGGTCGTATCCGCGTCCCCGAACGTGGCTCTCGAACTCACCGGTGATCAGCGGCAACACACTCGTCAGTTCTTCCGTCGTGCTTACGGACGGATACACGACCACCTCCCGCGCGATCGGCACCGTACGGGTTTTCACCAGGAAGGAGAACGGGAAGCGCGTCGCGAGCCCGAGCCCCCGCTGCTCGTAGCGTCCCCGGCTCTCGAACCGCAACTCAACTTCGCTCTTCGCAGCCTGGCGTGCGGGAACGAACGGGAAGTACACAGGACGGTCGAGAATGCCGGGCTTCGGCGCCTCGACCGGAACGCGAACCAGCGTGACGTCGGGCCAGCGAATCCAGGCACGCTTTCCCTCTTCTGATTTCGGAAAAACGAACACGGTACGTCGCCACGCCCATCGGCTTCCGGCCTTCTTGCGCACGGGAGGCACGACGCTGACCGACAGCGCGGAGGTGAACCGTCGCCGGTTACGCAGCGACAGCACAGCCGCATACGACTGCCGGGCAAACATGTGGGCGGGAAGTTCCAAATCGAGCTCGAGCCCGGTGAGCACCCGGGCCGATGCGACACCGCTCACGACGACGGCCCCGAGCATGGCGGAGACGACCAGGAACAACAGGTTGTTGCCGGTGTTCAGCGCTGCGATGGCGATCAGCAGCGTGAGCGCAAGGTAGAACACGCCTTCACGGGTCACGTCATAGTTGAAAGCGTCGCGCACCCTGCGCAGCGCGACCCGCCTGGCGAGGTAGGGCACGGTCGCGATGCCGACGGCGGCAGCCAGCACGAGCGCCGAGGAGGCCAATACGGCGGTTGCCAGCAGGTTTCCAGACTCGCGGGCCGCGGTGGAGAACAGCGCAGCCGCGAACGCGAACGTCAGCCCGAAGAGTGCGATGAAGAATCGCACCCAGGCCTCGCGTTCAACGCTCTTCAGCAGCTCTCCCCAGCGCATGACGAGACTGTATCAGACTGCCGCAGGCATGAAAAAAGCGGGCTGGAGGCAAGCCCGCTTCGGCCAAGGCATGTGAACTAAGACAGCATTTGAACCAGGTGGAACGACAAGTAGGCGCATACGATCGCCATGCCGGTCATGTACGCGAACTGAATGCCCGGCCATTTCCAACCATTCGTCTCGCGGCGAACGATGGCGACCGTTGACATGCACTGCATGGCGAAGGCGAAGAACACCAGCAGCGCAACTGCCGCCGCGGGAGTGAGTTGCTGACGCAGCGCGGCCTCGAGATCCAGCGCCTGCGACTCGGCGTCGATACCGTTGAGCGTGCCCAGTGTCGCGATGATCGTCTCACGGGCGGCCATCGAGGTCACCAGCCCGACTCCGATCTTCCAGTCCCAGCCGAGCGGCTTGATGGCCGGTTCGATGGCGTGTCCGATCTGCGCCACCACGCTGTCTTCAATGGCCGGGGGCTTGCCGTTCTGCATCGGGAAATTGGTGAGCAGCCACAGCACGACGCTGACGCCAAGGATCACCGTTCCGGCGCGATACACGAAGGCCTTGGCACGGTCAACGAGCCGCAAGCCGATCGACGCCGCAGTGGGCCAGCGATACGGAGGCATCTCCATGATGAACGGAGCGTCCTTGCTCTTCAGCACGGACGACTTCAGCACCTTCGCCGTGCCTACGGCCATGAGGAAGCCCAGGAGGTAGAGACCAAGCATCGCCACCGCGCGCGTGCCGAGGAACCATCCCAGGATCGGCTTGTTCGGGACAAAAGCGCCGATCATCATCGTGTACACCGGCAGCCGAGCCGAACAGGTCATAAAGGGAGCGATCAGGATGGTGGCGATGCGGTCACGCTTGCTCTCGATGGTGCGTGTGGCCATGATGGCCGGCACGGCACATGCGTAGGCCGACAGGAGCGGAATGAAGCACTTTCCGTTCAACCCCGCCTTCGACATCACGCGGTCGGCGATGACCGCAGCGCGAGCGAGATAGCCGGAGTCTTCCAGGATTCCGATGACGAGGAACAGCAGAAGAATCTGCGGCAGGAACACCAGCACGGCGCCGACGCCATTCCAGATGCCGTTGATGATGAGCGACTGGAGCAGTCCCTCGGGCAGATGATTGCCGATGAAGCCGCCCGTGACGTCCAATCCGTCCTGGAAGAGCGACGAGAGCGGCTGGCCGATGGCGAATATCGTCTGGAAGACGGCGACGACGACGAGCGCGAAAATCACTCCGCCCCAGAACTTGTGAAGGAAGATGCTGTCCAGGCGCTTCGTCCAGAGAGGAGTGGCGGGGCGCCTGTACGAAGCGTTGGCGCCGACCTTCACGGCCCACTCGCGGCATCCGCGGGCGTCCTGCAACACGGGCAACTCGAGCGGCGCGGGAGCCGCCGTGCTCGACATCAGGAACTTCTGCACGGAATCGATGCCCTCGCCCGTCGCGGCGCTCACCAGCGAAACCGGAGTGCCAAGCTGGTGCGCGAGAGAAACGATGTCCACCTGCCCGCCCTGCTTGTGCAACTCGTCCGCCATGTTCAGGACGACCAGCGTCGGCAACCCGAGAGCGATGACCCGTGCGGCGAGAACGAGGTGGCGATTGAGGTTGTTGGAATCGAGCACAAGCACGATGCCGTCCGGACGCGGCGTGCCGGCCATATCGCCGTTCAGGACATCGACCGTGACTTTCTCGTCCTCGGACTTCGGATTCATCCCGTAGATGCCGGGCAAATCGATGAGGCCGAGTTCGTGCCCTTCGTCGTCGCGCAGAACACCCGTGTGGTGTTCGACCGTCACGCCGGGGAAGTTGCCAACCTTCTGCCGCAGGCCGGTGAGGCGGTTGAACAACGTGGTCTTGCCGCAGTTCGGAGGACCAACGACGGCCACCGTGCGCATTTTCTGCTGCACGGCCGCATCGGAGGACGCGAGATTGGGGGAGGTCACGGCCGAGACGCTCACGGCCGTGCTCCGTCGAACAGGGGACGCACTTCGATCTGCTGCGAAACGTCGCGGCGCAAAGCCACTTCCGTTCCGTCCACGCGGTACACGCGGGGGTCGCCGCCGGGGCCGCTGCGCGAAACTTCGATCTCCACCCCCGGAACGAATCCGAGGTTCATCAGGTGCTCGACCACATGCTGCGCCAGCCGGAACTCGTGGACGACAGCGCGCGTTCCTTCCGGAAGCTCGTAGAGGGAGTGGGAGGGATCAGTACCGGTCATATCGGATATGAAGTTGAAAATCATTTTCAATACCGATCCTATTCTAACTCGGGCGGCGGGAAGGTCAACGCCCAATGTCACACCTGATTGTGACTTTTCTCACATCGGGCCAGCCGCCGCCTAACCCACGGCGGGTCAGCGCGTTCCGAGCGCCGGGTCCGCCCGTTTCCGGACGCCCGCTCGCCGGAAGCGCATGGGCGTCGCGTCCTCCGCCGGTCCCGGGGGCGCGGCGAGCTTCGCGGATGTCCCGTTGACAGTGCGCTCGGCGTTCCTGTAAGAATGTCGAATATGTTGTCCGTAACCCACAGCGCAACCACGGCCATGTGCATGTCCACCATGCTCATGTGTACGTGTATGTGTATGCGCCTGTGGGTCGAGGACAACGTGACGGTACAAACGTAGTCATACCGCACTTCCAGTCTTGGACGACCCACGGTTCACCCCGTGGGTCGTTTTGTTTTTGCGCGAAATCCCGAAGGAGCCAACGATGTCGAACGCAGAATCCACCCACCACCTCGGCACCCTCGCCGTGCACGGCGGCCAGGCGGTCGATCCGACCACCAAGTCGCGCGCCGTCCCGATCTACCAGACCAGCTCGTACGTCTTCGATGACGCCTCCCATGCCGCCCGCCTCTTCGCACTTCAGGAGTTCGGAAACATTTACACGCGCATCATGAATCCGACCACCGCCGTCTTCGAGAAGCGCATTGCCGCCCTCGAGGGTGGAGCTGCCGCGCTCGCAACGGCTTCGGGACAGGCAGCCGAGACGCTCACGTTGACAACGCTGGCCTCGGCGGGCGACGAGATCGTCTCGACCACATCGCTCTACGGCGGCACCTACAACCTGTTCCACTACACACTGCCGAAGCTCGGCATCAAGGTGCGGTTCGTCGAACCCGACGACTACGAAGGGCTGCGCCCGGCAATCAACGAGCGCACGAAGGCCGTTTACACCGAGACACTTGGCAATCCCAAGCTCGACGTCGCGGATATCGAGCGGTTGGCGGCCATTGCGCATGAGAATGGACTGCCGCTCGTCATCGACAACACGTGCGCGTCTCCGGCATTGTGCCGTCCGATCGAGTGGGGCGCGGACATCGTCATCAATTCCGCGACGAAGTTCATCGGGGGACACGGCACCAGCATCGGCGGGGTGATCGTTGACGCCGGCAAGTTCGACTGGAAGTCTTCGGGCCGCTTCAGCGATTCGTTTGTCGCCCCCGATCCTTCGTACCACGGCATTTCCTACACGGAGGCCTTCGGTCCGCTCGCGTTCATCCTCAAGGCTCGCGTGCAGGGGTTGCGCGACACCGGCGCTTGCCTGTCGCCCTTCAACGCCTTCCTCCTGCTGCAAGGCGCCGAAACGCTGCATCTCCGCATGGAGCGTCACTCGCAGAACGCACTCGCCGTCGCGCAGTTCCTGGCCGAGCATCCCGCTGTGGACTGGGTCAACTACCCCAAGCTCCCGACAAGCCCCTACTACGAACTCGCGAACAAGTACTTCCCCAACGGCGCGAGCGCACTGGTGACGTTCGGGATCAAGGGCGGATACGACGCGGGAAAGAAGCTCATCGATTCGCTCAAGCTGTTCAGCCTGCTGGCCAACATCGGGGACGCGAAATCGCTGGTGATCCATCCCGCCTCCACCACCCACCAGCAGTTGACCGAAGAAGAACAGCGCTCCACGGGAGTGACGCCCGAACTGGTTCGCCTGTCGGTCGGAATCGAAGACGCGCGCGACATCCTCGCCGACCTCGACCAGGCGCTGCGCGCTGCGGCTGGACTCTCGCCGCAACCGCAGCTGGCCGGCGCCGGGAGCGGACAGTGAGTGCCGGCGGCCCATACCGGCTGTTGCAGGGAACGGCCCGCATCGCCGATGGCGGTCACACCGGCCATGGCGGGCGTCCGTTCGGGCTCGAAAGTGGCGAGGCGCTTCCCGTGGCCGATGTGCGCTACGCCATCTACGGAGAGCCGAACGAGGCTTGTGACAACGTTGTGCTGGTTTGTCACGCGCTGTCAGGCTCGGCACGCGTGGACCAGTGGTGGCCCGTGCTGCTCGGCAACGTGTTCGATCTTGAGCGAGAGTGCGTCGTGTGCACGAACGTGATCGGCTCGTGCTACGGATCGACCGGACCGCGCAGCATCGACCCTCACACGCGCACGCCGTATGGCTCTCGGTTTCCGCGTGTCACCGTCCGCGACATGGTGCGGGCGCAGGCGCTTGCGCTTTCACAATTGGGGATCGAGCGGTTGCGCGTTGTCGTTGGCAGTTCGCTGGGCGGCATGCAGGCGCTCCAGTGGGCGATCGACTTCCCCGAACGGGTCGAGAAGTGCATCGCGATTGGCGCTGCGCCGCTATCGGCGCTTGCCCTGGGACTCAACCACATCCAGCGGCAGGTGTTGGAGCTGGGGAGCGACACGGACAGCGCCGGCCGAGCCCTGGCCATTGCGCGTGCGATCGCGATGCTCTCCTACAAATCGGGAGACTTGCTCGAAGAACGGCACGCGCGCCGTGCCAACCGAGCCGGTGCGGCGCCATGGCTCGACGCAGAGGGACGATTCGACATTGCGGGCTACCTCGACCACCAGGGGCGCATCTTCGTAGAGCGCTTCGATCCGCATACGTACTCTGTCCTGACGCGCGCGATGGACCTCTTCGATCCGGCACGCGACTATGGCTCCACGCCGGCAGCCTGCGAACGAATCCTCGCGCGCGTGTTGCTCGTCGGAATCTCTTCCGACTGGCTGTTCCCTGCCACGGATGTCCGCCGGCTCGCCGCGGAGCTTCGCGGCGCAGGCATCGACACGCGATATCACGAACTCATTTCCAACCACGGACACGACGCGTTCCTCGCAGAACCGGAGAAGCTGATCCCGGTCGTGCGGGAGTTCCTGCGCGAAGAGCGTCGTGCCGCACGCTTTGCTGCCGTGGGCAGCGCAGAAGGAGAACACGATGGCACTCGCGGCTGAAACTACAACTACCTTAAGGCTTCCTGCCGATCTGCTGAAAGACCGGGTGGCCATCGTGACCGGCGGCTCCCGCGGAATCGGCCGCGCCACGGCGATTCGCCTCGCCGAAGCTGGAGCGCACGTCGTCGTCAACTACGCCCACAACGACGCAGCGGCCGCCGAGGTCGCATCCGCCTTGAAGGACAACGGCGTCACCGCCGTGGCAGTGCGTGCCGACGTGGCGGACGCCGCACAGGCGTCGCTGCTCAATGACTACGCGGTGGAGAACTTCGGCCGCGTGGACGTGCTCGTCGCCAACGCAGGCATCTGGCGCGGAGCGAAGGTCGAAGATATGACCGAAAGCCTCTGGGACGAAGTGCTCGACACCAACCTGAAGGGCACGTGGGCGGCGTGCCGCGCCGTGGTGCCGGCGATGAAGCAACGCAAGTCCGGATCGATCATCATTGTCAGTTCCACGGCAGGACAACGGGGCGAAGCCTTTTACTCGAACTACGCGGCTTCCAAGGGAGGACAGATCAGCTTCGCCAAGTCGCTGTCCAGCGAACTCGCGCCTCACATCCGCGTGAACTGTGTCGCTCCGGGCTGGGTGGACACGGAACTGAACGATCCGGTGTTCTCCGACGGGCGGTACAAGGATGAGGTGGCGCGCGCAATCCCTCTGCAACGCATCGCTTCGCCGGACGACGTCGCGCTGTCCATCGCGTTCCTCGCCTCGGACTGGGCACGGCACATCACCGGCGAAGTGCTGAACCTGAACGGTGGCTCGGTGCTGTGCGGGTGATAAGAAGCCCTCAGCATTCAGCAATCAGCATTCAGTGAGCGGTCGTTGGTGGTTGGTCGTCGGTGGTCGTTGGTGGTCGGTCGTCGGTCGTTGGTTACTGCGTAAATCCCCACATTCGCCAACAGCGGGCAGATGTGGGGCACCGACCCGGCATCTCCCAGACTCGCCAACAGCGGGCGGATGTGGGGCACCAAGGGTATATGTCAGCCATCCACTGCTTCGTCCGTGTGGCTCCGTCGGCAGTTGCGATCTCAGGCCCGCCGACCGGCCACCGACGACCAACGACCGCTATCGATTGATCTTTCTGCGTTCGCAGGCGGCCACTATGTTGCTGGGATCGAGCGCCTGTTTGTCCACGTGCATTTCCGCGACTTTGCCGTTCTTGTCGATCAGGTACGACACGCGCCGGGCGGCTTTGTGCTCCGGGTTGTAGATGCCGTACTTCTTCGAGGTTTCGGCGCCGAGATCGCTCAGCAGAGGAAACGTGACACCGAGTTGCTCGGCCCAAGCCTTATTGGCGAACGGGCTGTCTACGCTCACACCCAGGACCTGGGTGTCGGCGGCTTCCAGCTTCTGAAGGTTCTGCTGAAAGCCTCTCATCTCCTGCGCTCAACCACCAGTGAAAGCGAAGACGTAAAACGCCAGCGCTACGTTCTTCTTGCCGCGGAAGTCGCGCAGGGAGACCTGCTTGCCTGCCTGGTCGGTAAGGGTGAAATCGGGTGCGACGTCGCCCACCTTCACCTTGGGCTCCGGAGGCGCGGATTTCGACTGGGCTTGTGCGCCGAGGGCCAGCGCTACAACCAGCGCGGCGCTGCAAACAGCTTTCGTGTAGGTCCTCATGAGGACGGCAGCATATGCGCCGACCGCCATCGAGGTCAACTCGCGCTGGAGTTCGGGTGACCTTCCATGCGCGATGCGATTGCGTTTCAGCGATGAGGCAAGTACAGTGTGCATCTACAAATTGACGACGTCAGTAGTGGCGCAACTACTTGTAACGTAAGGAACGAATCGAGATCCCGGTGCCCAAACGAGAAGCACCCGACAACCAGGTACAAACCTCGACGGCGCCCGCGCGCGCCGTCGGCGAGAAGTTCCAGCGCATTCTCGACGCCGCCGTATCGGTGTTCGCCGAGAAAGGCTTCCATGTGGCGCGCGTCACCGACATCGCCGCCCGCGCCGGGGTGGCCGACGGCACCGTCTACCTGTACTTCAAGAACAAGGAAGACATCCTGATGACGGCCATCAACACGGCGTTCGACGCCTTCGTGCGGGACGCTCGCGTTCAACTGGCCAGGATCCCTTCGCCGTCAGAGAAGCTCAGGACTCTGGCGCGCATGCATCTGCGCGCGCTGGGATCCAACCGCGACATGGCGGTGGTTTTCCAGATGGAGTTGCGGCAGAGTGCCCGGTTCCTGGCGCCCTTCTCGCATGAGCACATGGTGGAGTACTTCGGGATCGTCCGCGAGGCGATTCGCGAGGGGCAGCGCAACGGAGAGTTTCGGCCCGAGTTAAATGAAAAGATAGCGGCCAACTGTTTCTTCGGGGCCCTGGACGAGATGGTCACGTCGTGGGTCCTGGCGCAGCACGAATATCAGCTGGAGGGTGCTGCCGATGCGGTCGCAAGCGTCATCTTACGTGGAATGGAGAGTAGCGGGACATAGAGGCGTTCGAGGATCGCCGTACCCTGCACATCGCCGCCGGGCCAGGAAGCCCGGCGTCTCGAGGGGTACGCCTTCCGCCGAACGCTCCAGCCCCCAACCAATCGATGAGCCTCTCGGCCCAAACGCAATCGGCGAATCCGCAGACGATCGGCGCGAAGCCGCGCACGCTGAACGACATCTTCTACAAGATCGTCGCTCGCAACTCCGGGCGCGTCATGATGCGCGAGGAAGCGGGGTCGTGGCGCGCCATCTCCTCCGCCGAGCTCTACAAGCGGGTGGCGGGCGTAGCCGGCGCGCTGCGCAGTTGGGGAATCGGCCGGGGCGATCGAGTGGCGATCCTCAGCGAAAACCGCCCCGAGTGGGCCATCGCGGATTTTGCCACGCTGCTGATTGGAGCGGCATCCGTCCCCATCTACGCCACGCAGACGGCTGAGCAGTGCTCGTATCTTTTGCTGCACTCGGGCACGCGCGCCATCTTCGTGTCGAATAAGGAACAGCTCGCGAAGGTCGAACAGGTTCGCCGCGAAACCCACATTGAGCACGTCGTGATGATGGACACCTCCGGCGGCTGCCCGGAAGGCGTTGAACCCATGCAGGCCCTGATGCAGACCGGGCCAGACGATCGTGACGCAACACTCGACCAGATCGCTTCCTCCATCACGCGAGAGGACATCGCGACGCTCATCTACACCTCCGGCACGACCGGCACGCCGAAAGGCGTGGTGCTGACCCACGGCAACCTGGCCTCCAATCTCGAGGTGTCGCTCGACGCATTCGGCTTCGGGGAAGGCGACCTGGTCATCTCGTTCCTGCCCTTGTCGCACATCACCGCCCGTCACGTCGATTTCGCGTGTCTGTTTCGCGGACTGACGGTTGCATACTGTCCGGCAATCGAGGAGCTGCCGAGAATGCTCCAGCAGATGCGTCCGACGTTGTTCGTCGGCGTGCCCCGGGTGTACGAGAAGATTTACAACCAGGCGCAGCGCAAAGCCGCGCGCGGATTGAAGCGCAAGCTGTTCGACTGGGCGGTCAAGGTTGGCGCCGAACACTTCTCCGAGGTCCTGGCCGGGAAGCGCCCGCGCGCATGGAGCTGGAAGCTCGCGGACCGCCTTGTTTACTCCAAAATCCGCGAAGCGATGGGCGGGCGGGTGCGCGTCTTCATCTC
>DASPLH010000073.1:0-6262 GCA_035627675.1 Clostridia bacterium
GGCTGGCGCCGGTATCCATGGCCATGCTGTCGCGGTAGAAGTCGCGGTCGATGTCTCCGCCGGAGCGCGTGAGGATGCTCTCGGCTTCCGATACGCGGTCCTGGTCCACGTGCACGGTGACGATGGATGCTCCGGAAGAGAGCCGTTCGTTGTAGCGGTCGGGGATGTGCAGTGTCGGCCCAACACGCGGGCCCTCGTTCAGGCGTCCGTCGCCGGCGCCGGTGTCACGATCTTCGTATCCTTCTTCTCCACTGAAGAACTCGCGCACCTTGTCCATGAACCCGCGATCGCGGTTCTGATGGGAGCTGGAAGAGACATCGCTGCTCATCGAACTCCGATCGTCATCCAGGCCCGGGCCGATGCTCGACGCGTCGCAGGAACAGCCGATCTGATCGGAACGGAAGCCGGCGTCTTTCAGATTGCGGATGGCTTCGGTTGCATCGTCTTCGTTGCGAAACTGGGCGGCGATGACTTGGCGGTCAGAGAGGTTCATAAGCAGAAATCTCCTGTCGATTGAGGGCTGGTCGAACGTTGTGTGTGAGTGTCCGCGGACGGTTGGTTATTTCTTCTGATGCGACACGCAGGGTGCGGGTGTGTAGCGCGGCATGAATTGCCGACGCAACGGGCCAAGCATGGAAGAAGCGATGAAGCGAGCCGGTGACGTGCCTTGGAAGCGCTGCACTCCCGGTTCGCGATCAGCTTGTGAACGAGTCCAGCGCCCGGGCGAGCCGGTCGAGCGCTTCCTCCGTCATCTTCTTTTCGCCGCCGATTCCAATGCGGAAGTGCTCGGGCTGTTCGAAAAAGTGGCCGGGGACGACGCCGGTGTCGTACTTCGTCCGGAGCAAATCGTAGAAGCTTTCCACAGGCCCGGTGAGGAGTCTCGGGAACGCAGTGGTGCCGAACGCGGGTATCGCGCACTGGAGATCGCTGCGGCTTCGGAGAAAGTCATCGAGTACGCGACGGTTGGTCTCGACGATGTCTCGCGCGCGGGCTGCGATGGCCGGAAGATGATCGAATGCGGCCACGGCGATTCGCTCGCCGGCGTGTACCGGGCTTGCGGAGAAAAGGTCGTCGAGTCGCCACATCTTTCGCGCGAGTTGAGGCTGGGCGAGGATCCAGCCGCAGCGAAGGCCGCCGAGCCCATAGGCTTTGGTCATGCTGCTGGTCACGACGAAGTTGTCGCCGAGGTGAAAGGAAGAGCCAGGGCGGTTGTCCCAGATCGTTTCGAGATACACCTCGTCAACGAGTACGAGCGCGCCATGCTGAGCAGCGATGTGTCCGATTTCAAGAAGAACGTCGTTGCTGAGGAAGGCGCTGGTGGGGTTGTGAAGATTGCAGATGACGATGAGCTTCGTGCGCGAGGTAATCGCCTTTCGCAAATCGTCGGGATCGATGCCGAAGTTGTTCTCGGGGCGGCGCGGAAAGCGGCGGATGGCGGCTCCGAGGAAGCTGGCGGTGCTGAGCAGGACTTCGTAGGTGGGCTGCTCGATGAGGATTTCGTCGCCGGGGTCGAAGAGTGCCGCGAACGCAAGATGGTTCGCAAACGAGGTGCCTGCCGCGGTGACCACGCACTCGGGCGGGGCAGCGGTGTGGCGCGCAATGCGCTCGATGAGAGGAGGGTAGCCGTACGGGTCGGGGCTGTTGATCTCGAGGTCTTCGATGGTGATTGGCAGTTCCGCGAGCGGATACGACATGACTCCGCTGGTCGCCAGGTTGTAGTGGGCGCCTGAGCGCAGCTTGGAGAACTCCGTGTATGGCGAGTGGTGGGCGGAGCGTGGCAGGGTCATGGGGTCGAAATGTAACAGCTGCCAGCCTATGGTTGCCAACTACCCCCGCGGGCGGGACGCCCGCGCCACTCCTGCACGCGGGCGAGGACGCCCGCGCCACACCAGCACGCGGGCGAGGACGCCCGCACTACACCTGCACGCGGGCGAGGACGCCCGCGCTACACATGCAGCAAGGCGTCTCGACAGTCGTCCCTACGGGACTGGGACTGTGGCCGCTCGCATCCCAGCGCTGAAGCGCTGGGCTAGGGAACGCATCGCGCCTCCGGCGCTTTGGCTGGCCTGAATGTTGAGAGCTGGGCGGAATACTGAGAGCTGACAGCTGGGCGGAATACTTAGAGCTGACAGTGCTGAATGCGGAGTGCTGAAGACTGAGTGCTGACTGCTGAGCGCTGACTGCTGAATGCTAATTCTCCTTACATTTCCACGCGAATCCACAATATTCCCCGATTTGCACAGCATTGTCACAAGTGCGGGCCCTGTTCGCCGTTGAAGGCGAGCAACGGCTGTTGCATTCTCCGTTTAACGCAACGGTGAAACATTCCTGAGCGTAGCGCTTCCCGGTGCAGTGGTGAAGCGAAGGCGATGCAAGATGCCAATGGCGCGAGTCACTGGCAGAAGTCGAGAAGCCGCTCTGGCGCGATAACCGCAGCCGACGGCGTATCGGTAATGGTCGATGAGGTGACTCATGGGCCGCGTTCGCAGCTTCTGAGCACGCGCAGGCGAAAGCCCGACGCGGGCGAGAACGCGTGAACGGCTCGCCTGGCCTTGGCAACAGGCCAGCTTCGCTACAAGCACCGGAAGGGGAGTCCGCGCGCTGCGACGTCGAGGCCCGAAGGCTTCGGGGTTGGCCAGCATAGGGTTGGCCATGCCAGTCGTCCAGGGGCGGGGTGCTCAGCACCTCGATCCTTCCACGGGACGCACGTTGCAAACCCGGACCTCACGACACACTCGTGGGCGTACGGCGCGAGTCTCGAACGAGGCACGAAGATTGCGGGAACGCGATTGGAGGCATCTGTCGAGTGTTCGCCCGGACTCCCAGTTTCCGCAATACGGCGGCGGGAGCGAGAGGGCAAGCGCAAAGGAAAGCGTTTCACAGTTGAACAAGCCCGGAGAGTGCGGCTGGCGCCTCCGGGCTTTCTTAGTTTCAAGTTTCAGGTTTCGAGTTTCGAGATTTGTTTCTCGGTTGGCTCGCGGGTTCTCCGTCTGTGTGAGTTGCCGTTCAGATTACATTCGAAGCCGTTGGCCAGCTATTTTCAGCGAGGCCGAGTTTTCCTTGTTTCGCATCCACAGGCATACCGACGAAAATCAGCAGAGCTCACCCGCAACCGTCACCAGGTCTTGCGGGCCGCGGGCGGCCGGTTTGACGGCAACGCACTACCCCAGGTTAGCTTCGCGACATGGGGCACCACGTTAAATACCCATGGCGACTACTGATTACAGCCTCGATCGCGGATTGCCCGCCAGCCCTGACGCCGAACGCGCGATCCTGGGCGCGATCATCCTCGACAACGATCTTCAGAACGAGGCTCTCGCCGAGCTCAAGCCCGATCACTTCTTCCTGGATGCGCATCGCCGCATCTATTCGCGCATTGGCGACCTGTCGGACCAGGCGCGGCCGATTGATCCGCTGACGCTTGCCGAAGAACTGCATCGCCACAAGGAACTGGAAGCCGTTGGCGGGATGGCGTATCTCTCGTCGCTGACGGACGGCGTTCCGCGCCGCAGTTCGATCGAGCACTACGTCCGCATCGTTCGCGAGAAGGCGCTGCTGCGCAACCTGATCAGCGCGGCCAATGGCGTGATCTCGCAGGCGATCGAGGCGGCGGATCCGGCTCCGGAGATTTTGGACGCGGCCGAAGCGGCGATCTTCCAGATCTCCGACGACCGCGGCGGGCAGCAGTTGATGCCCGTCAGCGAGATCGCGAAAGAATCGTTCGGCGGCGACATCGAGAAGCTGTATTCGCGCGGCAAGCGCATCACAGGGCTGGAGACGTTTTATTCCGACCTCGACGAGCTGACGAGCGGGCTTCAACCTTCGGACCTGATCATCATCGCGGCGCGCCCCTCGATGGGCAAAACGGCGTTCGCCATCAACATCGCAGAGAATGCGGCAGTGCAGGGGCAGAAGAACGTCGCGGTGTTCTCGCTGGAAATGTCACGCGAAGCGCTGCTGAACCGCATGCTGTGTTCGCAGGCGCGCGTGGACTCGCACAAGATGCGAACGGGCTTCCTGGGGAAGGAAGACATCGCCAAGCTGCGCACCGGCCTTGAACACCTGCTCAACGCGCCCATCTACATCGATGACACGCCGGGCGTTTCGCTGACCGAGATGCGCTCGAAGGCGCGCCGCATGAAGCAGACGGTTGGGCTGGACCTGGTCGTCATCGACTACCTGCAGCTGATGTCGGCTTCGGCGCCGGGCGGCAAGCGGTATGAGAACCGCACGCAGGAAGTGTCGGCGATTTCGCGCGGCCTCAAGGCCATCGCCAAGGAACTGCGGGTTCCGGTGATTGCGCTGTCGCAGCTGTCGCGTGCTCCCGAAACGAGAGGGACCAAGGACGCGGAGCCAAAGCTGAGCGATCTGCGTGAATCGGGCTCGATCGAGCAGGACGCCGACGTGGTGATGTTCCTGTACCGCCCGGAGTATTACAACCGCGAAGACCCGGACGTGCAAGGCAAGGCAAAACTGATCATCGCCAAGCAGCGCAACGGCCCGACGGACACGATCCAGTTGGCGTTCCTGAAGTCTTCGACTCGATTCGAATCGCTGGACCGCAGCGATTGGCTGAAAGACTAGGTGAAAAGTCAGAAGTGTGAAGGGTGAAGTAAGTAGTTGGACGTGAGCTGAATTGTTTATACTTTTCCTTCAGACTTTCAGTCACATCGTAGGACTCCTTGTCTTCTACCCAGCAGAAGTTCTCTATGCACACGCGTCCTAACTGGGCCGAGGTGTCGCTCTCCGCGCTGCGGCATAACTTCGAGGCCGTGAAGAGGCACGTGTCGGAAGACGTGACGGTGTGCTGCGTGATCAAGTGCGACGCCTACGGTCATGGCGTGGTGTGTTGCGCGCGCGCGCTTGAGCAGGCTGGCGCCGAGTGGCTGGGAGTGACGTCGGTCGAAGAAGCCATCGCCGTCCGGGATGCGGGAGTGAAGACGCGCATCCTGATCATGACCGGCTTCTGGCGCGGGGAAGAACAGAGCGTGCTGCGGTACGGGCTGACGCCGGCGGTGGCAACCCTCGAGCACCTGGACGCGCTGGAGCGTGCGGCGGAGTCGCTGGGGATGCCGAAGCACAGCGTTCCCGTTCACCTGAAAGTGGACACGGGGATGTCGCGCCTGGGCTTGCCGCTGGTGGAGCTCGAGTCCTACGTGCAGCGACTGAAGGCGTCGCCTTACGTCGTGGTGGAGGGCGTGTTCAGCCACCTGGCTTCGGCCGAAGTGTTGGACGCTGCCGACGCGAGACAACAAATCGAGCGATTCGAAGCGGGGCTGAAGGTGATCGAGGCCGGGGGCCTGCGTCCTAAGTACCACCACCTGGCTAACACGGCGGCCACGCTCGGGCGTCCGGGGGCGTGGCACAACATGGTGCGTCCGGGGCTGGCGCTGTATGGGTACTCGTCGGCTCCGAACGGCGAAGAGAAGCCAATCGGCCCACTCGATCTGCGGCCGGTGTTGACGTGGAAGACCAAGGTGATCGCGATGCGCGATGTTCCGGCGTGCCAGCCGGTGGGCTACAACGGCGCGTACGTGACGAAGTCTCCGACACGGCTGGCGGTGATCCCGGTCGGCTACGGGGACGGCTTCACGCGACACCTGTCGTCCAGGGGCAGGGTGATCGTGCGCGACCAGTACGCCCCGATCGTCGGTAACGTCTCGATGGACCTCACGATCGTGGATGTAACGCACATCGCAGGCGTGGAGATCGGCGATGAGGTCATCCTGATCGGCAGCAGCGAGCACTGCGCGGTTCCGGCCACGGAACATGCGAAGCACGCAGGGACCATCGTGTACGAGATCCTCTGCGGATTGTCGCCACGAGTGCCAAGGGTGTACGTGGAGTAGGACAGCAGCATTCAGCACTCAGCATTCAGCATTCAGCATTCAGTCGCTTCGGCCGCGAGAAAGCCAGCTCCAGCGGCCAGCTGCCACCAGAGGCTACTGCGACGGCGGGTGCTTCGTTTCGCTCAGCATGACAAGCACGCGCTTCGTCGAGGGGGCTGTAAGGTCCTTCGACTCGGAAGCGCTTCGTCCGGCGCTTCCTCGCTCAGGATGACGGTCGATTTTAGACTTCACCTTTGCTGCTGAATGCCGAATGCTGAACAAATCAAAAAAACGCTAACGCGGCTGCTACCCCGCTCCCAGAGAAAGTAGATGGACCGTAAGGTCCTTCGACTCGGAAGCGCTTCGTCCGGCGCTTCCTCGCTCAGGATGACGGTCGATTTTAGACTTCACCTTTGCTGCTGAATGCCGAATGC
>DASPLH010000074.1:0-7591 GCA_035627675.1 Clostridia bacterium
GTGCATCTCCAACTTGCGTCGGCCAGGGTCCCTGGCACCGAAGAGATCGAAGCGTACGTTCAGCGCGCGATCGATGTCGAGAACCGGCGCGCGGAGTCGCACCGTCGAGGGTTGGGTCACGAGCAGAGGATCCGCATGGTCAGGGCGCTTGCGCAGATTCGATCCGATTACGGCCGGCAGGTTGTTCCTCCGGCGATTCCGAATGTTCGCATGGTCGTCCCGGGCGCACCGTACGCGCCGACGATCGTCAGCCAGTAACACAAGCTCTCTCTTCTTACCTCCTGATAGACGCGCCCGCTGTACGACCGTGGGCGCGTTGACTTTTTGGACCTTAGTTTCTCTGCACCTACCCCGGTTCATCTGCCTGTTCACTCTTGTGGAACCCCTCGCCTAACCGCCGGTTTCAGGGCAAAACGAAGTGCGGATTCACCGCAAAAGCGGTTATATTGAGCAAACCGGCGTTTATAGAACGTGCACCACCCTGCTGCATTTCCAAGGCGGATAAGGTAGTGTGTGCGTTCTGGCTCCGGCGATGATCCCCGTTTCACCTACTCGATGCCGCGCAACCAAGGCCCGTTCACACCTGACGACGACGCACAGTTCTATCGCGGACGCGATGAGGACCAGGGCGGCGCGTCCGCTCGTCGCGGCACGGGCAGCGGCCTGGACGATGAGGCCCTCGACGACCGCGTTGTAGATCTCGACCGGGAAGAGCAGTCGCCATTCCTCCGGGCGCAGAAGCGCGTCCCCGTCCGTCGCGGCGGGATTCCCAAGAAGACCGCAAACCGGCTGCGGATCGTGCTGATCGTGTTGTCGGCGGTCACTGTCGTAGCAGGCATCGGGGCGTGGCTCTACAGCTACGGCACGCATTCGTGGCGGTTCCGCGTGGAGTCCAGCGACTCGATTGAGGTCCACGGAGCGAAGCACGTCTCCCGTTCCCAGGTCATGCAGATCATGGCGCCGGACCTGAGCCGGAACATTTTCTTCGTCCCGCTGGAAGAGAGAAAGCGGCAGATCGAAGAGCTTCCGTGGGTGGAGTCGGCCACGGTCATGCGCCTGCTGCCGGGACGAATCAAGATTCATATCAGGGAACGCACTCCGGTGGCGTTCGTGATGATAGGCTCGCGAGTTGAGTTGATTGACGCGAGCGGTGTAGTGATGAGTACTTCGCCGCGTTCGCAGGCCGAATACTCGTTTCCCGTGATCCTTGGGACCAGCGAGAGCGATCCGCTTTCGACCCGCGCGGCGAGGATGAAGATCTACGGCCGACTGATGCAGGAACTGGATTCAACCGGGGCCCGGTATTCGCAGGACGTCAACGAGGTCGATCTTTCCGACCCGGAGGACGTGAAGATCACCGTAGCCGACTCGGTCGGCGCGGTCGTCATTCACCTCGGGAACTCGAACTTCGTCGATCGCTACAAGGTTTGGATTTCGCACGCACAGGAATGGCGGCAACAGTATCCGAAGCTTAGTTCGGTGGACTTGCGCTATGACCAGCAGGTAGTCGTAACTCCCGATCTCGGCGGCGCGGTGCCGGAGATGCCGGCCGTCACCCCGAAGAAGACCAGCGCCCCCGTGAAACCGGTCGCGAAGCGCAAACCGGCAGCGACGCCCAAGAAGACGACAACGACTAAGAAGCGATAGAGATGGGCAAAAGGAACGAGAACATCATTACGGTGATCGACGTTGGCAGCGCGAAGACCGTCGCGCTTGCCGCCGAAATCACCGAGCAGGGGTTGAGGTACCGGGGACACGGAGTCGCCGAGTCGCGTGGCTCGCGCAAGGGCGTGATCGTGGACCTCGAGAAAGCTGTCGTCTCCGTGCAGAGAGCGGTGGAAGAGGCGGAGCAGGTCGCGCAGTTGCCGCTGGAATCGGCGGTCGTCGGCATCTCCGGCCCGCACATCCGCGCCGTGAACAGCCAGGGCGGAATCGCACTCGGGTCGCGCGCGCGTGAGATTTCGCGCGAAGACATCCGCATCGCGGTTGACAAGGCCCGCAGTATCTCGCTGCCGGAAGACCGCCAGGTGCTTCACCTGTTGCCGCAGGAGTTCATCCTCGACGAGCAGGGCAGCATCCGTGACCCCTACGCGATGCTCGGGCGCCAGCTTGAGGTGCGTGTCCATGTCATCACCGCCTCGCAGACCGCGACGCAGAACATCGTCTCCGTGCTGAACCGCGCAGGCATGGAAGTGACGGACACGATCTACGAGGCGCTTGCCGCTTCCGACTCCGTGCTGCGCAGCGATGAGCGCGAGCTCGGAGCCGCGGTCATCGACATCGGCGCAGGATCCACCGACATCGTCGTGTTCTACGAAGGCGTCGTGATCCACACGGCGGTGGTGCCGATCGGTGGCGACCACTTCACGAATGACGTGGCGGTGGGACTCCGCACGCCGCTCTCCGAAGCCGAGCGCATCAAGCGGCAGTTCGGCAACGCCGTGGTGACGAGCATCCCGCATTCCACGGAGATCGAAGTTCCGTCGGTTGGAGATCGTCCTTCGCGGCTCATCTCGCAGCGCGTGCTCGGCGAGATACTCGAACCGCGCGCGCGCGAACTGATGGAGATGGTTCGCGACAACCTCCGCCAGGCCGGCGTGCTCGAGATGCTCGGCGGCGGAATCATCCTCACCGGCGGAGGCTCGCGCCTGCTGGGCATGCTGGAGACCACGGAAGACATGCTCCGCAAACCTGCGCGCCTCGGCGTGCCGCTGGGGCTCTCGAAGCTTCCGGCGTACCTGCAAGAGCCGGAATTCTCGGTTGCAATCGGCATGATCTACTACGCGCATCGCGCGCGTGTACTCAAGGGGAAAGAAGAGCAGAGCCTAGGTTCGAAGCTGAAAGCATTGTTGGCGCGGTCGGCCGGGCTCTAGACCAGTGCCGCGGAAGGTGTATCCCGTAAGGCGGCGATGTGCAGGATACGCGGCATTGAAAAGGATTCCAGAGAAGAGGTTGTAATGGAAAAGGACATCCGCATCCAGTTCAACGAAGACCCGCGCAACAACGCAAAGATCAAGGTCATCGGTATCGGCGGAGGTGGCAACAACGCCGTCAACCGGATGATCGAAGCCGGCGTCGAAGGCGTCGAATTCATTACGGCCAACACCGACTTGCAGGCACTCCAGATGTCGCGCGCCTCGGTCAAGCTGCAACTCGGAGTGAAGCTCACCAACGGCCTGGGTGCGGGCGCAAACCCCGAGATCGGCCGCAAGGCCGCGCTTGAAGATGCCGACAAGATCATCGAAGCGCTCGAAGGCGCAGACATGGTCTTCGTCACCACGGGACTCGGCGGCGGCACCGGCACGGGCGCCGCACCTATCATCGCTTCGCTGGCGAGCGAAATGGGCGCACTGACCGTGGCGGTCGTCACCAAGCCCTTCGCATTCGAAGGCAAGCGCCGCATGAACCAGGCGGAACGCGGCCTCGCCGAACTCACCGACTCGGTGGATACGGTGATCGTGATCCCCAACGAAAAACTATTGGCGGTCGCGCAGGACGCAGGCTTCTTCGAGTCCTTCCGCGTGGCCGACGACATCCTGCGGCAGGGCGTGCAGGGCATCTCGGACATCATCACCATCCCCGGCATCATCAATCGCGACTTCGCCGACGTGAAGGCGATCATGGCCGGCATGGGACAGGCCGTGATGGGCACCGCAACCGGCAAGGGCGAGCGCCGCACGATGGTCGCCGCCCAGCGCGCCATTGCGTCTCCGCTGCTCGAGGCGGGCGCGATCGACGGCGCGCGCGGCATCCTGATGAACATCACCGGTTCCAGCAGCCTGAAGCTGGCCGAGGTCAACGAGGCTTCGACGATCATCCAGAGCGCTGCGCACGAAGACGCAAACATCATCTTCGGCGCCGTTCTCGACGAGAAGATGAAGGACGAGGTCAAGATCACGGTCATCGCCACGGGCTTCAAGAACGAGGCCATCGGACACAAGCGCGAGAGGGTCACATCCGCAGGCGCGGCCATCGAGCAGTCGCGCACGGCGGTTCACTTCCATACTCCGAGCGTGAGCCCCCGCGAGGACCGGCCCTACGAGGTTCAGGAGCCGGCGCCGGTTGCCATGGCACAGGCCGCAGCGGCCCAGCCGGAGCCCGAACCGGAGCCGGTGCAACCGGCCACCCGGACGTGGCAGGCGCCCGTTCCACATCGCGAAGCGTCCCTCGACCGGAGCGTCAAGGCCGACTACCAGGAGGACGACCTGGATGTCCCGGCGTTCCTGCGCAAGAAGGATCGCCCGTAACCTGATCTTCCCGGCACCCGGCCCCGCTTTCGGGCGGGGCCGTTCCTTTGGAACCAGCCCGTTGAGAGCTGCTCAACGGCATCTTGCGGCGGGCAAGCGGATTTCGGTTCCGAAACGGCTCGAAAACGGTGTCACTGGATGGAATTCCACAGGCCAAAACGGCGGTGACCCAAACTGGTCAACTGCTTCGGAGTAGTTACCATGGTACGTATCAGACGTAGAACTTGGCCGTGTCCGAAGGTTTACTGCCAAGGCAAATGCTCGGACCGGCAGCAACTCAGTTGTAAGTACCTGCATCTGCGATAGTTGGGAGTGGGTATTCCGGAAGCACTAGCCCGCTTAGGACTTGTGCTCAGGACGCGAACTCTCGTACTATCGCGGGAGTAAGTCCCCCAGATTTTTGGCCTCCGCGGTATTTGAGGCCCGGCCGGCGGAACAGGACGGCAGCGTCAAGCTAAGCTCCTGTATCCGTAGCACTTAGGTAGGGTTAATGTTGTCCATCCGACGTCTCTCGATAGCCGCGGTTTTGATCGCGCTGGTGCTGCTGCTGGTAGCCAGCTCCTTTGGTGCGACTGTATCCACGCGGCGCCACCCCCGTTCCCGCCAGGTAGCTGAGAAAGCCAGCGCCCAAAAGAAGATCTCCGCCTCGCGGCACAGTCGCAGGGTGGCGAACTCGAGAGCAGCAAAAAAATCGGCGAAGTCCCGCCGCAAGGCCCGGCGTCTTCGTACGGCCAAGCGTCACCGCTATTACGAGCGCTTCTACACAAGTTCCTTTGCCGACGGACAAACCGCCGACGACATCACGGCCGGTGAAGATCCTATCGTGCGCCAGGCCGCGGTTGACGCCCTGGGCAACATGAACGGCACCGTGGTCGCCATCGATCCGGGCACCGGACGCGTGCTCGCCATGGTGAACCAGAAGCTTGCGCTCTCCGAAGGCGCGCAGCCCTGCTCGACCATCAAGGTAGCCGTTGCGCTGGCCGCTCTGAGCGAGGGCATCGTCACCAAGGAGACCAAGGTCAACCTGGGCGGCTGGAAAATGGACATGAACCAGGCGATGGCGGTTTCCAACAACAGGTACTTCGAAGTGTTGGGCCGTCGTATGGGCTTCCAGAAGGTGAGCCGTTACGCACACCAGTTCGGTCTCGGTGAACTTGCGGGCTGGAACATTCAGGGCGAACACCTTGGTGTGTTCCCCACGGAAGAGCTGCCGGCGAAGCTTGGCGGCGTCGGCAAGATGTGCTCCTTCGGCGAAAGCATCAGCATCACGCCGCTTCAGCTGGGCGCGCTGATTTCGGCCATTGCAAACGGCGGCACGCTCTACTACCTCCAGCACCCCCGGAGTTCCGAAGAAGTCGCCAACTTCCAGCCGAAGGTGAAGCGCTACCTCGATATCGCTCCGCTCATTCCGGAAGTCAACGTTGGCATGCTGGGCGCCACCACGCACGGAACTGCGCGCAGCCTGCGTACCAGCTTTATGGAAGAGCCCGTGCTCGGCAAAACCGGCACCTGTTCGAAGGACGGCACACGCTTCGGGTGGTTCGCCTCGTACGCCGACACGCAGTACGGGCGCATCGTGACCGTGTTCTTCCTCCAGGGCGGACGTCCGACATTCGGCCCCAAAGCCGCGGAGCTGGCCGGCAAGTTCTATCGCTCGCTTTACGACCACAACTATTTCGCGGGAAACACTCCGGTCACTCCGGTTCGTGGCGGAGACTCCTCGGTCGGGGCGAACCAGTAGCAGATAACGCGCTTCAGGCAGAAAGGCCTCCCGTGCGCGGAGGCCTTTCACTTTGCGGAGATGTCGGTGTAGCGCGAGGTGTGGCGCGGTGGCGCGGGCGTCCCCGCCCGCGACCTTTGTCGTCCAACCCCAGGCTCTTACTTCGCTGCCTGATCGGGCTCGGAAAGCGCCTGTATGGCGGCATCGATCTGCATGCGGTCAGCGTCGTTGGTCGTCGCCTCGCGCTGCTGCTTGAGCCATGCGAGCGCGGCCTGGCGCGAGACATGCGGCCGAGAGGGCTCGATGTCGGCAATCATCAGTTGTCCATCGCGATCGGTGAGCCGGTAGTTCACGGTGGTCTTGCCCGGCTCGCGCGTGAAGCCCGGTCCCAACTCGAACTGTCCGATCACGATGTATGCGACGGACGCTTCCATGGACGGGCGGTCCGAGGGAAGCACCTGGTAACGCGAGACGATCTGTATTCCGCGGAACTCGGGATTGCTCTTCATCGTTGTCAGCGGCGCGAACTTCTCCCATGCGCCCGGGGTCAGCCGAAGTCCGTCGTAGTCGAGCCGGCACCACCGGCCAACCACCTGGCGCTGTTCCGCGGACAGTTCCGCGATGCTTCGAGTCTTGAGCTTGTATCCGACTTGTGCAAAGGCCGGGGCAGCCATGGCTGCGGCGAGAAGGACAATCACAGGGAGGCGACGCATTGGGGGCCGAACATCCTTTCCTTTCCAGAGTAGATGAGAGGGAAGGATGGCTCAAGTGCATCGGCGGGCCGGGAGCTCATCGGCTGGCAGGTGCCTCGTCCGGCAGGGCGGAGCTAGGGCACAGGGGTCGCATCCGCCGGCTTGCTGTCGGCGTAAAGCTTTTCGATCTCCTGGCGATACCGCGCCTCGACGTTGCGGCGGCGCAGCTTGAGCGAAGGCGTCAGCGTGCCGTCGGCGACGCTGAGTTCGTCGGCGATGACCAGGATCTTCTTCAGCTTTTCGAACTTGGCGAGGTTCTTATTCACGCTCTCGACGATGCCCTGGTACATCGCCTGCACGTTTGGATGATCGACCAGTTCGCGCCGGGTCTCGAAGGGGATCTCGTTGTGCCGCGCCCAATCTTCTAGCTGAGCGAAGGACGGCACGATCACCACGGCCGGGAAGTGACGCTTGTCGCCGATAACCGCCGCCTCGGCGATCAGAGGGTTGGCCTTGAGAGAGTTCTCGATCGGTTGAGGCGCGATGAACTTTCCACCCGACGTCTTGATCAGGTCTTTCTTACGGTCGGTGATCGACAGGAAGCCGTCCACGTCCATGCGTCCTATGTCCCCGGTCTTGAACCACTCTCCCTCAAACGCGTTGGCCGTCTCCTCCGGCATTTTCCAGTATTCCTTGAAGACGCTCGGGCCGCGCGCGAGGATCTCGCCATCATCCGCGATCTTGATCTCGACATTCGGCAGCGGACGGCCGACTGTGCCGAGCTTGTATGCCTGCGGAGTGTTGACGGCCAGCACCGGAGAGGTCTCCGTCAAGCCGTAGCCTTCGTTGATCCGGATGCCAACCTTCGCGTACCACTCGCCCAGTTCGCGACCGAGCGGCGCGCCCCCCGAGATGAAGACGCGCACCCGCCC
>DASPLH010000075.1:0-4790 GCA_035627675.1 Clostridia bacterium
ATGCGGTCATACAGGGCCTGTGCTTTCCGCGGAAGGTCCTGCGAGAACGCCTGGATGTCGCGGTAGATCGGCGGAGCGATGAACAGCGAAAGAAGCGTGGCCACGAGAACGACGCCGAGGACGATGGCCAGCACGGCGATTCCCCGTGAGGGATGCCACTTGCCAACCTTCAACGTGCGAACGTAACTGACGGCCGGATAGATGACCACGGCGAAAAGCGCCGCGACGTAGATCATTACCAGAACGTTGCGCACCTTCCAGGCGGCTGCCAGGAGGAGCACGATCAGCGTTGCAAAGAGAATGTTCTTGCGTTGGTCGTTCATCGGGGTCGTAAGGGACGAATCCAGAGCGGGCTCCTGTGTCGCCGTGTCCCGCGAATCACGCCCGGCAAGCAGCCCGGTACTTCACGGGGGAACCCGCCGCACTGGCCTACTCGCGCAATACCTCGGTGTTCGTCTCCGCAATCAGGATACGCTGCACCTTGAAGGAACCGTCAATCCAAAGCGACCAGGCCGGCCCCTCGGTGGTGAACCGGAAGTGGCTCAACTGCTGTTCGCCGCCCGGCATGCGGACCTTTTCCAGCCCGACGTACTCCACCGACACCATGGAGGAGATGTGCTGGCGGGGGATAACCGTGCCGAACTGGGCCTTCGTCAGCGGGCACCCGCCCTTGTCCCGTTCCATCTGGCAGTTTGCGCCGAGATACCGCCACAGCAGCAACTGGCGATGGGAGAAAAAGAAGTCGTCAAGCACCGGCGTAGAGACCGGCATGAGGAAAGGCTGCTCGCCCACCTTGCCGTCGGTGCCGGTGTAGCGCTCGATCAGGAAGTCGCCCTGCGGTTCGAGTACGGTGCTCACCTTTTCCGCCAGCGATTTCCATTCGTACCGTATGAGGTTGCCGTTGGTCAGCATGCGCAGTTCACTGGTCTGCGCAACCTTGCCGTCACCGAGGCGAAGCTCGGAGCTGCTGAGGCTGGAGTCGGACGTTTGCTTGATGGCGAACTTCTCGGTCGCAACCCGGCCGCCGTTCACGTAAACGCCAAACGAGCCCTCGTCCACGAGTTTCTCGCCGGCGGGCTTTGCCTTGTTTTTCTTCCCGGCCGATGCGGGCAGAGCGATCATGACGATGGCAAACAGTACAGCGGCAGTGGCAAACCTCAGCTTCAATTCGACCTCCGATGACCTGCTGTTACCAGTCCCGCGATTTCCCGTGCGACGTCTGGCGCGGACCTTCCGCCGGTATTGACCCTGATCTTCGCCTTTTCGTAGGCGCTCCGGCGCTCGGCATATAGACGTTGGAAGCGTTCTTCGTCTTTTGCCAGCGGCCGAACACCTGAGACGCGCGCGATACGCGCACGTAGCTCGGGCAGCGGAGCGTCCAGGAACACCGTCGTTCCAAGGGCCGTGACCCGCTCCGCGTTCCGCAGGTCGATGAACGCTCCGCCCCCGAGCGCGACTACCGTGGGGGCCGCCAGTTCCCGGCAGACGCGTTCGAGCTGCGTCCGTTCCAGGCGGCGAAAGTGTTCTTCGCCTCCGGCGGCGAAAATCTCGGCAACCGACCTCCGCTCGAGACGCTCAACCTCGGCGTCCAGGTCGATGAAATCCCATCCCAGGAGCACTGCCAGCTGCCGTCCGACGCTGGTCTTGCCCGCCCCCATGAAGCCCACGAGGAATATGTGTGTCGGCTGGGCAGACATCGGTCGCGGCCTCGCAGTGGTTTGACGGCGGATTCTGTGCGGATTTTACAACGGAAGGGAACAGGAGCTCAGGGCGGGGAACCAGAGTCTTAAGCGGCGGGGATTACAAAAGGCGCATGCGCAAACAGCCGCAGCACGAAGCCGCGGCCGCCGACAATCCGATCAGGAGTTGAGTCCTAGAAAACTCCTCCTCGCCTGGCGAGGTTTCACCAGGCCTTCACGCTCGAGGGATTCCTGGATGCCGTCCCAGACCCGCGGACTGGGGTCGTGCATCGGAACCAGCAACTTCGCCTGCTCGGCGATATACCTGAGGTCCTGCACAAGATCGGCGCAGACCTTGCAGTCTCTCAGGTGTGCTTCCTGCTCAGCGCTGCCCCCGGTATCGATGATGTATGGCAGCTCCTGCTGAAACTCAGCGCAGGTCATTTTGTTCTCTCTCCCCGGAGCAGCGCCAGCGTTGGCTTGCATGCTCATAGCTCCTTGATCTTTCGTCGGCCTACCGTCTCGCCTTCTCCGTCCTGCTGGTATTGAGCAGGTCGCGCAGCTTCATGCGGGCCTTGTGGAGCTGCGATTTACTATTGCCGATGGAACAACCCATCATCTCGGCGATTTCATTGTGCTCATAACCTTCGATGTCGTGCAGCACAAATATGATGCGATAGCCCGGAGGCAAACTTTCTATCGCACGTTCCAGATTGACGCGGTCGATCGAACCGGCCAGCACGTTGTCGCGCGCGCCGATGTCCTTTTTCGGACCGTCTTCTTCCTGCGGCTCCAGTGTCTCCTGTAGAGACACTTCCGGCAGTCCTTTCTTCCGCAGGTGCATCAGCACGACGTTCACGGCGAGCCGGTGCAGCCAGGTCGAGAAGGCAGACTCTCCGCGGAACGTCGCGATCTTCCGGTAGAGCTGCAAGAAGCCTTCTTGTGTGAGGTCTTCGGCTTCCGCGGTGTTGCCCACCATGCGGAGGCACAGCGAATAGACGCGCCGCTTGTGGAGTCCGTAAAGCATCTCGAACGCTTCGCCGTCTCCGCCCTTCGCGCGATCTATCGCCTCTGCTTCTGTGATTCCGGAGGCCAGTATCTTCTTTGCTGTCGCCAATGTCGTCTTCTTTGATCCGCTGCTCGGTTTGGATGCCACGGCCTCGGCCGCGGGTGTCGCTTTCACCGGTTTGTCTGAACTGCCAACGACTTACGTGGCCATCCGTATCTCTCTATGTCCCCCGCCGGCACCGCCGGTCATGGAAGGATAGCAACGCAGCCCGTTGTCGAACAGCCGGTAGCGGGCAGGTATCTACTACCGTGTAAAAAGTAAAGAGTGCGAAATGGGGTGCTTTGGTTGCCTCGCACCGGAAACACCGGGCCACTGGACAGAAGCCCGGCGGCTCTCATCTAATCGAATTCCATGGCCTCAGGATCAAAAAAGGTAGTTTACGCGGCGATCTTCGGCAACCTTGCCATTGCCGTCAGCAAGTTCATTGCGGCATACATCACCGGCAGCTCGGCGATGATCGCCGAGGGCATCCACTCGGTCGTCGATACCGGAAACGGCGGCCTCATGCTGCTGGGCATGAAACGGAGCAGCCGCGCGCCCGACACAACTCACCCCTTCGGCTACGGCAAGGAGCTGTACTTCTGGGCGTTGCTCGTGGCCATTATCATCTTCGCCGTCGGCGGCGGCATGTCTGTGTACGAGGGAATCCTCCATGTGCTGCATCCGGCCACCATCGAAAACCCAACGGTGAACTTCTGGGTGCTCGGCGTCGCCATGCTGTTCGAAACCGGAAGTCTGTATGTGGCGGTGACCGAGGTCAACAAGGCGAAGGGCTCAATGAGCCTCATGCGGTACATCCGCACCAGCAAGGACCCGAGCATGTTCACGATCCTGCTCGAGGACGCCGCCGCCATGGCCGGCCTTGTCGTTGCGTTCGTTGGCGTGCTGCTCGGCCACCTGCTGCACAATCCATACTTCGACGGCGCCGCCTCGATCGTCATCGGATTGCTGCTGATGGGCGTGGCATACTTCCTGACCATCGAGACCAAGGGATTGCTGGTCGGCGAGTCGGCCGATCCGGTGCACGTTCAGAAGATGCGGGACGTGGTGCTCCGGGACCCGGCAGTCGAGAGCGTCGGTCCATTGCTTACCATGCACCTTGGTCCGAACGAAGTGCTGGTGAACATCGAAGTGAGCTTCAAGCCGGACCTGCCGGTTTCGGAACTCGACGACGCATTTGATCGCGTGGAGCAGGTTATCCGCGGCGTGGATCCTTCCGTGCGGCAGGTGTTCCTCGAGGCGTCTTCGCTTCGCGGGATCAGCGCCGGGTGACCTATGAACATCAACCGCTGGACCGATGCCGACGGGCCGCTGACCGAGGCGGCCCTGCGCCGCAAACTCGAAGGGCTGGGATACGCGGTCAACCGCTACCTGTATCCCCCCGGCTCGGTCTTCGATAGCCACTCGCATGCCGTGGACAAGATCGACGCCGTGCTCTCGGGGCAGTTCCGCGTCACGATGGGTGGTGAATCGGTTGTGCTGCGCGCCGGCGAATGGGTGTACGTCCCGAAGAACATCGAGCACGCAGCCGAAGTGGTGGGCGACGAGCCGGTGCTGAGTTTGGACGGGGTGAGGAGGAAGTAGGTGTTAGGCGCTAGGTGCAGGCGCGCTAGCAAACCCAAGAACCGACTCACCACGGATCTGCACGGATTACCACGGATCAGAGGCAGGAAGAAAACAGCAGAAGAAACAAGGCGCGGGTTTCCCCGCGCCTTCGTTCGTCAAGTTCTTTCGATCCGTCTGAATCCGTGCAAATCCGTGGTTGCTTGGCTTGCTGGAAGCTGGTAGCTGGCTGCTGGTAGCTACCAGCTACTAGCTAGCCTTTTGCCTTGATCGTTTCCAGCCCGTGGGCTTGCGGTCCGGCCTCCTGTCTTCGCAGCAGGTATGAGAAGACCAGTGCGAAGAGGCTGAAGCTGGTGAGGATCCAGAGCATCCCGCGGAATCCGGCGGGGTTGGCGGCGCTCGCTCCCATGACATCGTTGCTCTTGCCGATACCCCAGTTCATGGCGCTCCAGCCGATCTGCTGGCACAGAGTCATGAGC
>DASPLH010000076.1:0-9181 GCA_035627675.1 Clostridia bacterium
TCGAACTCGATCAGCCGCTCGCAGACGTCGATCCAGTCGCGGAAGTGTCTTTCGTCCTGGTACAGGTCGCGCACGGCCTCGGCGCGGGCGACATACTTCTCCTGCTCCGTCGCGGCGGTGTTCGTGTCGCGAAGGGCCCCCAACCTGCGAAGCGCGTCGAAGAAGACATCGCGGATGGAAGGTTCGCGCAAGCGCCGCTCGAGCGCGGCCATGGCCTCGGGCACAGGCTCGTGATGCTGAAGCATCTTCTCGTCCTTCAACCCACAGAGGAACTCGATTTCGCGGAACTGCTCGGATTGGAAACCGCTGGCCGGCTCCAGCTTGCCTCGGAAGGCAAGGAAGTGGGTCGGCAGCATCGTCTCCAGAATCGTGAACTGCGTCACCGCGACGCGCATGATCTCCGTGCAACGGCGCAGTAGCCGCGCTGCTTCGTAAACCTCCTCGCGCGACTCCGGCCGCGAACCAAACGTCCGCAGGCTGGCGGCGACCGCGTCGAGATCGTGCAACAGCTCCTTGAACCAGAGCTCGTACGTTTGGTGAATGATGATGAACAGCAGTTCATCGTGATGCGGCGGATCGGACAGCGTCCGCTGCAATCCCAGCAGTGAGGGTATTTGCAGGTACGAACTGTAGGTCAGCCGGTCCGTCGCGGGCTCGGGCGCGAACGGCTCCGATGACGCGGAATGCGCGGCGCCCATCGGGCATCCCGATGATGCTCCGGTCGTGACTTCGGGCGTTCGCGTCGTCGCCGCTGCCGCCGTTTCGAGCTCCTCCATTTGCAACCCCAGGAACTTCGACGCATTGCCGCCCAGGAGTCTCGCTTTCACCTCGGGAGTGAGGCGGCTGTTTCGAACCAGCGCGCCGACGCGCTCCTCGCCCAATGGAAACGGATAATCCGAGCCGAGCACGACACGATCCGTCCCCATCACATCCACCAGCAGTTGCAGCGAGCGATGATCGAAGACGGCGGAGTCGACGTAGAAGCGTGAGACGTAGTGTGTCGGCGGGTGCTCGGACTTGCCACGCGCGACGGGATGGTGATGCCACGCATTGTCCAGGCGGCCCAGCAGGAACGCGAAACTTCCGCCGCCATGGGCGAAGCACAAGCGCAGCGAGGCGGGGATGCGATCGAGCGCGCCACTGACGACCAGCGACACCATCGAGAGATGCGTCTCGGCCGGCATGCCGACCGTCCAGGGCATCATGTAGTCGGCCATGCGCTCGCGGCCCATCATGTCCCACGGATGCACGAGCACGGCCGCGCCTTCGGCCGCACAGTGCTGGAGAAACGTGACGATGCCCTCGTCGTCGAGGTTGCGATTGCCGACGTGGTTGCCGATCTGCACTCCGAGATGGCCCTCGCGCATGCAGCGCGAAAGCTCGCGGCACGCGGCGTCGGTGTCCTGGAGCGGCACCTGGCAGAGCGACTTCAGCCGACGGTTGCCGCGGGAGCATAGCTCCAGCGCAGCGTCGTTGAAGATGCGCGCGCAATCGAGCGCGTGCTCCACCGGACGGTTGTAGGCGAACAGCACCGGAGTCGATGAGATCACCTGGAGATCGATGCCGTCGCGATCCATCTCCTGCAACCGCACCTCGGGGTCCCAGCAGGCTGCGTAAACGTGCCGAAAGAACCGGTCGCCGAGCATGATGTCGGCCTTGCCGTCCCCGTTGTGCTTGATCCACGGCCACTCGGCAGTACCGTAGCGCTTGGCCAGGTCCGGCCATTGTTGCGGGAAAAAATGGGAGTGAACGTCAACCGTTCGCATTGGCTACCTGCCGGGATGCACCGTTCCGCAATGCTTGCAACGGCGCAGCTCCTCGTTGCTGTTGAACTTCTCGAACAACGGTGGAAGATCGCGCACGAGGCTCTTGAGGCGAACCTCGGCCCGGTGCACGAGTTGATGGCAATTCGGGCAGTACCACTCGAAGCCGTCCACCGTCCCCTCGGGACGCGGCATCTCGATCACGAGGCCGATGCTGCCGGCCTTTCGCTGCGGGGAGTGACGAACGTGCTTCGGCAGCAGGAAGACTTCTCCCTGCCGGATCGGAATCTCGACCGGAGGCTTGCCGGCTTCGTCGATGACGCGCACGACGATGTCGCCCTCAAGCTGGTAGAAGAATTCTTCCGTTGGATCGTCGTGGAAATCGCGCCGCTGGTTGGGACCTCCGACGACGGTCACCATCAGTTCGCCGTCTTCCCAGACCTGCGCGTTGCCGACGGGCGGCTTCAGCTTGTCGCGGTTCTCATCGATCCACTTCTGGAAGTTAAATGCGCGTAGTGAGTTGATGGAGGGCATTGCTAGTCTTTCCTCCCGGGCTTGTAAGCCATCGCCCGCATTTCGATCAGCAGGTGCGGATGCGGTAACTGGTGAACCGCCACTGTCGTTCGCGCAGGGCCGTCATGGTCGAAGTACTCGCCGTAAACCTCGTTGTATCCCGCGAAGTCGTTCATGTTCACCAGGTAGGTGGAGATCTCGACGACATCGCGCAGAGTCGCATCGGCCGTGGCCAGAATGTCGCGGATGTTCTCGATGACGGCGCGCGTCTGCTCGCGGATGTCGAGCCGCGTCGTGCCGAGCGCATCCACTTCTGCCCCGGCAATCGTGTTGTCGGCCCGGCGCGAACTGGTGCCGGAGACGATGAGGAAGTCTCCCGCGCATTTCAGGTGCGGATACTTGCCTCGCGGCGTGGCGTTCCCTTCAACGACAATCGCTTTCATGTTGCGTGCTCCTGGTACACGCCGTTCAGATCCGGATACACACGTTGTTCAACTCCGAGTAGAAGTTCAGCGAGTGCATTCCACCCTCGCGGCCGATCCCGCTGAGACCCATGCCGCCGAAGGGCGTGCGCAGATCGCGCAGGAACCAGCAGTTCACCCATGTGATGCCGGCACGCATCTGTTGGGCTACGCGGTGCGCGCGGCCCAGGTTCGACGTCCATACGGAAGCGGCCAGCCCGTACTTCGTGTCGTTGGCGAGAGTGATGGCCTCCTCTTCGCTGTCGAACGGCGCGACGTGGCACACGGGGCCGAATATCTCCTCCTGCGTGCAGCGCGCACTCTCGGCCATTCCCGTGAGGATCGTCGGCTGCACGTAGAAGCCATTTCGTCGCGCGTCGTGGAACTCCGGCAGGCCTCCGCCCGTGACGATCGTTGCGCCCTCTTCCCGCGCCAGCCGATAATAAGACATCACCTTGTCTCGATGTGTGGCTGAGATCAGCGGACCGAGGGTCGTCGTGTCGTCGGCGGGCCATCCGGGGCGCAGCTGCTCTGCCTTCTTCTTGAGGGCATCCACAAACCGGTCAAAGATTGGCCGCTCCACATAAACGCGCTCTGCGCAGAGACACACCTGGCCGGTATTCAGGAACACGGCGTCGGCCATTCCCGTGACCGTCGGCTCGAAGTCGCAGTCGGCGAACACGATGGCCGCGTTCTTGCCGCCGAGTTCGAACGACACGGGCCGGACATGGGGCGCACACGCTCGCATGATCGCCGCTCCGGTTCGCGACTCGCCGGTGAAGGTCACCGCATTCACGTCGGGATGGCTGGCGAGCGCCTCTCCCGCCGACCGCTCACCGAACCCGTGCACGAGGTTGAAGACGCCGCTGGGAATGCCTGCGTCACGCATGGTTTCCGCCAGGAGCGTCGCCGTGGCGGGTGTCTCCTCGGATGGTTTGACGACAACGGTATTGCCGCAGGCAAGCGCCGGGGCGACCTTCCACGTAAGCAGCAGGAGAGGCAGGTTCCACGGCGTGATGATTCCGACGACGCCAATGGGGTTCCGAACCGCGTAGTTGAGTGCCTGACGGCCGTCGGCGGTTTCGGTATGGAACGCTTCCAGGCCGGCGGTTTTGATCAGGTCGGCAAAGACACGGAAGTTCGCCGCCGCTCGAGGTACGTCGAGCCGCGAGGCCAGGGCCACGGGCTTGCCCGTGTCCGTTACCTCGGCGGCGACAAACTGCTCGAAACGCGATTCGATGCACTCGGCGATGCGGTACAGCAGGGCGGCGCGCTCGCGAACGCCTGTGCGTCGCCATGGGCCGGCGAGGGCACGACGGGCGGCGGTGACGGCGTCGTCCACCATCTCCGGACCAGCTTCGGTCACCATGGCGGCAACGCTGCCGTCCGCGGGGTTGATGTCCGGGAACTCCGAACGGCCGGCGACGAACGCCCCGTCTATATAGCTGTGCAACAGCTTCAATTTGTCCTCGGGTGCAAGAAGGAGCACTGCCCGGCACCCCACCGGACGGCACTCGTAGCCCGAAGAGTCTAATCCAAGACAAGGTAAGAGGGGGAGCCCCGCACTGAACAAGGCTGAGAACGCGGGCGGGACGCCCGCGCCACACAGGCCATCCTCAGTCTTAAGCGGCCCAGACTGAGGCCTTCTTCGCCCAAGTGCTCTGTGTATAGCGCCGCTTGAACTGCTCGGCCGTTTGTCCCAGGGCAGAGGCATCGCCGGTTCTCTTGTAGCGCGCCACGCCCGCCCAATACAGCGCTTCCGGCGCGGAGTCGGATTCCGGCAGCTCCTCGGCGACGGACGAAAACAGCCGCTCTGCTTCGTCCCACTGCTGCCGCGCGAATGCCGCGTGCGCGGTAGCGATCCGGAGTTGAGCGAGGAAGTCGTCGGCCGGCAGGAAGCCTTCAAACTGATGCCGCTTGTTTCCTTCCGCGTCCAGCACCTGGATGGTGGGCGTCCACTGGGCGCCGAACCGCTCAAAGAGTTGCGGCTGTTCCTTGATGTGAATCTTTACGGGTACGAAGTTCTGGTGGATGAAGCTCTCCACCCGTGAGTCGGGATATACCTCGGCATCCAGCCGAGCACATGCCCCTCACATCGGGGCGGCGTTGAAGTCGAACAGGAGAAGTTTCCGGTTGGAGCGTGCGTCCGACATCGCTTCGTCTACGTTGGTGGTCCATGAGATCGGCATCGAGTTCTCCTCGGGGGCATTGCACCGCAGTCATACCGATGACGCGATGAGCGCGGAAGATGCTACGGGGGCGTTCGTAATGCATGCAGCGCCTCGCCACCAGCCCGCTTCGACTTGCGCTATACTCACTCAACTTTCGCCGCCTGGGCAGGTGCCCCATACCGCATTCATTTCCTTAGCGCCTGGCAGAGGTGAAACGTGGCAGGAGACTTTGGCACCGGTGGCACCAGCTCACCAAAACCGAGTGGGCCTGGAGACGTAAAGCTCGCTTCGTCGAGTGGCGATTTCGCCACCGTTCCCCCGCGTGTGCCCATCTCCGCTCCTGCGCTCTCGGCCGGCTCCCTTCTGGCCGACCGCTACGAAATTCTTCAGATACTCGGACAGGGCGGCATGGGCGCCGTGTACAAGGCCCGCGATATCCAGCTGGACCGCTTCGTAGCCGTCAAGGTCATACGTCCTGAACTCGCCAATGCCGAAGGCATGATGGAGCGTTTCAAGCAGGAGATCGTGGTTGCGCGGCAGGTCACGCACAAGAACGTCGTCCGCATCTACGACCTCGGCCAGACCAGCGAAATCAATTTCATCACGATGGAGTTCGTGGACGGCACGGACCTGGCGTCCATCCTCCACGAGCACGGGCCGTTCACTCCCGACGAAGCGGTTGCGTTCATCCTCCAGGTCGGCAAGGCGCTCGAGGCGGCGCACGCCGAGGGGATCGTCCACCGCGATCTGAAGCCGCAGAACATCATGCGCGACACCCAGGGCAGGGTCGTGGTCATGGATTTCGGGCTGGCTCGATCCCTGCAATCGACGGGCATGACGCAGACCGGAGCGGTGATCGGGACGCTGGAATACATGTCGCCCGAGCAGGCACTCGGAGGCGCGATTGGCCCGCCCTCCGATCTGTTCACGCTCGGCCTGATCTTCTACGAAGTTCTCACGAACAAGATGCCCTTCCACGCAGAGTCGGCGGTGGCGAGCCTCATTCGGCGCACGCAGGAACGCGCTCTCCCGGTTTCAGAGGTCGAGAGATCCATTCCCCGCTCGCTGAGCGACATCGTTTCCCGGTGCCTGGAACGCGACCCCGCTGCGCGACACCAGACGGCAACAGAACTGCTGCGCGACCTGGAACGCTGGCAGGGCAGCGGAGTCCGAAACGGCTGGCGCGACCGGGTGCGAGTGCCGCGCCTGAAGAAGCGCACGAAGGCGGCCGGCATCTCCGTCGCGGTGGTCCTGGCGGTGGCTGCTGCCGGAGGAATCGGCTACTGGACGCAGCGGCCCGCTCCGGAGGCGGTCTCCGCGGCGAAAGCTCCGAAGGTCTCGCTGGCGGTGCTGCCGTTCCACAACGCTTCCTCGGAACCGTCGCTGGACTGGATCGGCACGAGCGTCGCCGAGATGCTGTTGACCAACATTGGGCAATCCGCCGAGCTGCGTAGCGTCTCTTCCGAACGCCTCGGCCAGATCATGCGCGACCTGCGCTTGTCCGCGGATTCAGATATGGACTCGGCCACGCTGCGGCGCATCGCAGGGTTCACCAACGCCGACACGATTGTCGTCGGACAGTACACGAAGAGCGGCGACCTCCTTCAGATCAGCGCGGAGATCCGCGACCTGAAGAACGACCGCACGATTCCCCTGCAAGCGGCCAGCGCGAGTGCCGCCGAGTTGAAGACGATCGTTGACCGGCTCGCGCGCGCGGTCCGCGACAACCTCTCTCTGAATGAGCAGGAAATCGCCGCCTTATCGGCGAACGCATTCACGCCTTCGACCACTTCCGTCGAGGCCCTGCGCGCGTACAACGAGGGACTGACGGCGTCGCGAAACGGCAACCATCTGGAGGCGCGGAAGGGATTCGAGGCGGCGGCCAACGCCGATCCGCAGTTCGCGCTGGCGCATGCCAGGCTGGGTCAGACTTTGCGCGACCTCGGGTACGACGAACAGGCCGAGGCGGCGGCCCGGAAAGGAATCGCGCTCGCGGAGAAACTCCCGGCGGTCGAGAAGTACCTCGTCAGCGCAGCATACGCCGGGGTGACGAACGAGCGTGACAAAGCGATAGAGGCTTACACGAAGGTCGCCGACGTCTGGCCGGACAACACGGACGTACTGTTCGCCCTGGGAGGACTGTTCGAGGACTCCGGAGAGTTCGATAAGGCGCAGGGCTATTACGGACGCATCCTCCAGATCGACCCGAAGCATGTGGACGCTTTGCTGGCGAGCGGGCGTGTCGAGATCAAGCGTGATCGTTCGCAGGACGGTCTTGAATACCTCGACCGCGGATACACGCTTGCCGTGCAGTTGAACAATAACGAGGCGAAGGCCTCGATCCTCCAGGCACAGGGCGTCGCCTTCAAGCTGCTGAACCGTCCCGACGATGCGCTGGGCAAGTACCAGGAATCGCTCGCCATCAAACGGCGGATCGGACAGCAACGCGGCATCGCCGTCAGCCTGAACGAGATCGCGCAGGTGCAGTCGCACCTGGGCAGGTACAGGGAGGCGCTGGCAAGTTACCAGCAGGCGTTGAGCATCCGGCGTGAGATCGGCGACAAGAGCGGAGTAGGCGACACGCTGCTCGACCTGGCGACGTTCTACATGGATCGCGGCAACAACCAGGAGGCGCTCACGTTGTTGAAGGAGTCGCTTCAGATCCAGCGAGACCTGAACAACCCCTCCATGGAAGCGTTGTGCCTGAACAACATCGGTGGAATCTATTTCAACCAGGGACAGTACGCCGACGCGAATACCTACTTCGAGCGGGCGTATGCGATTCGCGAGAAGGTCAACGTGCCGAGCGAAACCGTGGAGAGCCTGCACAACCTGGCGGAAACCGATTTCATGATGGGCCGCGCGGAAGACGCGCTTCAGCACTACATGAAAGCGCTCGAGCTGCGGCGCAGCATGTCCGACGAGCGCGGCGCGGCCATCGAGTCGTTCAGCATGGGAACCGTGTTCGACACGCAAGCGCGCTTCGACGCCGCCCTGAAAGCCAAAGAGGACGCGCTGAAAGTGTTCCGTGGCAGCAACGATCGCAGCGCGTGGATGGCGGAGATCCTCAACGGCTACGGATCGACACTCGCGGAAGTGAATCGCACGCGCGAGGCGACGGACGCGCTGAACGAGGCCCACGCCATCGGGCTCGAGCTGAAGAACACCCTGCTGCTCGGACAAACAGCGCTGCTCCAGGGCGACGTCGCTTACTACGCCGGCGACATGAAGAACGCACGAGCGAGTTACGACCGGGCCGTCCAACAGCTGGCCGCTTCGGGCAATCCCTCCGAGTTGCTGAGAGCGCGCCTGCGCACCGCGTGGGTTGACGCCAATGATGCGCGTCCGAAGATGTCCGTGGCCACCGTGCGAAGCTGGACGCGGCAGGCGGAAACACTGGGACAGCGCCGGTTGAGCATCGAGGGACAGCTTGCGCAGGCTCTGCTGATGATGAAGGCCGGCCAGAAACGCGCGGCGGCGGAGTTGGCCGAACGCGCCCAGTTCACCGGGGACCGGCTCGGATACAAACTGCTGACCGCTAGAGCGCATTTCGTCGCGGCATCCGCCCTTCGCGGGATCGACGAGAAGCGCGCCGGCGACCATCTGGCGGCGTTGCGGGGGATGCTGGACGGCATCCGCTCCGGCACATCGGCGAATGCCATCCTGCAAAGAAACGATCTGGCGATGATGTACGCCGAGACGGACCGCAAACAATCCGCCTCGGCGCGCTAGCTTTCGGTTACGGCGCGGTCGTGCACGTGTCCAGGCAGAAATAAATGGTCCGGGGATTGAACGCGTTCACTCCCATGATGTTCGCCGCGTACCTGCCCGGTTTCCAGATCGTGCTGTCGGCCGTGCTCAGGTTGTAGAGGTATTGCCCCGTCCCGTTGTCGTGGCGGAATGTGGGCGGCTCGTTCGACGATCCCGACGGATCGACGGGGATTCGGATTGAGGTCGCGCCAAGCCGCTCGACGGAAATCACCGCCACCACGTTCGGGACCGGGTTGTTGTTCGCATCGAGCGCACGGAACTTGAAGGTGATGTTCTGTCCGGTGTTGAAGGTCGTCGGGAAATTCGGATCTTCAGAGCGCGAGTCGAACGGCGACAGTATCCCGCCGAACCTCACGTCGGCAATGGCGAACGGAATGTCCGCGAGGATGAAGTCCGAGAATCCTCGCGAGTTTCCGCTGCTGATTGCATCTTCCGGAAGCAGTCCGCTCTCGATCCAATAGCCGAACAGGGGAAGCACGGTGCAGTCATAGTTCGCTCCCGC
>DASPLH010000077.1:0-2897 GCA_035627675.1 Clostridia bacterium
GTATTTATGCATCCGCAGCACCCGAAAGGCTCGAAGGCCCGCATTCTTCTCAGCTCCGTTTTTGGCCCCTACGCGCAAGACGACGAGTACGGCAGCCGTTCCATCAACCCGATGGAGCTGTACCACAACCAGGTGACGCGCGCGCAGGGCTCGTACTCCTTGCGAATGTTCCACCGCTCGTGGGGCATTCTGATGATCCAGCACAACATCTCCGCGCCATGCACGGTGCTCGACTTCCCGACGCTTGACGCTTTCGAGCGCGAGATCACGTCAAATGCGTACGACGTGATCGGCATCTCGTCGATCATCGCGAACGTTGGCAAAGTGCGGGAGATGTGCAAGCGCGTGCGGAAGCTTTCGCCGAACTCGACGGTCATCCTCGGCGGCCACGTGACGGCCATCCCCGGACTCGACCACCTCGTCGATGCCGATCACATCGTGCGTGGCGAAGGCATCTCGTGGATGCGGAACTATCTCGGAGAGGACGCGGATGCGCCAATCCAGCATCCGGCGCTGATTTCCGGTTTCGACATGCGCGTGATGGGCATCAAGGTTCCGGAGAAGAGTGGCGACACGGCGGCAACGATCATTCCGTCGGTCGGGTGTCCGATGGGCTGCAACTTCTGCACAACCTCTGCGTTCTTCGGCGGCAAGGGAAAATGGGTCAACTTCTTCGAGTCGGGCGACGAAATCTTCGAAGTGATGCGCGAGCACGAGGAGAAGCTCGGGGTGCGCTCGTTCTTCGTGATGGACGAGAACTTCCTGCTGAACCGTCCGCGAGCGATCCAGTTGCTGACGCGAATGAAAGCGGAAAACAAGAGTTGGGCGATGTATGTCTTCTCATCGGCCAATGCGATTCGCAAGTACACGATGGAAGAACTCGTGCAGCTTGGGATCTCGTGGGTGTGGATGGGATTGGAATCTCCCCGGTCCGGTTACGCCAAGCTCCAGGACACGGACACCACGGAACTTGTGGCCGAGTTGCGCAGCCATGGCATCAAGTGCCTCGGCTCGACGATCGTAGGCATGGAACACCACACTCCGGAAAACATCCGCCAGGAGATCGAGCACGCAATCTCGCACTGCACGGACTTTCACCAGTTCATGCTGTACACGCCCGTGCCGGGCACTCCGCTCTACGAACAGGTGCGGCAGGAAGGCCGCCTGCTCCCGGACGTGAACCTGGCGGACATCCACGGGCAGTTCAAGTTCAACTTCAAGCATGCGGCGATCTCGCGTGACGACTCAAAACGCTTCCTCGACTGGGCGTTCCGCTTCGACTTCGAGCAAAATGGCCCGAGTCTCTATCGCATCTGCGACACCATGCTGCAAGGCTGGCGGCGTCACAAGCATCATCCCGATCCGCGGGTGCGCGAACGCTTCCGGTGGGAAGTGGCGGCGCTGAAGAGCACGTACAACGCCTCGCTGTGGGCCATGGAACACCGCTTCCGCCAGGTCAACGCCAATGTGGCGGGACGCATACGCCGGCTGCGCAAGGAAGTGGAGCGGGAGTTTGGAATTGCCGCCACGCTGAGCCGCTCGGTGCTCGGCCCGGTGATGTTGTGGACATCGAGGCGCGAAGACCGCCGGCTTGCGGCCGGGAAGACCTACGAGCCGCCGACTTTCCTGGAACGGCGCAACTGGAGCGAGGCGTAAAGCACACAGCTTTGGGAAATCCCACATTTGCTCCGCCTGCGGCTCCGCAAATATGGGGCACCACGGCGTAACGCGCACAGCTTTAAGAAGTCCCACAATTGCTCCGCCGGCGGCTCCGCAAATATGGGCCACTATCGTCGAGTGACTTAGGTACCGGGTGGGCTGGTACTTAAGGCACTTGCCGGCCTGTTGTGGGCCGTAGCATCATCCCCGGCGTTCGCTCTGGAAACGTGCAGAGCTGCAGCACCGAGACGGGCTGACCAACCAGTCAGCCCGTTTTCGTTTGGCAGCGAGGTGCCCTTTCCGTCAGGCGGCAACCTCGCCTAATATGGAAGCACCCATGAGCATTACGCGCGAACAAGCTCTTGAGATGTTCCGGTCCGATGACCTCGTCGGCATCGGCATGGAAGCGGACGCGGTACGCCGCCGTCTGCATCCGGACGGAATCGTCAGCTACATCATTGACCGCAACATCAACTACACGAATCTCTGCACCGAGTACTGCACGTTCTGCGCGTTCTACGCGCCGGTCAAGGGACCGGGCCGCGAGAAGGGCTACACGCTCGACCTCGACACCATCTACGACAAGATCCGCGAGACGGTCGAGATGGGCGGCACCGGCATCCTGATGCAGGGCGGCCTCAACCCCGACCTGAAGATCGAGTGGTTCGAAGCCCTGTTCAGCGGCATCCGCGAACGCTTCCCGCAGGTGTGGCTGCACTGCCTGTCGGCGTCGGAAATCCTGGGCATCGCAGACTTCAGCGACATCTCGCTGGACGAAACACTCCGGCGTCTTCGCGATGCGGGGCTGCAGTCGATTCCCGGCGGCGGCGCCGAGATTCTCGACGACGAAGTGCGCTCCAAGGTCGCGCGGCTGAAGTGCACGACCGAAGACTGGCTGAGCGTCCATCGCACGGCCCACAAGCTGGGCATGAGAACCACGGCGACGATGATGTTCGGCGTGGGCGAGAGCCTGGAACACCGCATCAACCATCTCCAGCGGATCTACGACCTCCAGGAAGAAACGGGTGGGTTCACGGCGTTCATCCCGTGGACGTTCCAGCCGAAGAACACGGCACTCGGTGGCCGCGGCTGGGACGAGGCAACGGCAGTCGAGTACCTCAAGACCCTGGCAATCTCGCGCGTCTTCCTGTCGAACTTCCTCAACGTCCAGTCGAGCTGGGTGACGCAGGGCCTTAAGGTGTGCCAAATGGGACTGCGCTTCGGCGGCAACGACGTGG
>DASPLH010000078.1:0-13769 GCA_035627675.1 Clostridia bacterium
AACGCGCCCACGGTCGTACAGCGGGCGCGTCTATCAGGAGGTAAGAAGAGAGAGCTTGTGTTACTGGCTGACGATCGTCGGCGCGTACGATGCGCCCGGGACGACCATGTGAACATTCGGAATCGCCGGAGGAACAACGTGCCGGCCGTAATCGGATCGAACCTGCGCAAGCGCCTTGACCATGCGGGTCCTCTGCTCGTGACCCAACCCTCGACGGTGCAGCTCCGCGCGCCGGTTCTCGACATCGATCGCGCGCCGAACGTACGCTTCGATCTCTTCGGCGCCAGGGACCCTGGCCGACGCAAGTTGGAGATGCACATCAACCGGAGCGGGCACCGCCGCACGCTCCGCCGAACGAGGAGCCTTGACGGAAGACCTCGTCTTGCTCTTTTCGGATGCGCGTGCCTTGCTTTCGCCGCACCCCGGACGCTGTTCGGAGGATGGCCGTAACGATGCCGCCTGCACCGTTCCCGCCGCACTCTCGCGCTCGGCGGCCGCGCGGCTCAACAGGCGGAAGCCGCCTTCGCGGTCTCCGATGAGCATGCGAACCTGTCCGGCCATGTAGAGGAGTGACGGATTTTGGACCGTGACGGCCGGCATTGCGGCGCCCGCAAGCAGGGCTGCGGAAGCTGCTACGGTTGCCAGCATCGAACGGCGGATTATGCTGCGGTCCATCATGACTACTCCTCCTGCTTCCTATCAGACGGACTCAACAAAAAACAGTTAGCGGCTGCGCAACTTTTGTTGTGGAAAACGAATGGCCCGTCCGGAGCGAACCGTACGGGCCAAGACGTCACGAATACCACTTTAAGGTTAGGTTTACTTCCGCGTCAGAGTGGCGGCTTGAGAGTCTCTCGCGGGTTCGGAAGCCTTGAGCCTCTCGACGATCTGCGGTCCGAGTTGCGAAACGCTTCCGGCGCCGAGGGTCACGACGATGTCGCCGGGAGAGACCTGAGCGATCGCCGCATCGATGGCCGCGTCGAACGAAACGGCGAACTCAGCGTTGGAATGTCCCGAGGCCTGGATTTTCTGCGCGAGGCTGAGTCCGGTGACGCCCGCAATCGGCTGCTCGCTGGCGGCATAGATGTCCAGCACGAGGACCGTATCCGCATCGCGGAAGGCCTGCGCGAACTCCTCCATCAGCAGATACGTGCGGGTGTAGCGATGCGGCTGGAAGATGACATGTATCTTCCCGCCGCCCGCGTACTGTCTCGCCGCATTGAGGGTCGCGAGGATTTCGGTCGGGTGATGTCCGTAGTCGTCGATTACGCGAACGCCCGCGGCTTCACCTTTGAGTTGGAAGCGGCGATCGACGCCGCGGAACTGTTTCAGCGCTTCGCGAATGCGCTCAGGCTTGATGTCCAGCCCGACTCCGACGGCGATGGCGGCTGTCGCGTTCAAGACGTTGTGCACGCCGGGAACATGCAGTTCGAACTCGCCCAGGTCGCGCTCCTTGTACTTCACGCGGAACTTGCTCACGACCTGGAGGTCGCGCTGTTCAGAAGCGATGTCGCCGATGCAGAAGTCGCTGCCCTCGGCGGTGCCGTAGGTGACGACCCGGCGCTGAACCCTGGGCAAAATCGCGCGCAAGGGCTCGTTGTCATTGCAGCAGACGACCATGCCGTAGAACGGCACGCGGTCCATGAACTCGATGTAGGTCTTCTCGACGTCCTGCATGTCGGCGTAGCAGTCCATGTGCTCGCGGTCGATGTTGGTGACCACCGAGAGAATGGGCGAGAGCTTGAGGAACGAGCGATCGCTCTCATCGGCTTCAGCGACGAGGTAGTGCGACGTTCCGAGACGCGCATTCGAGCCCAAGGAATCAACGCGCCCGCCCACGACTACCGTCGGGTCGAGTCCGCCGGCAGCCAAGACGGAGGCGACCATGCTGGTCGTCGTCGTTTTGCCGTGCATGCCGGCGACGGCAATGCCGTACTTCAGGCGCATCAACTCGGCCAGCATTTCCGCCCTCTGAATCACGGGCAGGTGCAGGCGCGCAGCTTCGGCGACCTCGGGGTTCTCGCTGCCGATGGCCGAGCTGGTCACGACGACTTCGGCTCCGTGGACGTTCTCCGCGCTATGTCCCTCGAAAATCTTGGCGCCGAGGCTGCGGAGGCGGCTGGTGATCGGTGAAGTACGCAGGTCGCTGCCCGAGACTCCGTAGCCGAGCGTGAGCAGCACCTCGGCGATGCCGCTCATGCCGATGCCGCCGATCCCGACGAAATGGATGCGCTGAAGCTTGGCAAACATAGGAAGGACGATTGTAACGCGCTACTTGCCGGCGGCGAGTTCCGCGGCCATCGCCGCGATTTCAGCCGCTGCATTCGGATGGGCAAGGTTGCGGGCGGCGGTGCCGATACGGACAAGGCGTTCCGGATCGCCAAGGACTTCGACCACGGTCTCGACCAGCCGCTGAGGAGTGAGTTCCTTCTCCTGAAGCATGAGTGCCGCACCCTGCTTGACCAGGGTCTCGGCATTATGGCGCTGGTGGTCGTCTGCCGCGGTCGGCAGCGGCACGAAGATCGCGGCCTTGCCGGCGGCTGCGATCTCCGCAACCGTACTGGCGCCCGAGCGGCAGACGATCAGGTCGCTGGCGGCGAAGGTCGAAGGCATGTCGTCGATGAAGGCGGAGACGGAAGCCGGCACGGAGGCCTTCGCGTAGGCGTCGGCAACCGTGGGGTACTCGCGCTCGCCGGTCTGGTGAATGATCCGCAGGTTCGGCATGCGGCGGTGCAGTTCGGGCGCAGCCTCGACGACGGCGCGATTGATCGCCTTGGCGCCCTGACTTCCTCCGAACACAAGCAGCGTCGGGAGTTTTCCCGGCGCGGGTGCAGGGAGTTCGAAGAACGATCTGCGAACGGGCACGCCGGTCACCCTGTAGCGCTTGAAGAACTTCCCCGTCTGCTCGAAGTGTACGGCTGCGGCCCGCGCCCAACGCGCGATACGGCGATTCGCCATCCCCGGCACAACATTGGGCTCAAAGACCATCACGGGCAGGCCCATCGAAATCGCGGCCAGCGATCCCGGCCCGGAGGCATAACCCCCAACGCTTATGAGCACATCGGGACGAAGGTCGCGCAGGATGCGGCGCGCTTCGAGGATCGAGAGCGGCAAGGATGCGAGAGTCTTGCAGCGGGTCGCGAGGCTGACGCGGTTCAGTTGCCCAACCTCGATCAGCTTGAGTTCGAACCCGGCCTTCGGCACCAGGCGAGTCTCGATGCCGCGCGAGGTCCCGAGAAACGTCGTGGCGCAACCGTAGCGCGACTGGAGTTCCTGTGCGATAGCCAGCGCCGGAATGACGTGTCCGCCGGTGCCGCCGCCTGCAATGACCGCGCGCATAGCGTTAGTCCGTCTGCCGCGTGATGTTGAGCAGCACGCCCACGCTCACCAGGCTGATGAACAGCGAGGAACCGCCGTAGCTGACGAACGGCAGCGGAATGCCTTTCGTCGGCAGCATCCCGAGCACGACGCTGATGTTGAACAGAGCCTGCACGCCGATCATGGCCGTAATCCCGACGGCAAGGAAGCGCGCGAAACTGTCGCGTGTGGTGAGCGCCGTTCGAATTCCCCGGAAGCAGAACACGGCGAACAGTGCAACGACGATGGTGGCTCCGATCAGTCCCCACTCTTCGGCGATCACGGCGAAGATGAAGTCCGTCTGCGGCTCTGGCAGATAGAAGAGTTTCTGCTTCCCTTCCATCAGGCCCAACCCGGTAACGCCACCCGTGCCTACGGCGATCATCGACTGGATGATGTGAAAGCCGCTGCCCTGCGGGTCGGCGAACGGGTCGAGGAAGGCAAGAATGCGCTTGAACCGCCACGGCGTCCGGAAGATCAGGAAGTAGAGCGGCAGGACGGACGCGAGCGCGGCATAGCCCAGCCACTTCCAGTGCATTCCGGCCGTGAACAGCACGGCGGCGGTGATCGCGAAACACGCCATCGCCGTTCCGAGGTCAGGCTGTTTCACGATCAGCGCGGTGAAGACCATTGTCGGAAGAGCGGCCGGCAGCAGCGTGTGCCGCCAGTCGTCAATGTCCTTGAAGCGCTCGGCCAGGAACCAGGCGAGGAAAAGGATCAACGTGGGTTTGGCAAGCTCCGATGGCTGAAACGAGAACATCCCGAACCGGATCCAGCGGTGCGTGTTATGCGAACGGTCGAGGAAAAAGACCGAGACCAGGAGGATCGAGGTGAAGGCTATGCAGCCGAACACGACGACCGGGTTGTTGTATCGCCGGTAGTCGATGTTCATCAGGACGATCATCCCGATCAGTCCTGCCACGGCCCAGATCAGTTGGCGGAACAGGAAGTAGTAAGGAGAGTCATAGCGCTCGTTGGCCACCACGGCCGAAGCGCTGAACACCATCACCAGTCCGATGACGACCAGCAGCAGCGTGACGCCGAACAGCCAACGATCGACGCTGACCCGCTTCGCCATCAGTCCGCGCTCCCCTGCCCGCGAGCGTGGCCCGCGAGGTCTTGCACGATCTCCTTGAACGCCTTGCCGCGCTGTTCGTAGCTGTTGAACTGATCGAAGCTGGCGCAGGCGGGCGCAAGCAGCACCACGTCGCCTTCTTCGGCCATCTGCGCGGCCTTCCGCACGGCCACCTCGAGCGTTCCGGCGCTCGTCACCGGCGCCGAGTCGCCGATCTGCGACTCGATTTTTTGCGCGGCAGCGCCGATGGTGTAGACGCGCCTGGCGCGCTGGCGCAACAGGGCGTTGAGCACCGAGTAGTCGCTGCCTTTGTCTTTGCCCCCGAGAATGATGTGGATGTTGCCCGGGAACGACTCGAGCGCCTTGATGGTGGCGTCCACGTTCGTGGCCTTCGAGTCGTTGAAATACTGCACGCCGTTGATGGTGGCGACGTACTCGAGGCGGTGTTCGACGGCCTTGAACTGGTTGATCGCCCGCCGGATCTTCGCCGGTTCGACGCCCGCCAACGCTCCCACGACGACCGCGGCAAGCACGTTCTCGACGTTGTGCGCGCCCTTCAGCGGAATCTCCGCCACCGGCATGATCTCCTGCTCGCCCTTCGGTCCGCGGAAGACGATATCGCCGCCGCGCACGAAGGCTCCGCGCTCGACTTCCTTGATGCGGCTGAACCAGTAAACCTGCGGCTTCAAGCCGGTAGCCATGGCGGCCGTGATCTCGTTGTCGGCGTTGAGCACGGCGAAATCGTCCGCCGTCTGGTTCTCAAAAATGCGAGACTTCGCCGCCGTGTAGTTCTCCATCGAGCCATGGCGGTCGAGATGGTCCGGCGTGACGTTCAGCACGGCCGCGATGTGCGGGGCGAACGTCTCGATGCTCTCCAGCTGGAAGCTCGAAATCTCGAGCACGACCCAGGTTTCCGGCGAGGACTGGTCGGCGAACGTGATCGCCGGCGTCCCGATGTTCCCACCCACCAGCGTCTTTGCCCCGCCGGAGGCAATCACCTCCCCGGCGAGGGTGGTGGTGGTCGTTTTGCCGTTCGAGCCGGTGATGGCGACGATGGTGCCGGAGACGAATCGCGCCGCCAGCTCGATTTCACCAATGACGGGAATTCCCAGCCGGCGGGCCTGCTGGAGAGGAGGAACATCGAACGGAACGCCGGGGCTGACGACGATGAGGTCCTGATCGCGGAAGGTGCGCTCTCCGTGCTTACCGGTCTCGACGCTGATGCCGCGATCCAGAAGCGCGGGAATCTCCTGCCGCAGGAGTTCTTCGCTCTTCGCGTCGGAGACGGTGACGCGCGCGCCGCCCGACTCCAGGAACAGCGCCGATGCCACACCGGATTTCCCCAACCCTACGACCAGTACTCGCTTGCCTTTGACGTCCATGTCCTTGCCCAGTGTTCCCGTCATTCTCACACGTTCCCGCACGGCCTACCGCAACTTCAACGTGGTGAGTGCAAACAGTGCAAACACCAGCGAGGCGATCCAGAAGCGAACGATCACCTTGGATTCCGACCAGCCCATCAGTTCGAAGTGATGGTGCAGGGGAGCCATCTTGAAGATGCGCTTCTTGCGAAGTTTGTACGACCCAACCTGGAGGATGACCGACAGCGCCTCCAGCACGAAAATCCCGCCGATGAACGGCAGCAGCAGTTCCTGCTTGATGATGACGGCAACCGTCCCGATGGCGCCTCCGAGCGCGAGCGAGCCCACGTCGCCCATGAAAACCTCTGCCGGATGCGCGTTGTACCAGAGGAACCCGATAGCCGCGCCGACCATGGCTCCGCAGAAAATCGAGAGCTCCGCCACCTGCGGCATTCGTTGCAGTTCGAGGTAGTCGGCGAACACTGCGTGCCCGCTGACATAGGTGAGCACCGTCAGCGCTCCGGCTGCGATCACCGTGCAGCCAATCGCCAGCCCGTCGAGGCCGTCCGTAAGATTCACGGCGTTGGTGGAGCCCACCAGCACCAGGCACACGAAAGCGATGAAGGGCAGGAACGCGATCGGCCAGAGGTGCGGCTCGCCCATGAGCGAGGTGATGACCAGGTCCGGCCGGAACTTCTTCAGGAAGGGCACCATCAAGTGCGTGGAGTATGTGCCCGAAGCCTGGAAGAAGATCAACGTGACCGCCACGAGGATGCCGAATACGACCTGCAATGCGATCTTCGTGCGTCCCGTAAGACCCAGGTTCTGCTTGTGGATGATCTTCAGATAGTCGTCGGCAAATCCCACTCCGCCAAAGGCCAGCGTCGAGAAGATCGCGAGCCACACGAAGCGGTTGTTGAGGTCCGCCCACAGTATGGTCGGGATGACGATGGCGATGACGATCAGCACGCCTCCCATGGTGGGCGTGCCCGCCTTCTTCTGGTGCGCCTTGGGACCTTCTTCGCGGATGTACTGGCCGATCTGGAATTCGCGCAGGCGTCGCACGACCGCGGGACCGATGATGAGCCCGATGAAAAGCGCCGTGACGCTGGCGAACGCTGTCCGGAAAGTCAGATAGCGGAAGATTCGGAACGGTCCGATGTTGTAGTGCAGAAAGACGACTTCGTATAAGAGCCAGTAGAGCAAACGTTCCCCCGTTCCGGGTTACTGCCAGCAGACCGGATTCGCGGAAGGGCGTATCCCATACCGCAGCCGGGCAGTTAGCCGGCGGTGATATCAAGGAATACGGTCCCTTTGAATCCGCCCTGGTTCAGGACCTCTTCTCGGCCAACCTGCTCGGCAGCTTCTCCAGAGCTTTCTCCAGACGAACACCCCGGGAGGCCTTCATCAACACGACATCGCCCGCCCTCAGCTCGCGCGCGAGCCACTCGCCTGCGTCCTCCGGACTCGCCACGAATTCGGCGGCTGCTCCGCCTTCGCGCGCCCCTTCCACGATGTGCTGTGCATTTCCGCGCACACCCAGGACGAGGTCGGCGCCGTGGGCAGCCATGAACCTGCCGCAGTCGCGGTGCAGTTCGGGAGCCGTAGGACCCAACTCGAGCATCTCGCCGGCGACGACGATACGACGCTGCGCCGCCATCGTGGACAGCGCTTCCACCATTGATTTCAGGGCCTTCGGGTTGGAATTGTAGCAGTCATTCACAATCGTCGCGTCAGCCAGATACAGTACTTCGCCGCGTTTTTCACCTGCGGAGAGGGTGCTCAGGGACGCAACCGCCGCCGACGGCGGAATGCCATGCTGCACGGCGACGGCCACACCGGCCAGCGCGTTCAGGACGTTGTGCGACCCGACCAGCGGAAGCCTCGCGTGCTCCCGGAAACCGGCGCCGGCCACCTCGAACTCCGAACCCTCCGCGCCCAGCACTCGGACATTCTCGGCGCGAATGTCGGCCGGCTTCTCCACGCCGTAGGTGATGACCTTTCCTTTGAAGTCCCGCCCGAACTGCGACACGTACTCGTCGTCGGCATTCAGCACGGCCAGCCCGCCCGCCGGAAGCGACTCAATCAACTCGAACTTCGCGCGCGCGATGCCCGCGAGCGATCCGAAGAACTCCAGGTGCACGGGGCCGACATTGGTTACGACTCCGACGTCGGGCTTTGCAATCTGCGCCAGCGCCGTGATCTCGCCGGCGTGGTTCATGCCCATCTCGATCACCGCGATCTCGTGTTCCGGCTCGAGTTTGAGGAGTTGAAGCGGCAGACCCCAGTGGTTGTTGAGGTTCCCGACGGACTTGTGCACGCGCAACTGCGACGCGAGCACGTGCGCGACACATTCCTTGGTGGTCGTCTTTCCGGCCGAGCCCGTGATGCCGACCACGGTCTTGCCCCACAGTCGCCGGACGGCGGCGCCCAACTGCTGGAGAGCCTTCGTAGTGTCTTCCACCGCGATGAGGCGCGTCTTCACCGGGAACTTCGCAACGCAGTCATTGCAGACCACGGCTGCGACCGCGCCGGCGTTCAGCGCGCTCTCTACAAACGCGTGGCCATCGAGGCGTTCGCCCTTGATGGCAAAGAAGAGGTCCCCGGGCTTTACCGTGCGCGAGTCGATCGAATAACCCGTCGCGACGGAGTTCGGGTCGATTTCACCCGACCCGTGCGTGAACTCCGCGACCCTGGAGAGCTGCAGCTTCATTTCTCTTCTTCCTTCGCGTAGCCGAGCTTGTGCAACTCCTCGGTCGCGACCTCAAAGTCGTCGAACGGGAATACGCCCTGGCGCGTCGTCTGCGTGCGCTCGTGTCCCTTGCCCGCGATGAGCACGATATCACCGGCGCGCGCGGCGTCGAGCGCCACGGCGATTGCCTTGCGACGATCCGGTTCCATTGCGTATTTCGTGCCGCTCCGTTGGACTCCAGGCAACGAGTCGTTGATGATCGCCAGCGGATCTTCGCTGCGCGGGTTGTCGCTGGTTACGATCACGAAGTCGCTGCCGCGCCCGGCGGCTTCGCCCATCAGCGGACGCTTCGCCCGGTCACGGTCGCCGCCGCACCCGAAGACCGTGATCACCCTGCCCTTGCCGCCCTCCCGTGTGGCAAACTCCCGGGCGAGCCGTGTCAGGTTGGCCAGCGCATCGTCGGTGTGCGCGTAGTCCACAACCACCGCAAAGGGCTGGCCGGCATCGACGCGCTCGAAGCGGCCGGGCACGCGCTTCATGTGCAGAATGCCGTCGGCAATCTGCTCCGGCTTGCATCCGCGTGCGTAGGCCGCGGCACAGGCGGCAAGCACGTTGTACACGTTGACGCGCCCAATCAGCGGGGAGAACATCTCGATGTTGCCCGAAGGGGTGGCCAGCGAGAAGCGGTTTCCGCTCGGCGACATCTCCAGCTTCTCGGCGTGGAAATCGCCACGCTCGACGCCGTAGGTGTAAACCTCGGGGCTGTGCGACTTCGAAAACTTCGCGAGCGCGCGGCCGTGCTCGTCGTCGGTGTTCACTACGGCAACGCGTGGCGCGTCCGTCCCGCATCCCTCGAAGAGCACGCGCTTGGCCGCCAGGTAGTCGTCCATGTTGCCGTGGAAGTCGAGATGGTCGCGGGTGAGATTTGTGAACACGGCCACATCGAACGGAATGCCGTACACGCGCTGCTGCGCGAGCGCATGCGACGAGACCTCCATCACGGCCTCGGTTGCGCCCAAGGCAATCGCCTGGGCGAACAACCGGTTCAGCTCAAGCGCCTCCGGCGTGGTGTGCGGAGCGGGCAGAACCTGTTCGGGCAAATGGTATTCAACGGTGCCGACCAGCGCGTTCTTGCGCCCGGCGGCGCGAAGGATCGCCTCCGTGATGAACGTGGTCGTCGTCTTGCCGTTCGTGCCGGTGATGCCGGTGATGCGCAGCCGCTCCGCCGGACGGCGGTAGAAGTTGGCGCTGACGCGCGCCAGCGCGCGGCGTCCGTGCGGCACCACCGCCCACGCCACGTCCGGACGCGGCGGTTGTTCCTGCGCGTCGGTAATGACCGCTACGGCACCGGCCGCGATCGCCTGGTCGATGTAGCGGTTGCCGTCTGTCGTCTCGCCGCGCATGGCAACGAACGCGAACCGGGGACCGACGCGGCGCGAGTCGTAGTCAACGCCCTGAATCCCGGCGTCGCCCTGCCGCGACAACACTTCCGCGCCATCCAATAACTGTAGGAAGTCCATTTAGACCTGAGTAGGAAAGAAGCTTTACATCCGATTATAAGAGCCTGTGCCGCTCGCGGGCTCACCGCGAGAAACGTACAGCGACTTTGGACCCCGCCGGGAGCCGCGTCCCCGGAGCGGGCGATTGCTCGCGCGCCACTCCGCTGCCCATCACCTGGAGTTCGAACCCTGCCTGCTGTGCCAGCTGCACCGCCGCCCGCAACGGCTTTCCAACGAACATCGGGACGACCTGCCCCGTCTCCACATCGAGCACGACCGTGCCCGCCGGGTGTTCCGGAACGCGCGGTTCCGGCGGAGGCGCAAATGGCGCAGGCTGCGGCCCCGTGTCGCCGCCGGATGGACGCGGCGGTTCGAACCCGGCGAACGAAGCCGAACGAACCGCCCCCTGCCGGCGAACCGACTCAGGCACCTTCACCGGCGCCGGGACCGCGGCCGCCAACTCTTCTTCGGGGAAGTCGAACCGGTCCGCGGGGTTCGCGACCGTATCGGCCAGGTCGCCCTGCGCAGCGGCCGCACGGAGCAACTGGCGCCGGTAGTCGTTCTTCGGCTCGACGTCATGCTGCACGTTCATGTAGGCAAGCACCTGCTCGGCGACCCGCTTGAATACCGGGGCGGAGATTTGTCCGCCCTGGTGCAGCCCCTTGGCCGAATCGATGATCACGGCAACGGTGATGGCCGGCTTGTTTACAGGCGCGAATCCGACGAAGCTGGCGATGTAATCCGTGTGCGAATACGTGCGCGTGCGCGGGTCGATCTTCTGAGCCGTGCCGGTCTTTCCGGCCGACGTGTAGCCATCGAGGATCGCGCGTCGCGCGGTGCCGCCCAGCACCACCTCTTCCATCATCTTGCGCATCTGCGCAGCCGTCAGGGTGGAGACGACTCGGCGTTGTTCGGCCGGACGAAACACGATCTGCTGGTACCCCTTCTTCGGCTCGGTCACGCCGGCGACGATGCGCGGCGGAGTGTACACGCCGTCATTGGCGATGGCCGAGACCATGCTCGTGATCTGGAGTGGCGTGACGCCGATCTCCTGCCCCATCGCCATGGAACCGATGGTTGGAGCAGACCAGCGGTTCGGCGCCTTCAGCAGACCCTTGGTTTCGCCCGGCAACTCGACGCCCGTCTGCTGTCCGAATCCGTAATCGCGAATGTAGCGATAGAAGCGATCCGGCCCCAGGCGCAGCGCCATCTTGACGGCCGCCACGTCGCTGGATTCGGCATAGGACTTCTCAATCGTGACGTAGCCGATCTTGTGCGCGTCGCGAATTCGAATGCCGCCGATCAGGATGTACCCCGGATTACAGTCCACCATCTCGTCAGGCCGGGCGAGCCGCTCTTCCAGGGCCGCCGAGAAGGTGACCGTCTTGAAAACCGAACCAGGCTCGTAGATGTCGCTGACGGCGTGGTTCTTCAGCCGTTCAGGCGTGATCTCGCGCGAGAGGTTGGGGTTGAACGTCGGACGATTGGCGAGCGCGAGTATCTCTCCCGTTCGCGGGTTCTGAACGACGATGGTCGCAGCCTTCGCCTGCGTCTCCTGCATCGCCAGGTCGAGTTCCTTCTCGGCGATGTACTGGATTTTTTCGTCGATCGTGAGCACGACGTTCGCGCCGGGATCGGGCTGGCGCTCGACGCGCCCAAACCACTTGCGGCGCGCGTCCTGCGTGATCATCATCTTGCCCGGCTCGCCGCGCATCTGGTCTTCGAATTCGTTTTCGATGCCCGCGAGGCCCTCGTCATCCACGCCGACGTATCCGATGACCTGCGCCGCAAGCTCGCGCTTGGGATAGAAGCGCTTCGATTCCTTCTGGAAGTAGATTCCGCGCAGGTTGAGCGCACGTATGCGATCCGCCGTCTGGGCGTCCACCTTGCGCGCGACCCAGGCGAAGTTCCTGCCGGCCTTGAGGCGCGCAAGCAGGTCCTGCGGATCGGAACCAACGATCCTGGCGAGAATGGAGGCGGTGGTCGCCTGGTCGGGCAGCTCGCTGGGGACGGCGAAGACGGAGTCCACCGGGACGGTCATCGCCAGCTCGTGTCCGTTGCGGTCGTAGATGATGCCGCGCCGTGGCGACACTTCCACCGTGCGCTGCTGCTGACGCGAAGCGCGCTGCACCCAATCGCCGTACTGTACGACCTGGAGATAGACGAGCCGGACGCCGATGCCAATCATCCAAGCCAGCAGCACGACCGCAAAGATCAGCAGCCGAGTTTTAGCCTGATTGTTGGTAGCGCTAGCCGCCATCAACTGCACCTGCTGCACGCAGCCGCCGTTGCGGCCGGGCTCTTGACGATGTGAAGGATCTCGCGGGATTGCCGGCGCCCGTGAGACATCTCACTAGCACCTTAATACAGGTATGGCGATCCGAAGGTTGTGAATATCACCGCATCACTCGCGGGCGACAAACCAATCGGTTCCTACCCGGCGGAGCCTGCGGCGGATTCCCTGGCGGACCGCCATACATTCCATTCGATTGCAGCGAACTAATGGGGCCCTGACGTGCCGCGCCCAGGTTCGGGCCGCGGCACATCGTGTTGCAAACTCGCAGGAGATCCTCCTGCAAAAACTCCCTACGGCAACGAGACGACCGAGACTCCAGCCGCGCGGGCCATCTGCGGCCCACCGTAGTCGGCCATCGTGTCCATGCGCTGCACCTGTCCCGCCACCGGCATCTGCATGCCGAGGCTGCGGGCGATGGAATCGATGCGCTCGGGATCGCGCAGCGAGGCCTCTTCCAGCCGGAGCGTCTTGTTGACGTCCACCAGCTGGTCGCGCTGCGAGCGCAGGGCTTCGATCTTGTAGCCGTACTCGATGGCGCTGAAGTGCTGCCACAGGTACACGAAGGTGAACAAAGTCAGACAGCAGAGGGCGATGGAGAACAGGCCCAGTTCGCGGCGGCGCACCGGGTCGTCAACCTTCACCAGGCGCGAGTTGTCGATCGCCTTCGCGAAATAGATCTCGGGCGCGCCCGGCATGTACCGGCGCACGGTGCTCGAGGTTCCGCCCTGGTTGGCCGCCAAGACCTGCGGCAAGCTCGCTGCCCATCCTGCCATGACTACGCAACTCCCATGAATGCGCTCTCGCGCTCGAACTGCTTCAACTGCTCATACGAATACACGGTGTACGCGGGAGTCATGTAACGCGACATCTCCGCTTCGGTGATGTGACGCGACTCGGCATTGGCCTCCGCGCGTGCCACCATTCCCATCAATTCGTTGATCGTGTTTCCAGTGAACATTGCCCCTCCTTGCTACCAGGGCCGAGCCGGCGAACGCTGCGCCGGGCCCGCTTTCAGAACCAATCGAAGTTATTCACACTTCCCACAGGTTTTTCCACACTGTCTTGACTCTACTTCGAAAAAACCTATTCAAGCTTCACCGCCGCCCGAAGCTTCGCGCTTCGGCTCCGCGGGTTTGCTGCAATCTCATCTCCTGTGGCCGTCACCGGCTTCCTGGTCAGAACCTCGTACCGTCCTTCGCGCGCGCCGGAGCGCAGCGCATCTTTCACCAGCCGGTCTTCCAGCGAGTGGAAGCTGATCACCACCAGCCTTCCGCCGGGCCTCAGGACCTTCGGCGCTCCGCTCTCGGCCAGGAGCGCCTTCAGGTCGTCCAGTTCGCGGTTTACGAAAATTCGGATTGCCTGGAAAGTCAGTGTCGCCGGATGAATCCCTTTGCCGTATTTCATTGGCCGGGCCGCGGCCGATACAACTTGGGCTAGATGAGCGGTCGTCCTTATCGGCCGCGCCCGAACAATGGCTCTGGCGATTCTC
>DASPLH010000079.1:0-4451 GCA_035627675.1 Clostridia bacterium
TTCCTGCTGGCGATATTCGCCGGACGCGTGGCCCGCTTCCTCATCCTTTCCGTGCTGACGATTCTCTTCGGCCCGCAGGTGATCGAGATTACCCAGGTAGCGATCAAGCAACATCTCGGGCTCACTCTCGGGATCATCGCAGCGCTCATTGGGCTGGGCGTGCTGGGCTGGTGGGTACGCCGGGATCGCGAGCGCGAGTTCGATATCGAAGCACAGGAGAACGCCTCGGAGTAGCTACGGCTGCTGAACTACTGAGCTGCTGAGGTACTGAGGTACTGAGCTCGCCTTGCACCCGTAAGGTTGATCGTAACGACCTGCTCAGTTCTGAGCCCGGCACGTCAGTGCCGGGATAGTGCGGGGCTCCAGAATCGAGCCCGGCAGGACGACACTGCACCGACAAACGAAAAGCCGGACCTTGCGGTCCGGCTTCTTGCTTTTCTGGAAACTGTTCTACGCGACGATCGAGTCCTTCGCCGTCTTGGGCGAGAGCAACTCCAGCACGACCGGGATGCTGAACGCCACGGCCGTAAACATCAGGTCCGAGGCAACCGTGTTGCGGAAGAACGGCACCGCGGCGGCGTAGCACATCGCGAGACCGTTCAGGGTCTTCGGATACATTTCCCACGCCATCCACACGGCGAAGTTGCTCACCAGGAAGAACGACACCGAGCTGGCCAGCGAGGCCCCCGCGACGCGCAGGACGGTCGTCTTGCCACCCACCAGCATCCCCATCCCGACAGCGGCGCCGTACCACGCCCAGGTCACGAAGTGATCGGGCGTAAGCGCGAACCCGTACACGAATTTCGTCAGCAACACGTCGGAAGCGGCCAGCAGGGCGACCGGAATCCAGGCCTGGCGGCGGGGCATGCGTGCTCCGAAGAACAGCAGCGCGGCTGCCACAGGGGTGAAGCTGAGTGGGTGCGGCATGAAGCGGAACGCAACGGCAATGGCGACGAACAAATAGGCGAGCATGGCCACCTCAATCAAGTTGGAGATCTGATTCTTTCGCGGGGTGGCCAGTCCCGTCAAGCCGCGCCCCGCGATTCCCGGTCAGGTAAAGATCCCGAATTTCGCGCGGACGGCGGGTGCACTGCAAAGCGGGCCTGCCTAGAGCTTCGTCCGATGCAGCCGGATGCCCCACATCAACGCCAGTGGAGCCAGAGTGTTGTTGAGGATCATGTTGAGCGCCAGCATCCCAAGCTGGCCCTGCCGGAAGTACGCCATGCTTTCGTAGGCGAAGGCCGAGAAGGTGGTGAACCCGCCGCAGAACCCGGTCGCGGCCAGCAGTCGCCAGCGGTCGTGCGTGTGGTCCGCCGACCAGGTCAGCACGTATCCCACGGCAAACGACCCGACGACGTTGACGATCAGCGTGCCGAAGGGGAAAGCGTGATGGTTCGACAATTCGAAGAACGAATGGGTCACCAGGAACCGCGCCGCGCCGCCTACGGCGGCACCGGCCATGACCAGCAGGATGGCTTCGAACATGGATGCTCCTCACCTGTGTGAACTTGGTAGGAGTCATCAGCCGCGAGGGCGGTTAAGGGCGAACTCCATCGCCGCTGCCTTCGATGTTAGTCCAGGGAACAGCCGGCCGTGAAGCAGCTTATCGCCTCGGTGTGCATCCTTGCAGATCCGCGGTTAAGCCTCCGTTGCCTCATGCGTTAGACTCTCCGCGTGGGTGATCCGGGCCAGTTCGCGTTCAACTTCGATGTGACCGTGCCGCAGCGCCGCATCTGGGCCGTGCGCGACCTCGTCTCCAGCGTCCGCACGCACCTCGAGCGCGAATACACGGACGTTTGGGTCGAGGGCGAGATCTCCAACTACCGCCCCGCCGACTCCGGCCACATCTACATGACGCTCAAGGACGGCGACGCCCAGATCCGGGCCGTCATGTTCCGCATGCAGGCGCGCCTTCTGCGCTTCCGGCCCGAGAACGGCATGAAGGTCGTCGCCCGCGGCCGCATCACCATCTACGAGGGCCGCGGCGAACTGCAACTGCTCGCCGAGTACATGGAGCCCATGGGCGCCGGAGCCCTCCAGGTCGCCTTCGAGCAGCTCAAGCAAAAACTCGCCGCCGAGGGACTCTTCGACCGCACCCGCAAGAGACCTCTCCCGGCGCTGCCGCGCACCATTGGCATCGTGACCTCCCCGCGCGGCGCGGCCATACAGGACATGCTCAACGTCCTCCGCCGCCGCCACGAGTCCATCAACGTGCTGATCTATCCCGCGCAGGTGCAGGGCGAGACGGCGGCATCGGAGGTCGCGTCCGGCATTCGTTACTTCAATCGCGCGAAATCCGTAGAGGTCATCATCGTTGCCCGTGGCGGAGGTTCGGTCGAGGACCTTGCCGCGTTCAACAACGAGGGCCTGGCGCGGGTCATCGCCGCCAGCGAACTGCCCGTTATCAGCGCCGTCGGACACGAAACGGATTTCACCATCTGCGACTTCGTGGCCGATATGCGCGCGCCTACCCCTTCGGCAGCCGCCGAGGTCGTCGTTCAGAGCAAGCACCAACTCGACGAACGTGTCGCCGGGCTGCATACGCGCCTGTCGCGCGCGGCTCGATACCAGTTGCTGTCGGCGCGCCAGTCGCTGACTTCGCTCGCGCAGCACGGCGCGTTCGCCCGCATGAACCAGTTGATCGCCCGACGCCAGCAGCGCCTGGATGAACTGGCCTTCCGGCTGGCGAACGTGCAGCGCGGGCTCTTGCGGCAGTACCACCGCCGTCTCGATCGGGCCGCCGCGGCCGTGCGCCATCACGACCTGAGCAGCCGTCTCGCCGCCCGCCGCCGCGAACTCGCCGCCCGCACCGAAGGCTTCGGCGCGCTCATGCGCAACCTGCTGCTGGCGCGCCGCGGACGTGTCGATCAGGCGAGCGCCCGGCTCCACGCACTCTCGCCAGTGGCCATCCTCGAACGCGGCTACGCCTTGGTGTTCGACCATGCAGGGAACCTCGTGAAAGACGCCAATCAGGTCAGCCCCGGCCAGACAATCCGCGCACGAGTGGCAAAGGGCGAAATCGAAGCCGAAGTCCGCAAGACAAACCAGTAGCCACGGATCTGCACGGATTCACAAGATCAGGAGAAAAGAGACACCATAGCGAGTGTCGCCCTGAACGCCTCTTCACTGGCGATCAAGGTCTATGTATTGACTCAGCATCAACGTCATCTTGAGGGAGAACTCGCAACAGAACGCGACGAGAATCGTCGCGGATGCGAGTTCGAGTCGAAAGACCTCGCGGCCCGCGGCGCGGCGGCAACCATCCACATCTCCGACTTCGCGGTTTTGCCTTGGACATTCCGCATCCAAGTTTCTACAATCCCGCGCGGAAAAACGCCCATGCGCAAACCAAGCTCCCTCTCTTCAATCCTCTCGCTCCTTCTCCTCCTCACTTCGCTTTCTTTTGCCCAGGAACAACCCAAGCAGGACTGGTCGAAGCAGCAGGCGCGACCGGTCGTCGAGTGGGCGCGTGACGGAGTCGTTTACGAAATCTTCCAGCGCGTCTTCTCCGGCCAGGGAGGCTTCAACGGCATCACCGCCCGACTGGACGAGTTGAAGAAGACCGGCGTGGATGTGCTCTGGCTCATGCCGCTCAACCCCATTGGGCAGGAGAAGAAGAAGGGGACCATCGGCTCGCCCTACGCCGTTCGCGACTACTACGGCGTCAACCCTGCGTACGGCACTCCGGCGGACCTCAAGCGTCTCGTCCGCGAGGCTCACGCCCGCAACATGAAGGTGATCGTTGACGTGGTTTACAACCACACCTCGTGGGACAACCCGCTGCTCACCAAGCATCCCGAGTGGTACCACAAGGGCAAGGATGGCAAGCCGACGTATCCCTTCGACTGGACCGACATCGCGTGGCTCGACTACTCCAATCCCGCGCTTCGCGCCTACATCATCGACGTGATGAAGCACTGGGTCCGCGAGTACGACATTGACGGCTTCCGCTGCGATGTCGCGCACCAGGTCCCGGTCGATTTCTGGGAGCAGGCACGCGTCGCCGTCGATCAGGTGAAGCCCGGACTCTTCTGGCTCGCCGAAGCGCACATACCTTCGTACATGGTGAAGGCCTTCGACGCCGATTACTCGTGGCCGCTGCTCCACGCGATCAACAAAGTGTTCTGGGGAGAGGAGCCGGCGACGGCGCTCCGCGAGGAGTGGGAGACCGAGCGCAAGACATTTCCGCAGGGAACCGTCCACCTGCGTATCGCCGACAACCACGACGAATCACGCCTGGTCGTCCGCGTCGGCGAGAAAGCCGCGCTGGCCGCCCAGGCGTTCGTGTTCACGATCGATGGAATTCCGCTGGTTTACAACGGTCAGGAGGTTGGCGACACGGCCGAGAGCGGCGCTCCCGCGCTCTTCGAGCGCGTGCCGATCACATGGAACATCGCCGAGCGGCGTCCGCATCACCCGCGCTTCTTCCGGCAGATGATTGCCCTTCGCAA
>DASPLH010000080.1:0-9068 GCA_035627675.1 Clostridia bacterium
CTACGGAACTCCGGACGATTTCGTCGCCGATGACGGGCGCGAACGGCGCTTTTTCGTGCGCGTGTACCTGCTGATGTTCGCGGGGTTGCTGGTATCGGCGGCGGTTGCGTACTGGATGGTCACGCGCGTCCGGGTGCAGGAAGACGTGGTCGAGAACGAGCTTGCGTTCCAGGCGCTGCTCGCGTTCGAGATTGTCAGTGCAGGCGTGCTCGCACGCTTCGTTCCCAGGCTTGGACTCGCCGGCGCTGCCGCTATCTTCTTCGGCTACGCGGCATTCAATGGCGTGTCGTTTTCGTTTTTCCTGATGTTTGTCCCGCCGGACGCGCTCGCCTACGGATTTGTCATTTGTGCGGCACTCTTTGGACTGATGGCCGTGTTTGGGCAGTACTCGCAGAGGCAGCCCGGCTCCGGATACGCGCTGTGCGTCATGTTCGGCGGGGGAATCGCCCTCGTCGTTGCGGCAAACCTGCTGCGTGGGAGCTCTGTCGCTTACTGGGCGACGTCTTACCTGGGCGTCATAACGTTCTCGTGCCTCACGGCTACGCACGTGCAGAACCTTAGGGACCTGGCGCTGGAATTCGACGACGACCCTCAGCAGTGGAAGGCTCCGGTTTGCGGTGCGCTCCTGCTGTATCTGGACCTGGTCAACCTGTACCTGATCGTCGTTCGGATGCTGGGGCTGGCCCGCAGCCGCCGGCAATGACTTCGGCGTGGGCGAAGCGGTAGAAACTCCCGGAAGGCGGAAAATCCTACCGGGTATATCCCGAGATCGTCGCCTGTAAGTGCTTGAAACGCAATGTGCTGGGGCTTGGCACGGGGAGTGCAATTAGGAAGGTCAAGACGAAGTGGCGCGTAAGGGGCCCTTCGGGTGGACTCGGCCAGAGACACCCGAAGGGCCCCTTTCATTGTGCCGCAAACCACACGAGGTGCCGTGAATCAGACGAGCGAGAGCTTGTCTCTGAGATCGAGCCCGGCATTTCTGAGCAGGCTGGAGACTGAGTCGTCCTTGAGCCGCGTGGCGTCGTATTCCACCCTGACGGTTCGGTCGGCTTCACTGAAACGGATGAGGCGGATTCCATACACCTCGCGCACGTCGTCAACGGCGCGCATGACGGTTTCGGTCGGAACGGTTCCGTAGGAGAAGACCACTTCAACGGCAGTCATAAATCCTCGCGATCCATGAAGTGCTTTGTGAACAGCTCACTATAGCAGCCAGCGCTGGACTAAAGCTTGTTGAGGTAGTCCAGTATCTCGGGAGACGTCCAGTTGACGGCCCCGATGAACTTGCGCTGAATCTTGCCTTCGCGATCGATGATGAAGGTCTCGGGGAAGGCGTAGGTGCCATACAGCCCGTTGGACTTGTTCTGCCCGTCTCGCACGGTGAGCAGTCCCGGCATGTTCTTCTGAACGAACTTGCGATAGCCGTCTTCATCCACGTCGGTACTGACCGCAAGGATCACCACTTTGTCTCCGAGTTTCTGCTGAAGCGCGACGAGAGACGGAACCTCTTCGATGCACGGCGGGCACCATGTCGCCCAGAAGTTCAGGACCACGGGCTTGCCGCGGAACTGGCTCAGCGTGATGGTCTTGTCGGGATTGGCGAGGGTGAAGTCCGGCGCAACCGTACCGATCTGCGCCGGTTGGGAGTTGCGGCAGCCGGCAAGCAGCAGCGTGAACAGGACAGTCAGAGCAAGTACGACAGGGTATGAACGCTTCACACCCTTATAATACTGAGAACGGCTGCCCGGATGAACCCAGAAAACATCACCAGCGCGATCCCGGCCCGGCCCAGGGTCAGCATCGTCGTTCCCGCCCGCAACGAAGAGGCGAACCTGGAGCGGTGTCTCCGGTCGCTGGTCGTGCAGCGCGGGGTGCGGTTCGAGGTGGTGGTGGTGGACGACGGCTCGACCGACCGCACCCGGGAAATTGCCGAGACATTCGTCAGGGTGAAGCAGTGTCCCGTGATCGGTGCGAACGAAGACCTGGTGGCCTTCTGGCTGGTTCCGGCTCCGCCGCTCCCGGAGGGCTGGGCAGGGAAGAACAACGCATGCTGGGCCGGAGCCAGCGAATCCCGCGGCGATTGGCTGCTGTTTACCGACGCCGACACGGAACACCAGCCCGGATCGCTGGCGGAAGCCTTTCGCGAGGCGCACGAGCGCAAACTCGACCTTTTGTCGTATTCGCCTGAGCAGATACTGGCGGGTGCGGCGCAACACGCGGTGATGCCGCTGATTTTCGGCGAACTGGCGACGAGGTACCGTCCGAAGAAGATTGCCGATCCGGCGTCGCCCGAAGCCGCTGCCAACGGGCAGTACCTGTTGATCCGCCGCGGACTTTACGACCGGCTTGGCGGACACGCTGCCGTTGCCGGCAGCCTGCTGGAAGACGTCGCGATCGCCCGGGCCGCAAAGCAAAGCGGCGGGCGCATAGCCTTGAGGCTCGGGCGCGGACTGGTGACCACTCGCATGTATCGCGACTGGAAGCAGACGCGTGACGGCTGGACCAAGAACCTCGCGCTGTTGTTCCCGCGAGCGCGGAAGCTTGCGGCGCGCCGCCTGCTGGAGTTTGTAGCGCTACCGGCCTTGCCTATCGCGGCCCTGGCCGGCCATCTCGCGGGTTGGAGGTATGCCGCGATCCTTGCTATCCCGGCGGCATGGCTGTGGTGGAGGTTCTACGCCAGGGTTGTGAAAGCGCACTTTCCGGCTGCGGCTACGGCGGTCTCTTTCCTCGGACTTCCGGCGTACGCGTGGCTGCTGGTACGGTCGGCGCGGGCCCACGCCGGCGGACAGGTAAGATGGAAGGGCCGCGAGTACGAACAGATTGCGACTTCGGGCGGCACGACGGAATCCAAAGTAGCGGGTGCATGACTCGAACCCGGCCGGCCGTACCCACATTCTGAGCACGACACAACCCATGGTCTTCCTGACACGCAAGTCTGAATTCTCGGCCTCGCACTACTACCACAACCCGGATTTCACGCCGGAGGAAAACCGCCGCGTCTTCGGCAAGTGCAGCAACCTGAACGGTCACGGGCACAACTACACGCTCGAGGTCACGGTGAAGGGCGATGTTGACCCGAAGACCGGATTCGTCATCGACCTGAAAGAACTCAAGGACATCCTGAACCGCGAGGTGCTCGACGCCCTCGATCACCGTCACCTGAACAAGGAAGTGCCGGAGTTCGCGCTCCAGATCCCCACGACGGAGAACATCGCCATCGCGATATGGCAGCGCCTGCAGCCGAAGCTGAACGTGGCGCGACTGCACCGCGTGCGTCTCTACGAGATGCCGGACCTCTTCGTGGACTATTACGGTGAATAGATGAAAGCCTATCTAACGCGCCGTTACCGGATCGCGGCTTCGCACCGGCTGCACAATGACGAGTTCTCGGCCGAACGCAACCGGGAGACGTACGGGAAGTGCAACAATCCTCATGGGCACGGCCATAATTACGGCATCGAGGTAACGGTCAGCGGAGAGGTCAACCGGCAGACCGGCATGGTGTGCAACCTCGGGGACCTCGACGAATGCGTAAACCGTGAGATTGTGGAGCGGTTCGACCACGAGAACCTGAACGATACGCCCGAGTTCGCCGGCATCGTTCCCACGACGGAGAATCTGGCGGAAGTGGTATTCAACATTCTGAAACGGAGCTTCACTGCTGCTCATCTGGAAAAAGTGCGGATCGAGGAGACGGCGAATAACTCCTTCGAATACGCTGGCGGCGCGGACGCCCTCCGGACTCGCTGAGAAGGTTGCGCAGTTTTCGTCCCGCCGGGACTCGGACAGAGAGACATGATGCATTCAAACGCAGCAGTTTCGAGAAAAATGGGAAAGACACAGGAATCGCCGTTGGCAAATGCGAGCTATGAAGAGCTCGTCAGGGAGATGCTCGCCAGGATCGGCGAGGACCCGAACCGCGAAGGACTGCTCCAGACGCCGGCTCGCGTTGCGAAGGCGATGGACTACCTGACGCGCGGCTACACCCAGACTCCGCAACAGGTGCTGAACAACGCCCTGTTCACCGTGGATTACGACGAGATGGTGATCGTGAAGGACATCGAGATGTTCTCGATGTGCGAACACCACATGCTGCCGTTCTACGGCAAGGTTCACATCGCGTACATCCCGAACGGCAAGGTGATCGGCCTGAGCAAGCTGCCGAGGCTTGTAGAGATTTTCGCCCGGCGGTTGCAAGTGCAGGAGCGCCTTACGACCCAGATCGCCGAAGGCGTGCAGGAGCTGATCCAACCGCAGGGAGTGGGCGTTGTGGTGGAGGCGCGGCACCTGTGCATGATGATGCGCGGCGTCGAGAAACAGCACTCTTCGGCCGTGACCTCGGCGATGCTGGGTGTCTTCCGCGATCTCGATACCCGCACGGAGTTCCTTTCGCTAATCCGAAACAAGGCTCCGAACGGTTTCTAAGCCGCGGCGGTCGTTTTCCAGGCGCGGGCTTCGGTCCGCGCTTTCTGCTGTTTACAATGGCGTGACAGCCATGTCTTCCAAGCCGCGATCATCCCGGACGAAAGCCTCGAACAGCAACCCTCTGCAAGGGCGTGTTGCCCTCATTACCGGCGGCTCCAAGGGGATTGGGTTCGCCATTTCGCGAGCGTTCGCTTCGCGCGGCGCCACCGTGGTGCTCACCGGACGCGATGAGCAGGCACTGTCGGCGGCCACCGCGCAGATCACCGGGGGCGGCGGAGAGGCGCTCAGCCGGCATTGCGACGTCGCCAGCGCGGAATCGGTCGCGGGGCTGTTCGTCGCCCTGCGAAAGCAGTTTGGAACACTCGACCTGGTGGTGAACAACGCCGGGATCGCCGGCCCGACGGCGAGTGTCGATCAACTCTCGCTCGATGCGTGGCGTGAAATCATCGACACCAACCTGACCGGGACCTTCCTGGTGACGAGAGCCGCGCTTCCGCTGATGCGCCGCGGAGGCACGATCGTCAACAACCTCAGCGTGGCGGCCAAGGGCACGTTCCCCGGAATGAGCGCTTACGTGGCGTCGAAGCACGGCGCGCTCGGCTTCACCGCGACCCTGCGGGAAGAACTCCGGCCGCGTGGCATCCGCGTGATCTCGCTCATCCCCGGAGCGACGGACACGGCCATTTGGCGGCAATTCTGGCCCGAGGCTCCGCGCGAGAGAATGATGTCGCCGGAGAGTGTAGCGGAGGCGCTTGTGGCCGCCGTACTCCTGCCGGAAAACGCCTCCGTCGATGAACTCGTCATCAGTCCCGCGGCGGGAACGCTCTGACCGGGGCTCGCTCTATTTCTTCTGTTCTTCTCCGTACGGTTGCCGGAGCAAGGGAGTCTTACAGGCCGTAGTAGCGATAGCGGCGCGGCCTGGCAGGGAAGAGCTTTACCAGCAGCGCTCCTGCCACGAAGCCGCCGACGTGCGCCCAGAAGGCAATCCCTCCTCCCGCCCGGGTGCTCTGCGTCGCGACGATGGCCGTCGCGGCTCCGCTCAGGAACTGGACGACAAACCAGTAGCCCAGCACGATCCACGCCGGGAGCCACACGAAGAAGACGAAGAAGAAGGGCAGCAGGGTCAGCACGCGCGCCGAAGGGTAGAGCAGGAAATAGGCGCCCATGACACCCGCGATGGCTCCGCTGGCCCCGACGCTGGGGACGAGGGAGCCGAGATTGAACGCCGTGTGCAGCAACGCGGCGGCGATGCCGCTCGCCAGGTACATGACGAGGTAAAGGAAATGCCCGAGATGATCCTCGACATTGTCGCCGAAAATCCAAAGGGCCCACATGTTCGCGATCAGGTGCAGCCACGAGCCATGCAGGAACATGGACGTAAAGACCGGAAGCACGGCCTCCACGGGCGGCACGAAACGGGTTCCAAGCTGGTGTACGAGATCCTGCGGGACGTAACCGCCATTGAGCAGCGCTATCGGAATCCGAACGGGTACGACTCCGAACTGGAAAATGAACCGCTCGAGCGCGCGCTGTCCGCTGCCTTGAAGTATCACTTCAAAGAGGAACACGATGATATTCGCCGCCAACAGAAAGTACGTCATGTACGGCGTGGTGAGGCGCGGCGCGTCGTCTTTCAGCGGAATCATCGTGCGTCCGTAAGCGGGAAGTCCGACGGTCATCATACGCGAAACCGGGCTGCGGATGAGAGGACCCGCGCGGCAGTTTAGGATAGCTACGATGGAAGTGAACGGGCTCCTCGTAATCGACAAACCTGCCGGGATGACTTCGCACGACGTGGTCGCGCGCATCCGGCGCACCCTCGGTGAACGCTCGGTAGGACACCTGGGCACGCTCGACCCGATGGCAACCGGCGTGCTGCCGCTGGTGCTCGGACGCATGACGCGCATCGCGCAGTTCTACGGAGACTCCGTGAAGGAGTACGAAGGCGAGATTCGCTTCGGCTATGCGACGACGACCTATGACGCCGAGGGCGAGCGGATCGACGAGTCCGGCCTGCGTCCCGCGTCCGAACTGACCGACGCCGAAGTGGCCGCGGCTGCGGCGAAGTTCGCCGGAGAACTCCAGCAGGTCCCACCACCATTTTCCGCCAAGAAAATCGGCGGCGTGCCCGCATACAAGCTGGCGCGCAAGGACAAGCCAGTCGAACTCAATCCGGTCACGGTACGGGTGGAACGCTTCGAGATCGCGGGAATACGAGGAGACAGCGCTCGCTTCCACGCGTCGGTGTCGGCCGGAACCTACATCCGGTCGCTGGCTCACGACCTCGGGAAGGCGCTCGGCACGGGAGCCCACCTGGCCTCGCTGCGCCGCACCCGATCCGGCGAGTTCACGCTGGAGGACGCTCGGACGATGGAACAGGTGGAGGGCTCGGCGGCCGAACCGTCCGCCTTGATGGTGCATCCCCGGAGAGTGTTGTCCACGATGCCGGGAGTGACCGCCACACCGGAGGCGATCCAGTACATCCGCAACGGGCGGGCGGTGAACCTGCCGGAGATGTCGAAGGCGAAGTTTGTCAAGGTTTACATGAGCCAGAGGGAACTGCTCGCCATCTGCCAGAGGATAGCGGGGACGCTGTTCCAACCTAAAGTAGTGCTTTACGGGAGTAACGAGCCCGCTCCCTGACCGCGCGGAACATCACTCGACCCGTGCCCTGTGACCCCGAAGATGCACGGGGGCGGGCGTAGAGGGACCGGTGGTATTGACCTAAGGCAGCCATTAAAGAAGCGTTGCTCCGATTTTGATGTTGCGTGCCATCAACCATCTGATTTTTCGCGCTCTTACTCATCCCCGAAAGCAACAAAATGAATCAGGAAAGCTCATGCACTATGGCTTGAAGTTCCTGTTCCGCTCGCCTGAGTCTCTCATCGGGCAACTTGGAAGCCGATGCTATGCTCCTCAGTCGTCTGTCGAGGCTTGGATGGGTCGAGAAGAACTCTTCCAGAAGACCAGACGACGTAGGTGCCCCGGTATGGCGATAAAGGCTCAACAGGGCGTCAATAGCAACCTCCGCCTGGCCAACAGCCTCAACACCCTCACGGTCTGCTCCGTACTCGAACCGGCGCGAGACGAAATAGAACGTGAGGAGCGGCAAAAGCACTGCTAGCCAAAGGAGGCACATTCTCGTCACTGGCGAATCGGAGTTCGAAACCCACGCCGCGGGAATCAGCAGGCCAACGGAAACAACGACGACAGCGAGCTTTTTCAATCCGTGCTTGTTTGATAGGTGTGACAGTTCATGTCCGATGACAAAATCGAGTTGTGAGCCACGAAGCCAGTGGCCGTAGTCATCCGTTACGGCGATACCGCGCCAGCCTCCAAACGCATTGGTAATTCGGCCCCTGCCGAACGGAACCACCGAAACGCGATCCAAACGTACGCCTACCTGCTTCGAGAGGGTCATTGCGCGTTTGTAAAGCTCACCCGACTTCACCTGCCGAGGGTTGATACCTTCTGCGGTTCTCAGCTTTACTGTCCCGATGAACGCCGTTACTCCAGCGCAGAAAATCAGCGCCACTCCGTAGAGGTGCTTGTGAACGAGTGCGTCGATCCCAATTGCAGTCGCGCAGAGAGGCAGCGCGAAGGAGACCGTGTTCCAGATTGCCAAACGACACAAATCCGCCGCCGTCCAGCGCCTTCCAACAAGCATTCCATCAGTGCGATAAGTAAGGAACTGAGCAATGGCCATCGCTGCACAGACGGGCAATGCGGAGGAAACTTGCAATGTGGAGTCTGGAGGTTCGACCCAATGGACGGTCAACCACGTCAGCCAAGCTGGAATGAAGATTACAACTAGTATCTTCATCCTGCGTTTCCATTCGAACCAGCGTAAGATCTGCAAATTTGGGGTGTATGCTCGGGCGATTCGCCCAAATAGGATCGGCCAGACGATAGGCAGCAGCAACAGTAGCCATTCGACCGGGGTAGAAGTCAAAGTTGAGGCCAATCTATTCACGTCTATGAGGCGAGAATACTGCGTTAGCTCGATGAGGGCACCAGAAATCGGGGCAGGTCAATGCCGATTTACATCTCGCGCAGCAACTGCGAAAGGGTGACGCCGAAACCCGTCTGCAATCGTTTTTAACACTCTCAGGCTTGGGTCCTTCTTGCCGTTCTCGATCTCCGATAGATACCTGCGATCAACGCCAAGCATCTCAGCCATCTCGACTTGCGTCCAGCCGCGGTCGCGCCGCAGGCTGCGAACGCGATTGCCGAGTTGAACACGAATGTCAGCAGTTCCCGCTCGACTTCTACAAGGAGATATTCCGGCTGAAAAAGTGGGCATGGAACGATGGAAAGATGCCTGGAGTGGTGGGGAAGTACACCAACGACCTTGTGTACTCTCGTCTTGCGCCTGGCGTCCTTGAGGAACTCCAGCGCATCAATCCACCGTCGGAGAAAGGCTACCGCAAGTACCGCCACCACCAATATCTGACCCGCGATGTGGGGCACCCCGCACTAAGTCGGCACCTGTACGAACTGCTCGGCATGATGCGAGCTTCGGAATCGTGGGATAGGTTCTACCGGACTGCGGACCGTGTTTTCCCTCGAATCAACACGACGTTAGCGTTACCATTCGACGACGAGTTGCACACTTAGAAAGGTAATGACCTTGAGACTCATTG
>DASPLH010000081.1:0-23829 GCA_035627675.1 Clostridia bacterium
CCTGCTGGAAAATGCGCGGGCGAAGGGGCACGAGTTCGAGATCCTGGCGAAACCGGTTCACCCGCAGGATCTGCTGGCGAAGCTGCGGGAATAAGCCGGCTACGCGAGTTTGCGAGCCCCGCCGCCGAGGCGGGGTTTTCGTTTGCGCAAAGCTCGAGCGCTAGATGTCGAAGACGCGGTAGGGGCGGCCCCCGTTGTGCTGGAGCATCATGTTGAGCGCCACGTTGTGCACGGGAATGCCGCCTGTGGTTTTCCCGTCGAGCGCTCCATGATGGGCGTGTCCGTGGACGATGAGGTTCGCCCCGTGGCGGTCGGCCACCTCCGACAGACGCGAGCTGCCGAGGTAAGGATAGATCTCCGCAGGCTCGCCCTTCACGGTATCGACAATCGGAGCATAGTGCAGGACGATGACGCGCTTCTCGGTGCGGAGCTGCGAGAGAGCGCGCTCGAGTTTCATGGCTTCGTCGATGCCGGCCTGGACAAACGCCTTCACTTCGGTTTCGCCAAACGCCGTCAGGACGCCGCGCCCGAATCCGCCGAGGAATCCCTTGGTTCCGGCGAAGCCAACGCCGTCGCGCTCGTAGGCCGTGCCGTCGAGAACTTTCACGCCTTCCGCCGTCATCATCTCCATCAACTTCTCGTGATGTCCGCTTTCGTAGTCATGGTTCCCGAGCACGGCGACGATGGGAAGCCGGAGACGGACAAGCATGGCCAGCAGCGACTCCATTTCCGGCGGACGCCCGTAGTTCGTGAGATCACCTGCAAGTACGAGAAGGTCGGCCTCCTCGCGGACGCGGTTCATCGGTTCGCGGATGCGGTCGTAGTTCTGTGGGGTGAAGTGCAGGTCGGCTACTGCGGCGATCCTCATGATCTGACTGTCGTCTGCCCTAACGTATGCACGTGCGTGTGATCAAGCCCGGCACGTGCAGGCCGGGCTCGCAACGTGTTAAGCGACGTCAGCGGCGTTGCGCTGAACCTGCTCGCCGAGGTCGCTGGGTATCTTGCCTTCGCGCAGCGCGCGGCTGCGCTCGATCAGGTTTGCCATCCCCCATTCGTGGACGTCGATAGCGAACATATTCTCGTCCAACAGGCTGCCGCGGAAATGCGCCCGCGGGTTCGGGTTATCGAGTTGGTCGCGGAGCCGGCCCAACAGGTCGTCCCAGATGCGACGCGGGATGAAGTGAGACTGCGCGGGATAGGTGTACTGGAAGAGCACCATCGCCCAGAGGACGATCTCCCAGTGCTCGTTCACGGTTTTCAGGACGCGGTCCCAATCGAGCCTGCCCTGCGTGCCGTGGATGACATGGACGATATCGGCTCCGTCGAAGCGCTCGCGGCGCGTCACGAAGAGCTTGGAAGCGATGAGTTCCTCGGCTCCAAGCACCCGCGACGGCACGCCGAGGATATCTGCCGGAGCTGCACGCTCAATCCATGACCGGTCCACGCTGATGACGGCATTGCTCATCCCGGTGATGAGGTCAACGAAGAAGTCGGCGCGGTGCGCCTTCGCCAGCCAAACGGGGTCGCACACCTCGGTCTCGAACCCGTGCGCCGCCAACTCGCTCAACGCCTTCGGAACGTCTTCGGGGGCGAGGAAGAGATCGAGGTCCTTGGTGTCGCGCCAGATACCGGTGTGCTTCTGAAGAGCGAACGCACCCGAGACGACGTAGGGGACGTTTCGCGCGTTCATCAGTTCCAAAACTTCAACGAAAAGGCGTCGCTGTTCTGGAGGAAAGTTCGGCGGCGTCGAGGTGCTGACCGGAAGAATGGGCTCTTCAGTTTTTCCCACGTTTGTTTCCTCGCCCGTGCCGAAAGTTTGATGACAGATGCCCGCCATGGCGTTGTTACACACGCCGGGAATCCCGCTTGCACTGGTACTTACACCGATATCGCGAACAAGGTTGTGGAAGATGCTGCACCGGTCGCCCACGCCGGTTGACCCGTCGGAACAACTCTGGGTCCATCTTCAGCAACTATCCCGTATGTCTGGACGGCTCCGTCCGCGGCCGGCATCGGGTACACGTTTACGCACACCGATTGACATTCCCACGGTTGACATTCCCAATGTGCTCAGAAAGGCGTGCTTCGCCCGGCTTGCGGCATCTAACAAACCGTGCCGAAGAATGAGCAGATCGTCGACATCGAAGGGAAGCCGGTTAGGATCTCGAATCTGGACAAGGTGATGTACCCGGAAGCGGGCTTCACCAAGGGTCAGATCATCGACTACTACGTTCGGATCGCACCCGTCCTGCTGCCGCATCTGCGCGGGCGTCCGCTCACGCTCAAGCGATATCCCAACGGCGTGAACGGCATGTTCTTCTACGAGAAGAACTGTCCGGCACATCGTCCCGAGTGGGTGCAGACGGCGCCTATCTGGAGTCCCGGAAACGACAAGTGGATGAACTACTGCCTGGCGCAGGACCTGCCGACGCTGGTCTGGGCGGCAAACCTCGCCGACATCGAACTGCACACCTCGCTGTCGCTGGGATCGGATCCGATGCGTCCGAGTTTCATCGTCTTCGACCTCGATCCCGGAGAGCCGGCCAACATCGTGCAGTGCTGCCAGGTAGGCCTGTGGGTGCGCCAGATCTTTGCCGCGCTGGGACTCGAAAGCTTCCCGAAGAACTCGGGCTCCAAGGGATTGCAGGTGTACGTGCCGCTGAACACGGCAGTGACCTACGACGAGACAAAGCCCTTCGCGCATGAACTTGCGCGCGTGCTGGAGCGGCAGCATCCCGACCTCATCGTCAGCGACATGAAAAAGGCACTGCGCGTCGGCAAGGTGCTCGTGGACTGGAGCCAGAACGACGACCACAAGACGACCGTCTGCGTGTACTCGCTGCGCGCGAAGGCTCGGCCCACGGTCTCGACTCCGCTGCAGTGGGAAGAAGTCGAGCGCTGCGGCAAGCAGGGCGACCCGAACCTGCTGGTGTTTACCTCCGACCAGGTGCTGGAGCGCGTGGCGAAGTTCGGAGACCTCTTTCAACCGGTCCTGTCCACGAAGCAGAAGCTGCCGTCGATCGAGAAGTTGCTGGCGTTGTCGCCAGCGCAGGCGGGGAAGGCGGTGGTCAGCCGCCCACCGGCGAAGCGCACCGCGTCCGCCCAGGAACGCAAGCGAGTGATGGGAAAGGCCGCGGCGAAGAAGACGAAAACGAAGTCGGCCTAGCGATCCGCAGAGTACCCACCTCTACCGTGCGAAAGGCAGAGGTGGGTATGGTCGGCTATTTGTGTGGTTGATCGTAATGGGCCTGGAGGTTCCCGCCCGTCAGTTTCTGCTGAGGAACGTGAAGCACGACGACGGTCGGATCCGCGGTCTTGAAGATCCTGAAGGCTGCCTCGTCGTTTCCGCCCGGCTCGCCATAATCGACAAACGTGAATTCGATCGTGTAGCCATCCTCGCCGTTATAGCGTCCTGTCCCGACACCCCGCATGGTGTCGAGCGGAGCCGCCGGAGGCGCCTGGATGATGTTCGGATCGTCCGAACACTCGACGGTGGTCATGTGCTCCGTCATGTGGAACTGATTGCCGCCCCAGTTCACTTCGAGGTTGTTGGAGAGCAGCAGGTCGCAGTGGACGGTAAGTCCGCGCGTGACGCGAGCCGCGCCAACGCGAACCTGGTGGCCTCCGCCAGTGAACCGGCCGAGACCGGTAGAAGCCTGACAGGCCTCGGTTGGGATCGTCACCACAACGGATTCCGACTGGCCTCCGCTATGTCCATTTCCCCAGGGTACTGCGGCATACGCCGTAACCGTCACAGGATCGCCCGGGCCGGCCCCTGCGGGCGCGGGCGCGGACCCTGAGAACGAGTACGTGGGGCTAACGTAGGCGCCGCTGGCGATCTTCACCCCGTTGAACAGGATATCGATCTGTGCATTCTCTCCCTCGCCCGGGTTGAGGCTCCAGGACGTGGAGGTGTACTGAATCACCGCTGTGCCAGAGTCGTCGCAGACTACGGACGCCGCGATTGTCGGGTGATGTGCCCACGCGGCACTCGCAACCATGAACTGGAACGCGATAGTTGCCAGCGCGAGGAGAAGCTTCTTCGTCTTCATGTTCTTCCTTGTCGGTCTGTGTGGGTTGGGCGCATGCGCCGACGCAGTCGAGCCCCGGCGCGCTCGCCAGTGAACCAGGTTTGGGAGTTTCCGGACTCCAGGATCAAGGGCCGTGGGACTGTCCCAACTGCAAGCAATACGGAAGCCACATGGGTCGAGTGGGCACAACTACTGATGTCAGGAGCTTACCCGAGGATTGATATCACTCTATGAACGTGCGAGTTACTTCGCATGCACATCGGGGAAAGTCATTTCAGGTAAGTTACCGGGCGATGCGGCGCCCGGAGCCGTTTCCGTCGGCGCGCCGGGGGCAATGGCTGGGGGCGAGGCTTGCAGCGGCGCAATAGAAAACCCCGGCCGTGGAGGCCGGGGCTTCGCATTTCGTGGCATGCGTTATTGGTTGGCGAGGCGGGCGCTGTTGCGCTCGGCGATGACCCGGCGAGCGTTGTCGGCCAGCGCCTTGGCCTGGGGCATCAGTTCAAGAGCCTTGAGCACGTTCGGATCGGTCTCGGCGTGAACGCGCAGGCCCTCCTGCTGTCCGAACTCGTTGATGTACAGCTCGGCCTTGATGTTCCCCTTCACCCAATCCATGTTCTCCGCCAGTTCGGCTTCCGTGAAGGGAACCTTCTGCTGGTCGAGGAACTTGCGGAACTCCTGCATGACCTGATCGTCCACTTCGAACTGCTTCGTCACGTGGCGGCCGACGAGGTAGTGCTTGGCGAAGTTGAAGAACGCGTACTTCTGAACGAGCGCATCCTGGAACTTGTTGGATTTCTGCGCGGGCAGTCGAACGTCCGGAGCGATACCGCCGCCGCCGTAAACCGTGCGTCCGCTATCGGTCAGCTTCACTTCACGGTTGGCGTTGTTCTGATTGCCGTTGCCGTTCGGCGGCGCTCCGTTTGCGCCGTTGGGCGCGGCGGTGCCGTTCGGAGGAGGAGCGTTCGGGTCCGCAGCCTTTTCTTCCTCGCCGCGTGCGTAGTAGTAGTCGTAGAGCGAGACACCCGTGTATTCACGCTGGATGAGGCGTCCGCTCGGCGTGTAGTAGCGCGCGGTGGTCAGCGCCAGACCAGTGTTTTCCGATAGCGGATACACCGTCTGCACAAGGCCCTTGCCGAAGGTGCTCTCGCCGACGATCAGTCCGCGATCGTGGTCCTGGATAGCGCCGGCCACGATCTCAGCCGCCGACGCAGTGCCGCGGTTGACGAGCACGACGATCGGGTAATCCTTGCCGGAGCTGCCGTGAGGAGCGCGGTAAACCTTCTCGGGCGAGTTGCGCCCGTGATGGCTGACGATGACCTGTCCCTTCTTGAGGAACCTGTCGGCGACGCCCACGCCTTCGCTGAGCAACCCGCCGGGGTTCTGTCGAAGGTCAAGCAGCAGGCCTTTGATGTCGCCCATCTCTTCCAGCGCCTTGCTGACTTCCTGCTCGGTGGTTTCCTGGAAACCCGTGATGTGGATATAGCCGATGCCCGGGCGGATCATGAAGTGCAGATCGACCGAGTAGCGCGGGATTTCGTCGCGCACGACGGCGAAGTCGATCGGCTTCTCCGAGCCTTCTCGAAGCACGGTGATGTGAACCGTCGTCCCCTTGGGCCCCTTCAGCAGTTCGGCGACGTCACTGGTCGTCATGTTGTCGGTCGGCTTGCCGTCCACGGCGACGATGACGTCTCCCGGACGGATGCCCGCGCGATACGCCGGTGCGCCCGCGAACGGAGCGATGACGATGACCTTGTTGTTGCGGGGTCCAACCTGCATTCCCACGCCGTAGTACTTGCCGCGTTGCTCTTCGCGGAGCAGGGAGTACGACTTCGGATCGAAGAAGTTCGAGTGCGGGTCGAGGACTCGCAGCATTCCGGGGATCGCGCCGTTGTAGATCGCCTTGTCGGCGCTGACCGGCTCGGCATAGTTCTTCTCAACCACGTCGTAAACCTGGGAGAAGACACGCAAGCTTTCGCGGATATCGGCGTCGCTGCTGGGAGAAGCCGTCCCGACGCGCTGTCCGAAGACAACGCCCAGAAAGCCGCACAGCAGGACAATGGTGAAGACGAGAACCAGTGAACGACGAGAACTACCGGCCATTTGTATCCTTCGAAGTTGCTCGAGAGCTGTCCCCGACAGCGCCCGACAGCCGTTAAGCCGTTGATTTTCCGCAGTATAGCACGCATTCTCCATGCGCTCTCGCAGCGCCCCAGCGCAGCGGCGCGAAACACGAACCTGCGTTGAGTTTGAGATGCGAGCAGCCCGCTGAAAGGTGCGAACTTTCAACGACTCCGCCAGGAGTTAGACGGACGAGAGGCGGAGGCGTTTAGGAAAGGTTTCGAGGTTTCCGAAAAGAAGGTTTCGGAGGTTTCGCAGGTTGAGAGAAGTTTCCAGCTGTTCGAATCCGAACCTCCGCAACCCTCGGAAATTTCCGCAACCTCCGAAAACTTCGAAACTTCCGAAACCCGCTCTGGGCCTTAGGCCCCGTGGTGCTCTCATTAGCACAAATGCCTGATGTTGCCGCCCTGAGGGGGTTGTATAGTGTTGATATGCAACTCGGAATGTCAGAGATGATCTTCATCTTCCTGTTGGCCCTTATCATTTTTGGGCCGCGGAAACTTCCCGAGATCGGCAGGGAAGTTGGGAAGGCTCTGGCGGAGTTCAAACGGGCCAGCAACGACTTCAAGCACCAGCTTCAAAACGAAGTGGATCAGCTGACGATCGAAGAGGAACGGAAGAAGTACCGCGACAACGCGGAGCAGCTTCTGAAAGAGGCCCAGGGTGGATTCAGCGTGCAGCCGCCCAGCCAGGGCGGTGTGGCCCGGACGCTGAGCGACGCCGGTGTTTCTGCCGAAGACCTCCGGGCTCCTTCGGCGACTCGCGTAGAGCCGCTGCCGTCCGAAGCGCCCGCGGAACCCACGCCGGATCTCGTGAGCTCCGAACCGCAGCCTCAGCCCGCCATCCCAACCGCGTCGAAGGAAACCAATGTCTAGTTCGGTTGCGACGCCGCAGCAGGCTCCCGAAAAAAATCAGCTTCCGGCCATGAGCTTCCTGGCTCACCTGGAGGAGCTGCGGAAGCGAGTCATCTGGAGCATCCTGGCGATCGTCGGAGGATTCGCCGCCTGCTACGGCTTCCACGAGCAGATTTTCGCCTGGATGCAGCAGCCCATTATCGATGCCCTTGGGCGTCACAAGCTTGACACCACGCTGGTCTATACGAATCCCACGGAACCCTTCAACATGTACTTGAAGGTTTCGCTCATCGTCGGGATCTTTGTCGCCGCCCCTTTCATTCTGTATCAGGTCTGGGCATTCATCTCGCCGGGGCTTTATCGCAATGAGCGCCGGTACGTATTGCCGTTCATGTTCAGCACGGTTGGGTTGTTCACGGCGGGCGGGTACTTCGGCTATCGCATCGTCTATCCCGCCGCGCTGGATTTCCTGATCGGCTACTCGGCGCAGTTCCGCCCGATGATCACGATCGGCGAGTACATGGACCTGTTCATGACGATCATTCTCGGACTGGGTGTGGTGTTCGAGATGCCGATCCTCGTGTTCTTCCTTGCGCTGTTCGGAATCGTAAGCGCCGGTTGGATGTGGAAGAACCTGCGGTACTCGATCCTGGTGATTTTTGTCGTCGCTGCTTTCCTGACACCGACGACGGATATCATGAACATGTGCGTTTTCGCGGCTCCGATGATCCTGCTGTACCTGGTCAGCATCGGCGTGGCCTTCATGGTGCACCCGACGCGCAGAAATCGTAAGAAAGCCAATGCATGATGATTCGCAATCATAGGAAATCGAACGCGGCCAATGGCCGCGTTTGGTGCATCAGGGCGGTGCTCGTAGCGGTCGTAGTTTGCGGACTGGCCTCCGGCGTTGCCTGCCAGCAGAATCCAAAGGCGGGCACGGAGGCGCAGGCCGCCTCGCGCGTGACCCCGCCGAACCCCGCAGACTTCGATCCGCCCGCCGGTGCTGCTCCCGCCGGAAAAGTCGATGCCTCGCGCGCGATGAACTACGTCAAAGAGTTCGTCGCCATCGGTCCGAAGCCGCCGAACTCCGAGGGACACAAAAAGGCGGAGGACTATCTGCGGTCGAAGCTCCAGGCCCTTGCTCCGCAGGTCGAGGAAGACGCGTTTACGGCCGACACACCCGAAGGGCAGATGCCCATGCGCAACTTCATCGCAAAGTTCCCGGGGAAGAAGGACGGAGTGATCGTGCTGGCCGGGCACTACGACACGAACTATCCGTTGCGCGACCGCAACTACGTTGGAGCCAACGACAGCGGTTCCAGCACGGGACTGCTGCTCGAACTCGCAGAACAGTTCAAGAGCAAGCCTCCGGCCGGCTACAGCGTGTGGATCGTCTTGCTGGACGGGGAAGAGGCCGTGCGGCATTGGACTCCGGCGGACAGTCTCTACGGCAGCCGGCACCTGGCCCAGCGGTGGAAGGCGGACGGCACGGCGAAGAACATCAAGGCCCTCATCGTGCTCGACATGGTCGGCGATAAGACGTTGGGGATTGAGCGTGACTACAACTCGGCGTCGTGGTTGCAGGACGTGGTGTTCCGGGCCGCGACCCGCCTCGGGTCCCAGTCGTACTTCCACGCTCGCGAGATCGGAGTCGAGGACGATCACCGTCCGTTTGCGGAGGTTGGCATCCCCGTGGCCGATCTGATCGACTTCGAGTATGGGTTCAACAACGTATTCCACCACACTACAGAGGACACGTTGGACAAACTCAGCCCGCACAGCCTGCAAATCGTAGGGGATGTCGTGCTGGAGACGATTCGCGCGCTGAATATGCGGTGAGCCGAAAAGGTCTCTCGGCTCCGATGCGATTCCGGCCGCCCGGCAGGGCGGCCGTTCTGTTTCGCATCGTCGCTCGGGATGACGCGCCGGGAATTACGCCGCTTTTTTCTCGTCGCGGCGGAACGGGTCGCGGACGTAAACCTCGCCGGCCCGAATATCGATTTCGTAGGTCTTGATCTGTTTCTGAGCCGGTCCGGCGACGACTCGCCCTGTGCGGCAGTCGAACTGCGAGCCGTGCCATGGGCATTGGACAGTGCAGCCGATCAGCGCTCCGTCCGAGAGTGGTCCGCCGCGGTGCGTGCAGTGGTCGCTGAAGGCGAAGATGCCCTCGGCCGCCCGTGCGACGGCAACGCGTTCCGAGCCGATCGTGACGAGCATAATCTGGCCGTCGGTAAGCTCGCTCTGGTTACAGACGGGCCGCGTGAAGTCTTCAACGTGGCGCTGTCTCCATTGGCTTGCGTTCGCGTAGCGACGGTCCACGCCAATCTGGTTGCGGTAGACGAGCGTTCCGCCGAGCCAGCCGGAAACCCCGAGCGCGATGATTCCGGCCAGGGACATCAGGACGGACCGCCCATCGATCGCTTCCCAGGGCCCTCCACGCCTCCAGGCAATGATGACGAACAGCAGCAGCACGGCGGTGTTCAGTCCACCATGGATGTAGCCGCGCTTTTTTGCGCTGGAGCGCGGAGGCACCACGGTGAGCAGGTCGACGACTCCGGGGACGGCGGCCAGCACGGCTCCGACGCAGCCCGCAACCATGCAGTAGAAGCCTGCGCCACGGAGCATGTTGTCGCCCGTGAAGTAGGCGAACACGTCGAAGACGAAGCTGCCGATCCACAGCCCAATCGGGAGCGCGATCAGCATCGGGTGAATCGGATGCGAACTGATATGTGCCTTGGATCGCATAACCCTCCTGCACTCTGCATGGATTCGCCGGCGCGGCGCTCGGGATGGCCGACAGGTGGCGACCCTGCGGCGGCCTGGCGCCGGAGGTATCGCGTGAGGTGTCGGGGTATTTGCGAACCGGAGGTTTTCCGCTGTAATCGCCGCGACCCCTATGCAGCTATCGACCATCGACTGGGTTGTGATCGTCGCCTACTTCGCCATGAACCTGGCGATTGGCCTCTTCTACTACCGCCGCGCCAGCCGGAGCGTGGGAGAGTTTTTCATCTCGGGCCGCGACGTGCCGTGGTGGCTGGCAGGAACGTCCATGGTGGCGACGACCTTCGGCGCGGACACGCCCCTGGTCGTTACCGGAATTGTGTTCCGCTACGGCGTTGCCGGGAACTGGCTCTGGTGGTCGATGGCGCTGAGCGGGATGCTGACCGTGTTCTTCTTCGCGCGCCTCTGGCGCAGGGCAGGAGTGCTGACCGACATGGAGTTCGCCGAACTGCGCTATGCGGGAGCTCCGGCGGCCTTCCTGCGCGGCTTTCGGGCGCTTTACCTCGCACTTCCGGTGAACACGATCATCATGGGCTGGGTGAACCTCGCAATGGCGAAGGTGCTCGAGTTGACGCTCGGCATCCGCAAGCTGGATGCGGTGATGTTCTGCCTGGCCATGACCGTGATCTACGCCGCAATCTCCGGATTGTGGGCGGTGCTGTGGACCGACCTGCTGCAATTCGTTCTGAAGATGGCGATGGTCATCGCGCTGGCGGTGTTCGCCGTCAGGGCCGTGGGCGGCATGGGCGCATTGCAGGCCAGGCTGGCCGCCCACACGGCTCCGGAGGGCTCGCCGTACACGGCTTTCGTGCCCGATTGGACGAGCGGATGGTTCGTGATGTTCCTCGTGTACCTGAGCGTGAACTGGTGGGCGAGTTGGTATCCGGGAGCGGAACCGGGCGGTGGCGGGTACGTCGCGCAGCGGATTTTCAGCGCCAAGGATGAGAAGAACTCGCTGGCCGCGACGCTGTGGTTCAACATCGCCCACTACGCGTTGCGTCCGTGGCCCTGGATTCTCACGGCGCTGGTGGCTGTGCTGATGTTCCCGGAGACGAAGGATCCCGAGACGGGCTACATACGGGTGATGATTGCCGAGCTGCCGCCGAGCTTGCGCGGCCTGATGCTCGCCGGATTCGCGGCGGCATACATGTCAACCATCGGGACGCACATCAACCTTGGCGCTTCCTACCTGATCAACGACGTCTATCGCCGCTTCATGGCGCGCGACCGCGACCAGAGGCACTACGTGCGGGCTTCGCGGATGGCAACCGTGCTGGTCACGCTGCTGGCGGCCGTGGCGACCTACTACATGCACTCCATCGAAGGCGCATGGAAGTTCCTGATCGCCATTGGAGCGGGCGCCGGACTGGTCTTCATGCTGCGCTGGTTCTGGTGGAGAATCAACGCGTGGAGCGAGGTTTCGGCGATGACCGCTGCGGCGGCGTCCTCGCTCTGGCTACAGTCGAGGCTGGCGAGCGGCTTCGTGGATCGCCTGCGGGGGTTCGACCCGAAGTTGCCGGCGGGACCGCTGAACGCCGCTGACGCGCACGGCTTCGCGTGGCTGATGCTGCTCACGACGGCGTTCACCACTGTGAGTTGGATCGCTGTGACGTTGCTGACGCCTCCGGAACCTGAAGACAAGCTGCGCGAGTTCTACCGCAAGGTGCAGCCGGCTTCGGTGGGCTGGCGTCGCATCGCTCGCCTGGAGGGGATCGAATCCAACCAGAACCTGGTGTGGTCGGCCGTGGACTGGGTCGCCGGATGCGCGCTCATCTACTTCGCGCTGTTCGGCATCGGCAAAATCATCTTCGGCGACTGGATCGCAGGGGTCTGCATGCTGATTGGCGCGGCGGGCATGCTGAGGTTCTTGTTCTGGGACCTCAACCGCCGGGGATGGGAGTCGCTGAGGTAAACAGCTCTCGCAAACTCCCGCCCTGGGTTTTGCGGGCTCCGGTCAGGATTCCGGAGCGGGTTCGGGCAATTCCTGCGTCTTCTTGGCCGGGTAGAGCAAACTCAGCCCGATGGACAACGCGAGCACTCCTACGACCACTCCGAGGGCCACCACGATCGGGATCTCGATGTAGTGCGATGCCAGCATCTTCGCGCCGATGAACATCAGGATCACCGCCAACCCGTAGTGCAGCAGGTGGAACAGGTCCATCATCCCCGAGAGCGCGAAGTAGAGCGAGCGCAGGCCGAGGATCGCGAATACGTTCGAGGTGTAAACGATGAACGGGTCGCGCGTAATGGCCAGTACGGCGGGAATCGAGTCCACGGCGAAGATGACGTCGGTAGTCTCGACGACGATCAGGACGAGCGCGAGCGGCGTAGCGTACCGGAGCCCGTCCTTCACGACGAAGAAGTTCGGACCCTCGTAATCGGAGGTCATCCTCATGTGAGTACGGAACCACTTCACGAGAGGGTTGCGCTCGGGGTGTACCGACTCCTCGCTCTGCCGCAGCAGCCGGAAGCCGACGAACAGGAGGAACGCGCCGAAGACGTAGATGATCCAATGGAAGCGGTTGATCAGGGTGACGCCGGTCGCGATGAAGACCGCGCGCATCACGAGAGCGCCGATGATGCCCCAGAAGAGAACCTTGTGCTGGAACGGTCCGGGAACCTTGAAGTACCGGAAGATCAGCAGGAAGACGAACAGGTTATCTACGGATAACGACTCCTCGATCAGGTAACCGGTCACGAACTCGAGGGCCAGCGTGCTGTTCGGACGGTTCATGTTCCCGGTCATCGTGTGGCCGAAGAAGTAGATCAGCACGCCGAAGGTCGCGGCGAGAGAGATCCATACGCCCGTCCAGGTGAGCGCTTCGCGGAAGCTGACGGTGTGCGCCTTCCGATTGAACACGCCCAGGTCAAGGGCGAGCATGAAGAGCACGAATATGTTGAAGCCGATCCAGAAGATCCAGTTCGAGGGCATCAGGACGATTTTACAGAACAGAAGCGGATTTTTTTACTGGAACCTGACGGCATCTCCGCAGACGCTGGAGTGCTTCAGGAATTTCGTGTCGTTGTGGAACGGGAAATCGGTCCGGTAGTGTGCCCCGCGGCTCTCCTCGCGGGCGAGAGCGGAGCGGGCAATGAGGGTTGCGGTGGCCAGGATGTTTCGGGCTTCCCATCCGCGTCGCGAAGTTGCGGGTGCGAGCAGGGAGGCGAGCTCCTGGAGTCGCGCCAGGGTCGTCCGCAGCCGCTTGCCTTCGCGCACAATGCCCACGTCTCGCCACATCAAATCCTGAACTTCGGTGATCAGCGCCTCGGTGTTCGAGTCGGGAATCGGCGTGCCGCCATCCAGCGCCGTGCGGTGCGCGGCGCGCCTTGGGGAAGCAGGACTGCGCTTCGATTCGGATGACATTGCCTCGGCAGCACGGGCTCCGAACACGAGTCCCTCGAGCAGGGAGTTGCTGGCCAGCCGGTTGCCTCCGTGAACGCCGGTGCAGGCGGCTTCTCCGGCAGCGTACAGGCCGGGCAGAGTGGTGCGTCCGTCGAGGTCGGTCTTCACGCCGCCCATGGCGTAATGAGCCGCCGGGCGGATCGGCACCAGCTCCTCCGTGAAGTCGATGTTGTGCTGCATGCAGGTTGCGTAGATCCGCGGGAAGCGCTTCTTCAGACGCTCGGCGGGGAGGTGTGTCAGGTCGAGGTAGACGACCGGGTCCTTGAGCGGACTGACCTCCAGCTCGTGCGCGATGGCGCGCGCCACCACGTCGCGGGGCGCAAGCTCTCCCATCTCGTGGTACTTGGGCATGAAACGCGAGAGGTTCGAGTTGCGCAGGTACGCGCCTTCGCCCCGCAGCGCTTCCGACAGCAGAAAACGTGGAGCCTTTTTCAGGTAGAGCGCCGTGGGATGGAACTGCACGAATTCCATGTCGCTGATTTCGGCTCCGGCGCGGAATGCCATGGCTACGCCGTCGCCCGTGGCGACGGTTGGGTTCGTGGTGTTGGCGTAAACCTGTCCGAGACCGCCGGTGGCGAGCAATACCGAGCGGGCCGGAATGTCCTCGTACTCGCCGTTGTCATTGATCAGGCGCACGCCGGACACGCGGCCATCTTCGACGATGAGGTCTGTCGTGAAGCCGAATTCCCGGAACGTGATGTTCTTGACCGCGCCGGCGCAGGCGTAGAGCGCGCGCCCGATCTCGCGCCCGGTGGAGTCTCCGTTGGCGTGGAGCACGCGGTCGCGGCTGTGAGCGCCCTCGCGGGTGAAGGCGAGTTTCGTGCCGTGGCGGTCGAAGGCCGTGCCCCACTTGATGAGCTCTTCGATTCGCGCCGGGCCTTCTTCCACGAGGACGCGTGTTGCGGCGGGATCGCAGAGGCCGTCGCCGGCGTTGAGCGTGTCCTGAAGGTGCAGGCTGATCTCGTCTTCATCGCTCAGCGCGGCGGCGATGCCGCCCTGCGCGTACTGCGTGTTGGACTCGTTCAGTTCGCGTTTGGCGAGGCAGAGCACGCGCCCGTGCTTTCCCAGCGCGATGGCGGCGCGCATGCCGGCGACTCCGGCGCCGACAACGATGAAGTCGAATTCGTGTACGCCCTTCATGATTTCTGGGAATGGTAGCACGCTGGAAGCGGAGCGGACGGGGCAGAAGCCCATTCTCGCTTGGGGTAACATAGACTCGTGCGCGCGCGGTCCGTCGCGCGCCTGAGAGTTCGAGTTCCTATCGTGATTCGAGTCCCAGTCAGAACCAAAGTGCACGATTACGAGGCGCTCATCGAGCAGGGGGCGCTCCGCTCGGCCGGCAACTACATACGCGAAGTTCTGCCGGAAACGCGCCGTCTGTTCACCGTGACCGTGCCGCGCGTTCGGAGGCAGCACGGAAAGCGCCTGGCCGATTCCATGGTGCAGGCCGGCATCGAGCACAGCATCATCGAGATGCCCGACGGTGAGCACTGGAAGACTCTCGACACCGTGGAGGAACTTGCATCGAAACTGGTGAAACTCGGAGCGGATCGCGAGTCCGCGCTGCTGACGTTCGGCGGCGGAGTTGTCGGCGACGTCGGCGGGTTCCTGGCCTCGATCTACATGCGCGGAATTCCGTTCGTCCATTTGCCCACGACCCTGCTCGCGCAGGTGGATGCCTCCATCGGCGGCAAGACAGGCGTGAACCTCGACGAGGGCAAGAACCTGCTCGGCACCTTTCAGCAGCCGCGGATGGTGCTGATCGACCCCGAGGTGCTGTCCACGCTGCCCGAACGCGAGTTTCGCTCGGGGCTGTTCGAGGCCTTGAAGGCGGGAGTGATCGGGGACCCTCGGATCTTCGAGTTCATGGAGCAGCAGCGCGACCGCATCCTGCGCCGCGATCCCGGAACGCTGGAGTGGCTGATCTCGGAAAGCGTGAGAGTAAAGGCCAACGTGGTCGGCGAGGACGAGCACGAGAAAGGGCTGCGGCGCATCCTGAACTTCGGGCACACGATCGGGCACGCGCTGGAAGCCGAGACCGGCTACAAGCAGTTCCTGCACGGCGAAGCCATTGCGTGGGGAATGATCGCCGCCACCATGGTTTCGGCGGCCATGCAGCGAACCGATTCGGCCACGGCGCAGCGTCTCATCAGCACCGTGCTCGCCTATGCGACGCTGCCGAAAGTGGACGTGAAGCCGAGGAACATCCTGCGCAGACTCGCGCGCGACAAGAAGACGCTGAACGGAAAAGTACATTTCGTGCTTCCGGTGGAGATTGGCCGCGTGGTGATGGAAACCGACGTGCCGGAACGCGCGCTGCTGCAAGCGGTGGAAGAACTCAGGTATCTTTCGCGGGCGTAAGAGGACGTAAGAAGGGACCGTGTGGCTGAAGTGATGGAGACGCAAAGGACAATAGGGGCGCGCACCGACGAGCGCCAGGATGAGCAGCAGGCGGCCAGCGCCGTCCGGGAGATGTTCGGTTCCATCGCCTCGCGATATGACCTGCTGAATCACGTTCTGTCGATGAACGTGGACCGCTACTGGTGGTGGAGGACTGCGCGGCGTTTCCGGCAGATCGTCCGCAGGCCCGACGCGCAGGTGCTCGATCTGTGCTGCGGCACGGGCGACATGGCTTTCGCGCTCTACCGGCAGCGCGGAGAATCGGGCGCGACAATCACCGGGGTTGATTTTTCGGCTCCCATGCTGGCGCGCGCGCGGCAGAAAGCCGGCGCCAGGCCGATGTATTGGATCGAAGCCGATGCCTTGAACCTGCCATTCGGTCCCGGACAGTTCAGCCTTGTAACCTCGGCGTTCGGCTTCCGCAACCTTGCGAACTACGACGCGGGATTGCGCGAGATCTATCGCGTCCTGAACGAGGGTGGAGAGGTCGGCATACTCGACTTCGGCGAGCCCAGGGGAGTGGTCGGAAAGCTGTACCGGTTCTATTTCCGCAGCGTGCTGCCTCGCATCGGCACGCTGATCAGCGGCGTGACCGGTCCCTATGGATACCTTCCCGCGTCGGTGGCGAAGTTCCCGCCGCCGCAGGAGATGCTGGAGCGCATGCGGATCGCCGGATTCCGCGAGGCGAGCTACACGCCGTACACGTTCGGGATCGCCGGCCTGTACTGGGGCAGGAAGTAGCCGCTCTCGACTCTACGAGCTGACGGCTACCGACGCCGCAGGTTCCGCGAAGGAGTCGGCGAGCGCGTCTTCCACCGTGTAGCGAATCGTCGTTTCGTATTCCTGGCCAAGGAAGCGGCGGAGCCGAGTCGTGTCCATCGTGTACGAACCGATCATGTAGGGCAGCGCTTCCGGCGGGATCGACGAAGCGCCGTGGTCCCACAGGTATTGCAGCACGCGACGGCACATCCACTTCGGCAGCCGAACCAGCTTCTGATTGGCGATCTCCGCACAGCGGGTGATCGTAATCGGTTCTCCGCGTCCGGCGACGTTCAGCACGACCATCTCCGAACCTTTATCTTCGCGCCGCAGGATGAAGTTCATCAGCCGCGCCATGTCATCCACGTGAACAAACTGGAAGCGCTTCTGGAGGTATTCGTCGCCGTAGGGAAGCAGCAGCGGCAGCCGTGTGCCTTTCTGCCGCATCCGTTCGCCCCACTTGCCCCGCCCGAGGGGCGTGCCGCGCAGAGCGCCTACCAGGTAGTTCTGCACGGTGGCTCCGCTGAAGATGTGCGGGCGCAGTACGAACGTACTGCACTGTCCCAGCCAGGGAGCGCGATGGCGGACGACCTCGTCGCTCTCCTGCTTGTGAATGGCGTAGGGGAGAGTGTGCGCCCCGAGCTTGTGGTCCTCGGTGACCGGGCCCGGAGTCTCGGGGCCGTACGCTGAGACGCTGGACGGGAAGATGAACTTGCGGACGTCTCCGCCGTGGCGGTTCACGACGGCGATGGCTTCCATGACCCGCGCCGTGCCGGCCACGTTGATCTGCCACATGCGATCCACGTCGAGCACTCCTGTGCGGAGCGGGTCGATGACGAAGGCGAGATGCACGATGGCCTTTGCCCCGGTCTCGCGCAGCAGCCGCACCATGTCGTCGCAGGCGGCTTCGCGCCCAAGGTCCATCGCCTCGAACTGAAGCTCGGAGTCCGTCTCCGGCGGACGCATATCCACGCCGACAATCTTGAACCGGTGCGCCAGCAGCGGCAGCAGCCGCGTGCCGAGATTTCCCGAGACACCGGTGACGATGACAGCTGTGCGGTTGTCCGTCACTGTGTCGGCTCCTTCGGGCACGTTGCGGCTGGAGCCTCGGAGATCGTGAGTAAGGCACTTTCAGGCGCGAATGTGGTCTGGACGATGACCGTCGATGATGGCACAAGGAGCAGCGCAACGGGCCGGCGAAGCAAGCGGGACCTCCGAGCTATTGGGAAACAGTGAGGTTGAGCGAATGCTAACACAGCGGCAACGGCCGAAGTCGCTCCCTCACAGCAAGATCGTTGGCCGGCAAGCCAGTGCCGGTTTAATCTGTACACGGTGACTACGCCCGCCAATTCGGCCGCCGAGGCGATGAGGGAAGAGAAGCGCACGGTCGCGCAGAATTCCGTCTATGCGGCGCTCGCCATCACGGTTTTCAAGTTCATGGTCGGTGTCACCACGGGCAGCCTTGGCATTCTCTCCGAGGCGCTTCACTCGGGCCTGGACCTCGTGGCTGCCATCATCACGCTCTTCTCGGTCCGTGTCAGCGATAAGCCCGCCGACGCCGACCACCAGTACGGTCACGGCAAGTTCGAGAACTTCTCCGCCTTCCTCGAGACCGGACTGCTGCTGCTGACCTGCGTCTGGATCGTCTGGGAAGCATCCAAGCGCCTGTTCGTGCACGATGTCGAGATCGAGCCGAGCATGGCGGCTTTCGCCGTGATGTTCATCTCCATCGGGCTCGACTGGTGGCGTTCGAGAGCGCTCAAGCGTGTGGCCGACAAGTATCAGAGCCAGGCGTTGCAGGCCGACGCCCTGCACTTCAGCACCGACATATGGTCGAGCGCGGTCGTCATCCTCGGACTCTTGCTGGTGTGGGCTGGGCGGCAATACGACCTGCCGTGGCTGGCGAAGGCTGACCCGATCGCGGCGCTCTTCGTAGCCGTGATCGTGGTTTTTGTGAGCTGGCGGCTGGCGAGGCAGACGATCGACGCGCTGCTCGATGCGGCTCCCCCCGGGATACGTGCGGAGATCATCGAGCGGGTGGAGGCTGTCCCGGGCGTGCTGGAGATCGAACGTGTCCGCATCCGCCGGGCCGGCAACCGCTACTTCGTGGACGTGTCGGTAGCGCTGGCGAGGAATGTGACATTCCAGGCGTCCGATGCCATGGCGCTGGAGGTTACGCGCGTCATCCACGACCTGCTGGGCGATGCCGATGTGCTGGTGAACGCCAAACCGCGCGAGGTCAACACGGAGAACATCTTCGACCGCATCCGTGCGGCGGCCCTGCGCAGCAACCTGATGATCCACGACATCAGCGTGCAGGACCTCGGCGGCAGCCTGCACGTCGAACTCCACGTCGAGCTGGACGAAACCATGCGCCTGCTCGATGCTCATGACCGCGTCACCGCCCTCGAGAGCGACATCCGAAGCGCGGTTCCGGAGATCAGCTCGATCCTCACGCACATCGAGAGCGAGCCGGCCACCATAGAGACCAGCGACGAAATCGTGGCCGACCCGGCGTTGGAGGCGGAGTTGAAGACCATCGGCGGGCAGTTCCCAGAAGTCGTAGATGTACACGAGATCGTCCTGAAGCGCATCCGCGAACATCTGTTCCTGTCATGTCATGTGACCATGCATGACGAGCTGCCGCTGGCGCGTGTACACGACGTCCAGACGGCGCTGGAAATGCGCTTCAAGACCGCCGCGCCGCAGCTGTTCCGGGTTCTTATCCATCCGGAGCCTCAGACCGACAACCTACGCTGAACCGGAGGGCTCCCATGATCACAGCCAGCGCGCAGTGGACCGATAACGATCGCTTCATCGGCACGGCAGCCAGCGGTCACGCCATCGTAGTGGACGCCGGCGCCAACAAGAGCGGCAACGGCCCGATGGAACTCGTGCTGATCGGCCTGTGTTCCTGCACGGCAACGGACGTGGTAACGATCCTGCGGAAGAAGCGTGAACCGTTCACATCGGTAACGGTGCGGGCCGAGGCGGAACGCGCGACTGAGGTCCCGAAGGTCTTCACGCGTATCAAGCTGACCTACACCGTCGGTGGCGAGGTCTCGCGCAAGTCGGTCGAAGACGCCGTGCGCCTGTCGAAGGAGAAGTATTGCTCGGTGAGCCAGATGCTTCAGTCCACGGCGGAGATCGAGACGGCGATTGAACTTGACGTGGCCGAGGCAGTCTAGCCCGAATAATTCCATCGTTCCACGCCCAGGCGCATCTCTCATTCAGTTGTCCTCGACATGAGGAACTGGGGAGATGCATGTCAGAAAAGCAAGTGATCGTGTTTTCGCAGCCGGGTTGACCGCCATGTTCGGTCGTGAAGACCTACCTCGCGGAGCGAGGTATCCAGTACATCGAGAAAGACGTCAGCAAAGATCAGGTGGCGGTGTTCGAGTTGGTTCGGAAGTACAATAGCCGTTCCACTCCGACCGTAGTGATAGGCGACGAGGTACTCATAGGGTTTGACCCGGAACGCATCGACCGGTTGCTCACGGCATGAAGTCTCCGCGCCGAGCGGGACTCCTTCCTTCACCGGGCGGAGTCTCGCCGGCTATGCGTGCATCGCTGCGGCCGCGCTCTTCTGGGGCATCTCCGCCACGCTGGGGCGCGCCGTGTTCACCGGTCGCCTTCACGTGCTGGGCAACACGGTGGACCCGATCCCGCCGCTGATGCTGGCCCAGAGCCGCACCAGCTTTGCATTCCTGGTGATCGCTCCGCTGCTCCTGCTCATCCGCGGCAAGAACGCGATGCGAATGACGCCCCGGGACGCCTTCTCCGCGATGCTCGTCGGTTGTCTCGGCATCGCTGCCTCGAACTTCTTCTACTACTACGCCATCCAACAGACGACGGTGGCGACGGCCATCATCCTCCAGTACACGGCCCCGGTGATGGTGCTGATGTACATGGTGGCGCGGGGATTGCAGCGCGCGACGCCGCCCCGCCTCATGGGAGTGGCGTTGTCGGTCCTTGGCAGCATCCTGGCAATCGGCATCGTGAGCCGTGCGGCCGGTTTCCCCTGGCTCGGGGTGAGCACGCGTGACTTGAAGCTGGACCTGTCCGGCGTGCTCGCGGCGCTGGCGGCGGCCGTAGCCTTCTCGTTCTATAACGTTCACGGGCAGCACCTCGTGGGCAAGCACGACCGGTGGCGCATCCTGGCATGGGCGCTGGCCGGGGCAGCCGCAGGTTGGCTGGTGATCCATCCTCCGTGGAAGGTCGTTGCCGCGCACTACGACGCGCCGCAGTGGACCTTCATGCTGATCTTCTCGGCATTTTCGGTCCTGGTGCCCTTTTCGCTGTACTTCTGGGGGTTGCAGTTCCTCGACCCAACGCGAGCCATCGTGACGAGCTGCCTGGAGCCGGTGTTTGCGATCGTGATCGCGGCAGCGTTCCTCGGCGAGACGGTCAACGCGATCCAGATTGCCGGCATTGTCATCGTTCTCTCAGCCACGGTACTGATCCAGGTCCCCGAGCGCGAAGAGCGGGCGGTGGTGGCCATCGAGCCAATGGAGTAGGCTGCACAACGATTGAACCCGGCTGCGAGGCAGAGCATCTGACCAAGCATGAAGAGAATGCTGCTGGCTGCCGTGCTCCTGTTGGTCTCGACCTCGATGCTCGCCGCCGAAGGCGAGCGTGTGACGTACAGGAGCGGAGGCGAGACCGTCTCCGGGATGCTGTACAAGCCCGCCGGGAAGGGCCCGTTCCCAGCGCTGGTCGTGATCCACGAGTGGTACGGACTCGACGACTGGGTGAAGGAGCAGGCTTCGAAGCTCGCGGACCAGGGGTATGCGGCGCTCGCCGTCGATCTCTATCGCGGCAAGGTGGCGGGAGGTTCAGAAGAAGCCCACGAGCTGATGCGCGGACTTCCGGAAGACAGGGCGGGACGCGATCTCGCGGCTGCATTTCAGTTTCTCGCCTCTCGACCCGAAGTCCGCAAGGAGCGGATCGGCTCCATCGGCTGGTGTATGGGAGGCGGATATTCGCTGGCCCTGGCCCTCCGGGAACCGAAGCTGGCCGCCTCGGTGATCAACTATGGAAGGCTGGTGAGCGAGCCGGCAAGCCTCAAGGACATCAAGGCGCCGGTGCTCGGGATCTTCGGAGGACAGGACCGCGGGATTCCAGTAGATTCGGTGAAGAACTTCGAGCAGAACTTGAAGAGCATGGGAAAGACCGCGGAAATCCACATCTACCCCGACGCGGGACACGCGTTCCAGAACCCGAATAACAAGGCCGCATACAGGGAAGGCGATGCGCAGGACGCGTGGCGGAAGACCCTGGACTTCCTCGGACGAACGCTGAAGCGTTGAGTGCCGGTGCACTAAGGTCGCAACCCCTTGGGACGGACAACTCGAACCTGACGGGCGTGTTATTGATTAAGAACTCAGGCCGTTAAAGGTAAACTTTTGGTATGAGGCTTCTTGGGAAGTTTGCTATCCCACTTGTATTGATTGGCTCCGCGATGGCGGCGCCGCTGGGCAGCAGTACGCGCACGATCATCCCGGCGCAGGTCCAGCAGGTGATTTCGGTGGACTATCGCGCGCTGCGCAATTCCGAGAGCGGCATGGCGCTGAAGGCGCGAGTCCTGCCGGAAAACCTGAAGCAGTTCGAACAGGCGCTGCGCGGCATGAGCATCGACCCGGACAAGGACGTCGAACAGCTGACGTTTGTTGCGTTCCGCACAAAGAACGGCGTCCGCACGGTCGGTGTCGCACAGGGCGCGACCCTGGACGCGAAGAAGTTCGCCACCCGGATGAAGCGGAAGAAGATCAAGCCGGAGAAGTACCGCACGTCGGACATCTACTCGACGGGCACAGGCATGGTCGTGAACTTCCTGGACCCCAGCGCGATGCTGTTCGGCGAGGCCAGTGCGGTGAAGGCCGTGCTGGACACGCGCGACGGCGAGTCCGAGGGGATCGCCGGAAACGCGCAGATGAACGAGATGATCGCCGACGTGGAGAGCGGGCCCGTGTGGAGCGTGCTGGATCAGGCGGGAACGCAGAACATGATGCGGTCGGCGCTGGGTGACGCGGCGAAGCTGGCGGATTACGACCTGATCAAGAAGCGCATGCTCGGCTCGCGCTACACCGTCGACTTCTCGCGAGGCGTGGCCTTCAACCTGAACGTGGTTACTTCCGACACGATGACCGCTGCAACCATGTCTTCGCTGATCAAGGCCGGGATGATGTACAAGCGCATGAACGCCACCGCCGCGGAGAAGAACGCGCTGGAGAGCATGACGGTGGACTCCGACAGTGGACGGCTGACGATCCAGTTCAAGGCCGACGACAGGAAGTTCCAGTCGCTGTTGCAGACGGACCTGTTCGCTGCCGTGTCCCGCTGATCGCGCTCGGGTGGAAATGAAAAAGGCGGCCTGACCGGCCGCCTTTCCTTTTGATGGTCGACAGATGATTACAATTCCGACTGCAGGTTGCTCCGGAGCGCCTTGATCGCCGGCTCATTTCGCTTGTACCACATCCATGTTCCAGACTTCGATGTCTCGATCAGTCCGGCTTGCTTCAGTATCTTCATGTGGTGCGAGATGGTTGGCTGCGCGAGCTTCACGCGCTGTTCGATATCGCTCGCGTTCATTCCAGGATGATCGCTTGACCTGACCCCGGCCTTCGGCTTCAGAAGGCGCAGGATCTTACGCCGCGTTGGATCAGCGATCGCTCGGAGAGAGAGGCTGAGTTTGTCAGTAGCTGCTTTCATGGGGGTTCATAAATTGTACGAATCTATGCCGTTCCGCCGCTAGTATCGAATGTGCCATTTCTCGGCCGCGCGGTTGAGAGTGGGAAAGCTTGTCCCGCGCCCACACTCGCGCATTCTCAAGAACAGATGTATCGGGCGGTGTCCGCGACGCAATACTCCGGCGGGTTTGACCAGGCGAGCGGAAGCAATCTCCGCGACCGGTCTGCGCACTCCCGTCATTGTCGGCGTCGCATCCCGGCCGATCCCGCGAAATATCCCGGAAATACGTGAGTTTCGATCCAAACCCGTGCCGGACGCGGGTCTTGGACGAACAGACTCCATCGCGGAGAGATGCGCCACAACGCGCGCGGCAGATGCGAGCGGCGGGCCGGGGCGCGACGGGTGAAGCGGCTCGCGTCGCGGCTCTCGAGGCCGGGCCAGGTTGAAAATCCTGCCCTGGCCATGTTGCCTGTGTAGTAAACAAAAGCCTCGACCGCGTCGAGGCTGCACATTTATTCCGGTTGCAGACTACTTCTTGACGATGGGGTTGTACCCGTCACCGACAAGCTTCGACTTCATGGCTTCGGCATCCTTCAGCTCCGCGAAGGGCCCCACCTGAACGTGGAACAGCCTGTCGCTGGCCGTGTTGCTGACGAACACCGGGTATTGCTTCTGCTGAAGGGCAGTCTTCAGCAGCTCGGCGTCTTCCTTCTTGCTCACGGCGGCGATCTGCACGGTGTAGCCCGTGCCGGTGGCGATCGGAGGGATGTTGGCCCGCAGCTCGGGTGCCGCG
>DASPLH010000082.1:0-5964 GCA_035627675.1 Clostridia bacterium
CACCTCGCGCAAGATCCGCGACGGTGTGCTGCACACGGGCGACAAGGGTTTCCTGGACGCGGATGGATTCCTGCACCTGGTGGGTCGCGCCGACGACCTGGTGAAGGTCTCGGGCGAGAAGGTGTATCCGTCAGAGGTCGAAACCGCGCTGGAAACGATCGAGGGCGTGGATGAAGTCGCCGTCGTTCCGTTCCCTGACGAAAAGCACGGCGCGCGCCTGCACGCGTTCCTCACAACCAAGCCGGGCGCGGAAGTAAGCGAAACCAAACTCCGCAGCGCATGTCGCGAAATGCTGGAGCCGCACAAGGTGCCGCGTTCGTTCTCGTTTGTCGAGCAGATGCCGCGCACCGTCACAGGCAAGACCGATAAGCGGGCGCTGGCCACCAGCGCAGTCTAGTAACTCATTTCTGGCCGGGACCGGCATTCTGCCGGTCCCGGTCTCTGTCTCTCCGACGAAGTTGATTGCCGGCTTCGCCGTCTTTCCCCAAAGCCGCGGAGGACATATGACCACCGAACTTAAACTTCCAACCTGCCCTATGTGCGGATCTCGCACGCATGTCGTTCGCATGGCGGCCTCGCTGACGCCATTCGAGCGCCCCGATCGCGAGGACTTCGAGAGCGCGCACTTCTACTGCCAGGCCTGCGCACACGACTTCGTTCCTGACGTGCGGGAGGAAACGTAGTGAGTTGCTGAGGTACTCAGGTACTAAGCGGCTAAACCACTGAGCCACTAAGCTGCTGAGGTGACAAAGTTCGTGTTCCGAAACTTCGCGTCTCCGCGACTCGTGACCGCGCGACTTCGTGCCGATGATTGCCCTGTGTTTTGAGCGGCTGATATAGTCATTCGTTTGCTAGCCCGGTCCGTGGGGGACTGGGCGGTTCATCACACGCACACTCACCAGCGAAGGAACATGCCAGATACCATTGCCATCGTCAGCGGTGTCCGCACACCCATGGCGCGCTACTGCGGCAAGCTGCGCGACTTCACCGCCCAGGAACTCGGGGCTGTGGCCGCGCAGGAAGCCATTCGGCGCGCAGGGGTCGAGCCCGGCGAGTTCGATCACGCCGTGTTCGGCAACGCGCAACAAACCAGCGGAGACGCTCTCTACGGAGCGCGGCACGTCACGTTGAAGGCCGGACTCCCGAACGAGACGCCTGCGCTCACCGTCAACCGTCTCTGCGGCAGCGGCATGCAGGCCATCATCACCGGCGCACAGTTGATCCAGCTGGGAGAAGCCCGCACGGTGCTCGCCGGAGGCATGGAATCCATGTCGCAAGCTCCGCACGTCATCCGCGGGATGCGTTGGGGTGTCGGCCTCGGCGAAGGCAAGCTCGAAGACTCGCTCATGGCCGCGCTTCTCGACACGCACTGCGGCCTCTACATGGCGCAAACCGCCGAACTCTACGCCGAGCAGCAGGGCATCACCCGCGATGCGATGGATGAGTTTGCGCTGCTGTCGCAGCGCCGCGCCGGAGAGGCACAGAAGGCTTGCCGCCTCAACGAGGAGATTACCCCGGTCCCGCTGCGCAACCGCAAGGGCGAGCCGACGGGAGAAAACTTCGACAAGGACGATCACCTCCGTCCCGACACTACGCCCGAAGCGCTCGCGAAGCTCCGCCCCGCGTTCGGCAAAAACGGCACCGTTACCGCCGGCAACGCCAGCGGCATCGTGGACGGCGGCGCGGCCGTCGTGCTGACCTCGATGGAAGATGCCGGCACGCGCAGCCTCAAGCCGCTGGGCCGCATCGTCTCCTGGGGCATCGCCGGAGTCGATCCGAAGATCATGGGCTCCGGCCCGGTTCCTGCTTCGCGCCTGGCGTTGAAGAAGGCGGGACTCAAGCTCGAAGACATGGACCTCATCGAGGTCAACGAGGCGTTCGCCGCCCAATACCTCGCTGTCGAAAAGGAACTCGGTCTCGATCGCAACAAGACCAACGTGAACGGTGGAGCCATAGCCCTCGGCCATCCACTCGGTGCGACCGGCACGCGATTGATCGTGACGATCCTTTACGAATTGCGCCGTCGCAACGGCCGGTATGGGCTCGCGACCGCCTGCATCGGCGGCGGACAGGGCATCGCGATGATCGTGGAAAACCTGCAACGCTGATTCACCACGCGAAGGACACAAAGGACGCGAAGGAGCACCAGGGACAAACGCTAGGTTCGATCCGTGTGAATCCGTGCAAATTCGTGGTTTGGTGTTTGCAGTTGCCTTCAAAACTGAGAACTGAGAACCGGGAACTGAGAACTGAATTCGGAACTGAGAACTGACATGGAAATCAAGAGAGTGGGCGTACTCGGTTGTGGCTTGATGGGATCGGGAATCGCGCAGGTTTCCGCCATGGCTGGCTTTGACGTTGTAGTCCTCGAAGCCGATCAGAAGTTCATCGATAAAGGTTTCAGCGGCATCCAGAAGTCGCTCGGCAAGTTCGCCGAGAGGCCGGTGGAGAAGGGCGGCATCACCGCCGAGCAGCGCGATGCCGCGATTGCGCGCCTGAAAGGGACCACGAATCCCGAGGACCTCAAAGACTGCGACATCATCGTCGAGGCCATCATCGAGAACATCGACGAGAAGAAGAAGATGTTCGCCAGGCTCGACGGCATCGTGAAGAAGGATGCGGTCTTCGCCACCAACACCTCGTCGATCTCCGTCACGGAAGTCATGACGGCAACCAATCGGCAGGACCGCTTTATCGGGCTGCACTTCTTCAACCCTGTGCCGCTGATGAAGCTCGTGGAAGTCGTGCGCACCATCGCCACCGACGAGCAGGTGTTCGAGCAGGCCTTTGCCTTCGGACAGAAGCTCGGCAAGGTGCCGGTGCGCACATCGGATAAGACCGGCTTCATCGTCAACCGTCTCCTCGTCCCCTATCTGCTGGATGCGATCCGCGCCTACGAGGAGGGCGTTGGGTCCATCGCCGACATCGACCTGGCGATGAAGCTGGGCTGCGGATATCCCATGGGGCCCTTCACGCTGCTTGATTTCGTCGGCCTGGATACGACGTACTACATCACCCACGTGATGTTCGATGAGTTTAAGGAGCGGCGTTTCGCGTCGCCGGCGCTGCTCAAGCGCATGGTGCTGGCCGGTTGGTACGGAAAGAAAAGCGGAAAAGGTTTCTACGACTGGTCCGACCCCGAGAAGCCCGTGCCGCAGGACGCCGCCCTCCGGCAGGGCGGTGAACTTACGAAGGCACAAGGCGCATAATGTTCGTCCAATGAAGCGTCCCAATTATCTGAGCGTGCTCGGCGGCGTGCAGTGGATGCTGGCTCTCCTCTGCGTCCTGCTGGCCGCCAGCGTTCTCTACCTCGGCTACACGGCGGATGGAGACCGGGCGGATCGCGAAGAGGCAATACGCGGCATGCGGACCGGCGCGGCGCTGATTGCGTCCGGAGCGTTGCTTTACGCAGTCGCGGCGATCGGGCTGTGGCGCCGGGAGCGCTGGGGATGGTTTTTCGGCGCGACCCTGAACGTGCTGGTCGCCGGGTTCTTCCTGTACGACGCCTACGAGGGCGGCGCAACCACGGATGCCCGCGATATCGTCCTCGCTTTGTCGCTCTGCGGCGTCGCGCTGATGTTCTTTGCGCCGCCAGCCCTGCGGCTCTTCCGGCCTTCGCTGGGACACTCAAATGCGGTAAACGCGGTTAGACACGAATAAGGGAGATCCTGATGGCGAGCTCTGCTATCCCGCAGTCACCGGAAAACATTCGTTACGAGAAGAAGAACCAGATCGGCTACGTGACGATTGCGCGTCCCAAGGTCCTGAACGCGCTGAATATGGCCACGATGCTGGAACTGCACTGCGTTTTCACCGGCATCAAGAACGATCCCGAGGTGCGGGTGGTTATCCTCACCGGCGAAGGCGAGAAGGCGTTCGTCGCCGGGGCCGATATCAACGAGCTCGCGAAGGTCGGCGCTGCCGAAGGGAAGGAGTACGCCTCGCGCGGACAGGCCGTGCTTGACGCCATTGAGAACTGCGGCAAGCCGGTGATCGCCTGCATCAACGGTTTTGCGCTCGGCGGCGGCTGCGAACTCGCGCTGGCGTGCACCATGCGGCTTGCCAGCGAAAACGCGAAGCTCGGGCAGCCCGAGGTGAAACTCGGTATCATCCCCGGATACGGCGGCTCGCAACGGCTCCCGCGACTGGTAGGAAAGGGACTCGCCAGCCAGTTGCTCCTCACCGGTGAGCCGATCGGCGCCCAGGAAGCGCACCGCATCGGGCTCGTCAACGAAGTCGTCCCCCAGCCCGAACTGATCGCCCGCGCCGAAGCTCTCGCGCAGAAGATCGTCGCCAACGGCCCGCGTGCCGTGCAGTACACGCTCGAAGCCGTTAACAAGGGCATGGAGATGCCGCTGCGCGAAGCCCTCTTCCTCGAGGCATCGCTCTTCGGCGTGTGTTGCGCGACGGAAGATAAGAACGAGGGCACGAAGGCCTTCCTCGAGAAGCGACCGGCGAATTTCACGGGGAAGTAACGAGCAATCAGCAGTCAGCACTCAGCATTCAGCGCTTACTTCAGCTGTGGGCTTTCGGGCAATTTCATTTGTGGCGCCCGAGCCGAAGGCGAGGTCGCGTCTGCCCTTAGCCCAACCGGGGTCCCCAGCGAGCGAAGCTCGCTGGGGTGGGAGAGCGTCGAGCGAAGCTCGAAAGCTCTGGGTTCCATCGCACGAAAAATCTAAGCCCGAGTGCGGCGTAGCCGCGCGAGGCCTCTTCCTCGGCGGAGAACGCCGATTCGACCTACCCTCCGGATCACCGACAACATCACCTCCAACTGTGATTTCAAAAGCGCCGGCCCGTGGCGACCGCCCACCGACGACCGCCCACCGACGACCGGCGTCCGGCTGAATGCTGACCACTGAATGCTGACCGCTGTGGTAAAACAGACATCGGAATGATCAAGAGTTTCCATCGTCTGTTTCGCCCCGTCGATGACGCGAGCTATCGCGCGCTGGTCGAGTTCTTCGAAGGGCTCGGACTCGCTCGCGGCGAGAACTGGGATGGCCGCCGCAGCCGCGGCGTCAAGCTGGAAGCGCCCGAAAGTGGCGTCGAAATCGCGATGGGCGAGGGAATCCCGGACGCGGAACTCGTCGTAGAAGTGGACAACGCCGACATCGTCTATGACGCGGCGCGCCGTCGCGAATACCCCATCGTCAGCGACATCGAATCGTACGACTGGGGCGCTCGGATGTTCGTGCTCGAGATGCCCTCGGGCGCGGGACGCCTGGCCATCTTCTCCTACAACACCAATTGGCGGCAGCAGACGGCCGAGGGATCGCTGAACGCGAGCGGGCTTCGTTTCGCCGTGGTCGTCAGCCGCTTCAATGCGTTCATCACCGAGCGCCTGTTGGCCGGAGCCATCGACGCGCTGCATCGCAGCGGCGCTCGCAACGAAGACATCCAGGTCGTGCGCGTGCCGGGAGCGTTCGAGATACCCGACGCGGCACGCGCGCTCGCGCTGACCGGCCGTTTCCACGCCATTGTCTGCATCGGTTGCCTGTTGCGCGGCGACACGCTGCACTACGACGTTATCGCCAACGAGGTCACGCGAGGTATCGGCCAGGCTTCGCAGGAGACCGGAGTTTCGATGGGCTTCGGTGTTCTGACCTGCGACACCCTTGAGCAGGCGATCGACCGCGCCGGCTTGAAGGCCGGGAACAAGGGATACGAGGCAGCCATGGCCGCCGTCGAGATGGCTAATCTGAAGAAGGACGTCGCACGCCAGGGCGCGGACGGCAGTCGTTAGGGACCGGAAGAGAGATTATGGGCACACGCAGGAAGTCACGGGAACTCGCGCTGCAAATGCTGTTTCAGTCCGATATGGGAAAACAATCGCGCGAGCAGGTCGAACGTACGTTCTGGGCCGAACGAAAGGATCTTGAAGAGGGCGTTCGAGGCTTCGCCGAGGACCTGTTCCGGGTCGCGATGGAGCGTTCGGAAGAGATCGACGGCCTCATCGAGAAGCAC
>DASPLH010000083.1:0-20609 GCA_035627675.1 Clostridia bacterium
ACCAACCGCGAACGAATCTCGGGACAGCACTTCGGCCTTGCACTCGCCGGGGCTGTGATGAAGCACACCGAGGAGCGGTGGAACCTATTACGTGCCGAGGGCAAGGACAGCGAAGCACTCGCACTAATACGGAGTGCGTACACGTTGGTCAGCGCGGACGTAAACCCGTACCACGATGTCACCTTCGGTGTGTATTCGCAGGAGAGCCCGTCAGGCGGTGGAGAAGAGAACCTACATGCGCTGGTGACCAAATCGAGCTTCCCCAAGGGTTTGTTGGAGAACGTCATCCTTCTGTACAAGGACGGCAGGATTCTTGGCGTTAACGACTTCCTCCAAGGAGCCTCTCGTTACGAAGACCTTGTTCTATCAGTGCCGTGGCTTTCTCGGCTTCGGGCGACGTACCCAAAATGGGCAACAACGCTTCTGTGGGTACACGACAAGTCGTTCACCGACAAGGCAGTGCGAAACTTCGTTGCTGATATGCATGTTCTGGGCAAGGATGCACTTGCTGACGAAGTGAGTCGCACGCAAACCGACATTGCTGTTTTGACGGTCAGCTACGGCGACTACTGGCTGGTGTTGCCTGACAAGCGGATGGTGCTGTGGCGGTACCAGTCGGTCTCGGGGCTGCTGGGGTTCAAGCCATCCCAGTTCTCGGTGAAAGAGTGCACTGACTACCAAGGCGTGACGGGGGGCTGCGTCGGGGCTGTGGTCTCGCCAGACGGCAAACTGGAGAGCAAATAGATGTTGTCATCATCGTGGCTTCGGACATTCGCAACTGGCGCGTTGATTACGCTAGTTGCGGTATCAGCTTGCGCACAGACCGGATGGAAGCGAGTTTCCTCGTTCACGTTCGACTGGGACGGGCGCAAAGACGTGCAGGTCCTGTTGGAAATCCCGGTTTCGTGGAGCGACCCCGGCGATTTCACTCGCGTCCGCGTCCGCGTTCCGGGACAGAAAGAGTTCACGCTAGCGAACGAGCAAGGTTGGGTGAAGTACCGCGCAGATGAAGCCAGCGTGTCACGCGAGATACGCAAAAGGCCAAACATCGTCCGTTCACCGTATGTGCTGGTGTTGAAAACCGCCGAGAACCGAACCGCACTGTTTCTGTTCGGCTACTCATACGCAAGCTCCCCCGGCAATCTCGACGTGCTGGAGATCTCGGACGCTGGTCAACCGCGAGTCGTTCTTCACCGGGAGGAGTTGGGACTGAAGGACGTCCGGGACTTGAACGGGGATGGAGTTGCCGAGATTGTCGGCTATCCCTGCTTTTCACAGGTGTTCGGCAACGGGCTCCAGACCTACGACCCGTTCAACATCTACACCCTCGGTACAACATCAGCCGGTCCAGCCAAGCTTTCACTCCCACTCTCGAAGCGCTACAACCTGAAGCACTACTACGGCTGGGCGGGGCCGAAGTGCAGCGACGACTTCGCCGTCGTCCTGCATCCTCCCGGAGGCGGCAAGCCTAGGGTGATGCGCACCAAAGATGCCGAGAAGCTAACCGGGAACGGCAGCCGATGACCAACGACCCGTTCGGATATTGGCGGGTGGCGCATTCAAGCCCCCTGTTGGCTTGAGTGGGGCTGTTCTGCGCGCCAACGGCCATCGCCCTTGCACGCCGTTACAGTCTGCACACCTCGGATGACATCCGGGAACCGAGAACTGAATGGTCGGGACGGGCAGATTTGAACTGCCGAACACACTCTTTCTGATGAACGAGTCCCCTCGCATGCTTCCATTCGCGCGTGTCGGCTTCGCCGTACGCGAAGAGTTGGGGTGCTCGCGGTCGGCACCTAGAGTTATCGCTGAGAACTGAACAGGAAACTGAGAATTGAATGGTCGGGACGGGCAGATTTGAACTGCCGACCCCTCGCACCCCAAGCGAGTGCTCTACCAGGCTGAGCCACGTCCCGACGGTACTTTCCACGCTGGCGCGCGGACTGGGGTGAAATCATTCTACCGCATGGCTCCGCGTTTTGCTCACCAGTCTGCCCGGAGCGGCTCTCCACGATGCAAGAACACTCTGTGGACACGCCAGGACAGGCCTCTTCGACAGGTCGCCTCTTGGAGGCCGTTACGACCAGACCACTCGCCTCCGTTGCAGTTTGTGCCCGGCAGCGGCGACTCCTCTTTCACGGCAGATGGACTGCTCCGATCCAGCCGAGACTAAAGTCACAGACTGGCACACGTTCGACAGTCAGAATTCGGCGCTCGCGTTCCCAAGGAGGAACTGATGACGATTCGGTTTGCTGCCCTTGCTCTGGCGCTGATGCTGGCGCCCAATCTCGCGTTCGCCCACTGTGACACGATCAGCGGGCCCGTCGTAGCCGATGCGAAACAAGCCCTGGCCTCACGCGACGTCACGCCGGTTTTGAAGTGGCTGAAACAAGGCGATGAGGCTGAAGTGCGTCGTGTCTTCGATCAGACCATAACCGTGCGCCGGTTGAGTCCAGCAGCGGAAGAACTCGCGGACCGTTTCTTCTTCGAAACCGTCGTTCGGCTACATCGGGCTGGTGAAGGTGCTCCCTACACGGGATTGCGCCACGAGAACCCAGAGCCAGTCATCCGACTCACGGACGATGCCCTGTCCAGCGGTTCCCATGAGGCTTTGATCCAGGCACTGAACAGCCATGTGAAGTCAGAGGTGGCGAGAAGGTTCGAAGCAGCGCGAGCCGCAAAAAGCAAGGCCGCATCCAGCGTAGAAGCCGGACGGCAGTACGTCGGCGCGTATGTCGAGCTGACCCATTTCGTGGAGCGCGTTCACAGTGCGCTGCTTGCGCCGGAAGCGCACGCCCACAGTCACGAATGACAGGGTCACTGTGCGGTAAGGGCAACGACTGCGATCGCAAGCGAGAACCACAAGCATTGAGGTCGAAACACTGCAAGGCAAAGGCCGCCTCAATGGCGGCCTCTACGTTTGACGCGTCGGCGCGTTCTACTTGTGGGTTTCGGCAGTTGCCGCTTTTGCCTCGTCAAACAACTTCAGCGCGAGTGCACCGTGAGTGACCGCTCCTCCGGCCCGAAGGGCTGCCGCCAACAACGCCGTTTCGGAGACTTCTTCGCGGGTGGCGCCCGCGCGTTTCGCTGCCCGGGCGTGCACATCGAGGCAATAGGGGCATTGCGTCGTGCATGCCACCGCAATCGCGATCAGCTCGCGATACTTCTTCGGGATCGCTCCGTCTTCCCGCCCGAAAATCTTGTCGAAGTTTACGAAGGCCGAGAATTCCGTTGGCGCCAGCTTGTTGAACTCTCCCAGCCGCTTGAGGTCGTCAGAGTCGTGATAGTGCATAACTCGTCCTCCAGCCAGCGATAGTAGTCCCAAACGCACGAACATGCGGCGAGAAGTGCGCTCCGAGCCGCATTTCATTCGTCTACTCTTCTGGGTGTCGCTTCGGAACGACAGCAGAATTAATCTCCGGCCTATGGAGCTTTCGCACTCGCTTCGGTGTCCATCACAGTGATGAGGAAGCTCGGCTTTCGATGGACTCTGGCGGTCGTCATGAGCGTGTTGCATCTCGCGCTCATAGTCGCAATGACCTATGAGCGACGCACCCCTGGCGCAGAACAGATCAACGTGCTCGGAGACCCCATTCCACGGGCCGTCGCTTATCAGGAAGACACTGCCATCGAGTGGGACCCCGTCCGCCCACCCCAGCTCACCAAAGCACAGAAATTGGACGTCCTCTTGAATCTCCCTGCCTATATTGCAGCGCTACCCCTCGCGCTGCTCTGGGAGCATCAGAGTGACTTGTCCCCGTTCTATGCAGCGACGGCGTTCGTGCCCTTCGTCTGGTTCCGTGTTGGACGATGGATCGATAGAGTGGTCGGCCACTTAGCAAGCCCTACAAAACCACAGTCGCGCTTCGAGAGGGTCGGTCGAACGATCGTTGCTGTGCTCGCGGGGATATGGTTCGTCTCGGGGCTGTTTACCGTTACTCCTATGAACCATCACCGAAACGAGGATTCATCCTGGATCGGTGCCACGATGATGCTCTGGTCCGGCTTGGCTTTTGCGATGGCTGTTGTCCGTGGAACTAGGCCTGCGCCGCCCCCTGAGAACTGAGAACCGGCAACTGAGAACTGCTATATCCTGTTGCCCGCCTTCGCGGACGATGGAGCGGCTGCATGCGCAGAGTACATCTCGGAACCTCTGGTTGGGCTTACTCTTCGTGGTCACCGGGCTTCTATCCGCCCAGGACGCCCTCCTCGAAATACCTCGGCTACTACGCCTCGCAGCTCAACTGCGTTGAGGTCAACTACACCTTCCGCGCGCACCCCACGGCCAAGATGCTGGCGAACTGGTGTGCCGCGACGCCTCCGGATTTCCAGTTCGCCTTCAAGGCGCACCAGCGCATCACGCACATCAAGCGCCTGCGGGACGTGCAGCCGGACGTCGAGAGTTTCTTCGGCGTGCTTGAGCCGCTCCGCGAAGCGGGCAGGCTTGGTCCTGTGCTCTTCCAACTGCCTCCGAACCTCAAGGCCGACACAGACCGTCTGCGCGCCTTCCTGCAATGCATTCCGCGCAACGCCGGCGCCGCGCTCGAGTTCCGGCACGAAAGCTGGTTCGCCGACGCGGTTTTCGACCTGATGCGCGAGCACGACGTCGCGCTCTGCATTGCCGAGAGCGACGACCTCCAGGTGCCCGAGGTGCACACCGCCAGCTTCGCCTACTACCGGTTCCGGAGGTCGGAGTATTCCGATTCAGACGTGCAAGCGCTCCAGGCTCGCCTCGCCGAAGCCGCCAGGGACCGGGAAGTCTTCGCCTTCCTCAAGCACGAGGAATCCCCTGAAGGGGCACTGAACGCCCGCCGTCTGCTGGAAGCGTTCTCCGGCGCTCCACCCGTGGCCTGATCGCCTGCGAATGTCCGACCGTCGCGCGAGATCCAGTAGCGCAGGCGCGAGATTCCAGCGCACCACACGCAACGTCGGCGGCTGGCAGTCCCATCGGATAGAAGACGCATTGCATACAAAGGAGACACAGATGTCGAAACAGCCGCATCATCAGCGTGGGGCGGAGTCCATGGGTGGAGCCAACTCCGGACGCCGTACCGGCGCCGAGCCGCGTCTTCAGAACGGCGCTGGGATGAGCAGCAAAAAGACCAACGCAGGACGCAAGAAGAGCGGCTCCAAGCCGACCCGCAAGGCCGCCTGACGCCTGAGTACGACGGCGAAGCTCCTCGGCCGAGGAGCTTTTCCTGCGCTTTTTCAGCCGAACGGCGAAGTATCTGCACACCTGAGCCGCGGCCCGCTGCATCTATCTGTTTGAGAGATGATCGACCCCGTCCAGCAACTGAGACGCCGAGTCGCCCTCATGGGCGCCGGTCTGCTTGTTTGCCTGTTGCTCATCACGCTCGCCGCCGTCTATGCCGTTCGACTGACGGCCGAAAGCGAACGGAGTGTCACCACCGTGCACGCGAACTCGCTGGTCGAGGCCGAGCGCCTTGCCCTGAGCTTCGAGCAAAAGGTCGCCGCCTCCCGCGCCTTTCTCCTCTCGGCCGAGCCCGTCTTCCTCGGACGCATGCAGCAGAGCCGTGAGGAGTTCTACCGCGGCCACGCCTATCTCACGTCCTCCTCAAAGACCGAAGAAGCGCAGAAGTTGCTCGCCGTCATTGCTTCCGAGGAGCGAAACCACCAGTCCGAAATGGAAAGGATGATCCAGCTTCGGCAGGAGGGGCGGCCCGTCCAGGAAGTGACGCGATTCTGGAGCGGCCGTGTGCAGCCTCTCCGGGACGCCTTGCGCACGGAGTTCGAGCGCCTCGTCGCGCTGCAACGCGACATGCTGGCACGGGCAGAGCAGGAGGCGCGCAGGTCGTCAACCCGTGTCATCACCCTGTTGATCCTGATCGCAACGATCGTAGTGGTCGTCGGCTCGGTCTCGTACCTGCTGGCCGCGCGGGCTCTGTTCAAGGGCCTGCGGCGCGAGGCGGACCTCCGCATGACAACCGCCGAGGGCGAGCAGCGTCTTTCGGCGCTGATCGACTCCGCCATGGACGCCATCGTCAGCGTCGATGCAGACCAGCGCGTCATCATCTTCAACCGCGCTGCCGAAAGAATCTTCGGCTGGTCCGCCGCCGAAGTCACCGGCAAGCCGCTCGACCTCCTCATTCCGCAACGTTATCGCGAGGCGCACCGCCAACATGTTTCGCGTTTCGGCGAGACCGGGGCAAGCAGCCGCACCATGCAGAGTCCCGGCACTCTCTACGGACTCCGGTCCAATGGCGAGGAGTTCCCGATCGAAGCCACCATCGCGCATACCGCGGTCGGCGGCGAGAAGATTTATACGGTGATCCTTCGCGATATCACCCAGAGACTGTACTCCGAGGCCGCCCTGATCCGGAACGAGAAGCTCGCGACCGCGGGCCTGATGGCTGGAACCATCGCGCACGAGATCAATAATCCCTTGGAATCCCTCAGCGGCGCCGTGTATCTGCTGAAGAACGAAACACTTGGCGATAACGCTGCCCGGCTGATTGACGTGCTCGAGCAAGAGGTCGCGCGCTTGACTCGAATCGCGCAACAGACACTTGGGTTTTACCGCGAGACGCCTGAGGCCATCCCGGTCAACATCAGAAGGGTTCTCGATGACATTATTGCGTTCTACCGGCGCAAGCTGGAAGCCAAGCAGACGGCGGTAGAGTTCGGAGGCGATGCATCTGCCGAGATTCTCGGCTTCCCTGGCGAACTCAGGCAGGTGTTCTCGAACCTCATCATCAACGCCGTCGATGCCATGCCAGTGGGAGGCAAGCTCAGCGTTTCCATCGCGGCGACCAACGGGGCATCGCCCGGGGTCTGCGTCCAGGTACGGGACAACGGCAAAGGCATCCCTCCGCACATCGCCGAGCGCATGTTCCAACCCTTCTTCTCCACCAAGCATGAGAAAGGAACGGGGCTTGGGTTGTGGGTGTCCAAGGCGCTCGTCGAGAAGCACGGGGGCAACATCGTCTTCACTTCCTCCACTTCCGATCACGACCACGGAACCACGTTCGCAGTGTTCCTTCCCAAGGTTCCGCCGCGTCACCCGGCTCAGAGCCGGCGCGCCCCGTGAACGCCGGTTCGAGAATTCTTATCGAAACCGGGTCAGGCAGCGGTCCGTTCCAGAATGTGATCGGCGCGATCGAACACCCGCTCGATGGTTTCGAAGCCAAACATATATGTCACCGGGGAGCGCAGCGCTCGAGCTATGACATAAACCGTCGCGACTGCGAGTGCGGTCTGCCAAACGCGCTTCATTCATGACTCCCGGATCGCAAGTGGAGGGCCCGCGTATTGAGATGGGCGTTGTCACGGCTGCGATGCCGGTTTTCTTCTTTCGGAAGGCGCCGCCTTGGTCCGCACCTGGACCTCTCCGCTCCCGGCGCATTTTCGGCAGCGCTCGCCGTTCGCGTCGCATCCGTGGCCGTTGCATTCGGGACACTTCGTGAATTTGCTTACCGCCATGCGATCTCCGGGCCGCCGTGCATCGCTGGCGACAGCGTCTTCTCCAGGATCCGGACCGGAGCGCTGGCGTGCCGTGACGCTGCCTCCCATCGCCCCGCGCGTTTCACCCACACGTCGGTGATCAAGAACTCGGAAACGTCGTACCTGCCCTGCGTACAGCACTCGCAGCGCAGGCGGCACTTCACGACGATTACCCGGTCCAGGTCCTGCACGAAGATGTCGTCCACGCTACAGCGCCGGAAATCTGCCCTTGCCGCCGCGTGCAAATACTCAGCTCTCGTGGTCAGCTCGCCGGAAGACGCCCAGGACGTGCTGACGAACTCGTCCGAGAGCAGTTGCTGCAGTGCCCCGGTATCCTTCTCCTTGAGCGCCCGCAGCCACGCCGCCTCGAGTTGCGCGAACGTTTTGTACAGGTCATCCATCGCAACCGGTTTGTGCAAGCGCCTTACCAATCGCGAACGCTACAAAGTATTGAAAAACAAGGCGAGAACGGCCGCTGGCCGGGGTTCCCCGGTAAAGTTTTCGGGCTTGAGGGCGATTCTTGGCCGCAAACAGCGAAGCCGCCCACCAGAGGGCGGCCGTGTCATTCGAAGGCGGCTACTTGCGCTCGACAGGTTCGGGAGGGAACAACAGGTACGAACCCACGACTGCGATCAGCACCATCCAGACGAGGTTTGCTCGGGCGGAGGAGCTCTCTACCCGCACCGAACCCAGCGGAGCGTAGGCGAAGTACGCGAAGATCAGGGCCGCGACCACCGATCCGGCGAGGCTGACGCCTGCTCCATACCTGGACGCAAGCGCAATCAGCACCAGGGCAAACACCAGCGGAACGAAGGCGCGAGCCGAGCTGCCGGCCGTCAGCATCGCTGCTCCAATGGCGCACACGGCGCTGATGAGCACACCCGTCGTCGTTCGCAGATTCCGCGATATCGCTGGAGTCATGGCCTTCCCCTAAACCTCGGAACATCGAGATGTACTCCGCTGCTGCCCGCTCGGGGTTGTCCCACTTCGGCAAGAGAATACCCGCACAAGCGGTGCTGTGCGTAGATGTTCAAGCAACAACGTTAGGATGTCATAAATTGGGAGTCACTTCCCAAAAATGCTGAGTAGCGGAATCGCGTGCACTCGTCGTCTGTACGGCCGTGCGTGCTTCAATGGGTATAACTTCCGGCGCGGCTCTCGAATTTACTCGCTGCACCCCTAAGTCGTGTGAACAATTGGATGTGGTGGACTAAGCGTCCTCGGAAATTCATAAGAAACCATGCCTCACGGATCTGAAAACCTGCTCCTGCTCCAGCTCTTCACGATCTTCGTCTGGGCTAAGGTCTTCGGCGAGCTTTTCGAACGGCTGCACCTTCCGGCAGTGCTGGGAGAGATCCTGGCCGGCGTGGTACTCGGGCCGTACACGACCCGCTTCATCATTCCCACGGAAACGGTTTTCTCGATCGCAGAACTCGGAGCCGTGTTCCTCCTGTTCACCGTTGGCCTCGAGACCAGTCCCAAGGACCTGATCGGCGTGGGCCGGGTGGCGCTGGAAACGGCAATCGCCGGCATCATCTTTCCTCTGGGCCTCGGCTTCTTCTATCTCCGTTCCATCGGCGAACCGACTCACGAAGCCATCTTCGTGGCCGCGGCGATGGTCGCCACCAGCGTGGGCATCACGGCGCGCGTGTTGCGCGACATGCACGTGCTGCGCAGCCGCACCGCCAAGGTCATCCTCGGCGCGGCCGTATTCGACGACATTCTCGGCATGGTGCTGCTGGGCGTTGTAGTCAGTATCGCGCAGGGCGGCAGCGTTGACTGGACTCACCTCAGCATCGTCTCGGTGGAAGCGGTTGCCTTCGCGCTGTTCATGATCTTCGTCGGACCGCGTCTCGTGGGCCGCATGCAGCCCGGCTTGCAGCGCATGCAGACGCACGACGCGCCGCTCATCCTCGCGCTGGCGATCTGCCTCGGACTCTCCGTGGTCGCCACCCGCATCGGCATGGCGGCCATCATCGGAGCCTTCTTCGCCGGACTCGCATTCGCGGATTACTCGCACCGCTGGAACCTCGAGCCGCGTGCACAGGCCATCAACCAACTGCTGTCGCCATTCTTCTTCTTCACCATGGGCGCGCGCCTCGACATCTCGGTCTTCACCCGTGAAGTGGTTGCGACCGCGACGATCGTTTCGATCCTCGCCCTGATCTCGAAGGTCGTCGGCTGCGGACTGCCCGTCCTCCGGCAAGGCTGGCGTGAAGCCCTGAAGGTCGGCGTCGGCATGACGCCACGCGGAGAAGTCGCGTTGATCGTGGCCCTGATCGGTTTGCAGATGAACATGATCTCGCAGCGGGCTTACGCAATCGTCATCTTCATGACGGCGGTTACCACGATGTTGCCGCCGCCCATCCTGAAGGTCTTGTTCCGCGACGTGGCGCCCGACGCAGTCATCGAACTGCCGGTCACGGCAGCAGCGGCAGAAGAGATCGCCGCCGAAGAGCGCGTGCCCGGCAACCTCGGCTGATTCACAGTCGCGAAGACGCGAGTCCCGGAGTCGCGTAGCCGCGTGCAAACCCGAGCCCTAATCTTCCCAGCTGTATCCGTGTGCATCCGTGCCACTCCGTGATCGATCCTCGGGCACACTCTCGCGCGACTCCGGGACTCGCGACATCGCGACTCACCTGTGACACTCGTTATAATCTTCCTTCGTCACACAAGGAGCTTCCATGTACTCATTGCAGGGCCGGGTGGCGCTGGTCACGGGCGCGTCACAGGGTATCGGCAAGGCTTGCGCGCTGGTTCTCGCGCAGGCAGGGGCCACCGTCGCGCTGGCGGCGCGCAGCGAAGACAAGCTGAAGGAAACCGTCGCACAGATCGAGACCGCCGGGGGCAAGGCCGCTGCATTCAAGCTCGACGTCTCGTCCGACGAGCAGATCAAATCGGCCGTCAAGGACGTCATCGCTCAGCTCGGCAAGATCGATATTCTCGTCAACAACGCGGGCATCACGCGCGACCAGCTCGCGATGCGCATGAAGCGTGCCGACTGGGACGATGTCATCGCCACCAATCTCACCGCGCCCTTCCTGCTCGTGCAGTCCTGCATCCCCGGCATGCTCAAACAGCGCTGGGGACGCATCGTCAACATCACATCCATCAACGGCCAGATGGGGCAGGCCGGACAGGCGAACTATGCCTCGTCGAAAGCGGGCCTGATCGGCCTCACCATGGCCCTGGCGCGCGAGGTCGCATCCCGCAACATCACCGTCAACGCCGTCGCTCCCGGATGGATCGAGACTGCGATGACCTCCGATCTCTCTCCCGAACTGAAAGAGCAGATGATCAAGCAGGTGCCCCTCGGACGGGCTGGGACCGGCATGGACGTCGCGCACGCCGTGCGCTTCCTCGCCTCCGAAGAAGCCGGCTACATCACAGGCGAAGTGCTCAAGGTGAACGGCGGAATGCTGATGGGGTAGGGACGGCAGTACGGCGTGGCCAACACGCAGAGTACATGTTGCTCGCCATGATCGGAGCCGTCACGGCACAGTTGCTGCTGTGCAGAGTTCAGGATCGCGTCATCGCCGGAATCGGCGCTCATGCCGCGGATCGCGGCCAGCCGAACGATTGCATGCTGCCAAAAAGTAATGCGACCCCCGCACGATAGTAACCGTTGTGAAAATTTATCTTGCCTTGTGGTTTGCACTCTGATTACTATGCACCTACCCCTGGGACTCAATCCAAGACAAGCGACCAAACCATGAATATCGGCGAAACCATTCGCAATTTCCGTCTCCAGAAGGGTATGTCGCAAGGAGACATCGAGAAGCGTACGGGGCTTCTGCGCTGCTACCTGTCACGCGTGGAGAACGGACACACGATTCCATCGCTCGATACATTGGCGAAAATCGCTTCCGCAATGGATGTTCAGCTGGCGCACTTCTTCGCGGGAGACGCCCCTGAGAACGGCAACAAGAACCTGCCGCAATTGAGCGAAGAAGAAGTCCGCTTCCTGTCGCAGATTCGCCGCTACTCCTCGAACCTGAACGACAGCGACCGCAAGCTGGTCATCGCCATGGTCAAGAAGATGGCGGCAAGCTCGGGCAGGTAGGGGAGAAGGTCCTGCCGGGCGCGGTCGTCAGGCGCTAGGCAGCGCTGCTGATCTCTGAAAGGGCAAGGACCGCGAGTTCCAGCCGGTCTTTCGTTCCCGTCTTGCTGAACACGCTCTGAAGATGCCGCTTGACGGTGTTCTCGCTGATTTTCAGCTCGGCCGCGATGTCTTTGTTCTTCATTCCGCGCGCCACCAGCAAGGCGATCTGGCGCTCGCGCTCCGAGAGCCGGTCGAGATTGGTCGCCCGTTCCTCCTGTCCTTCATTGACCATCGCCGATAAGATGCCCTGCGCCACTTCATCTCCGAACGCGAGTTCGCCGTCGGCCACAGTGCGTATCGCCTGGAAGAGTTTCTCCGGGCCATCGCTCTTCAGCACCAGTCCACGCGCACCCAGCCGAACTACCTGCACGTAATCCGCCTGGTTCTCGGAGCCGGTCAGCACCACCGATGCCACGCGAATGCCGGCGCGCTCGATCTGTCGCAGCACATCGAAGCCGTCGCCGTCGGGCATGAACAGGTCCAGCACGAGCACATCGGGCTTCCTCTCCTGCAACAGCACCACCGCCTGCTCGCCGTTGGAGGCAGCACCCACCACCTCGAAGTCACGTTCCGCGGACAACAGCGTGGCAAGAGACTCACGCAACACGGCGTGGTCGTCGGCAATCACGATTGAGATCTTCTCTCCCGGCGCCATGCGGACTTAGATGCAGGGCAAAACTCTCAGGAGAGTTGCAGGGGCTACATACGATGCATTTGGTTGGCTGTCTCGGGCGCTGCAACCGGTGACTCTGGCCCTAGCTGCCGCTCTAGCGCTTCCGTAACCGGGAACACGGCAGGCGGCGTGCTATATTCCCCCGGTACAGACCGGTGCCGGGGAATCCCGTGCACACGCGACACTGGAATTGCGCCAGCCGTGACCATCGACGAAGAACTCAATGCGCTCGAAGAGGGCGTCCGCCGCCTGAAGATCGAGTACGACATGTACTTCGGAGGCGGAGCCAAGCAGCCCCCCAGGGACACGGAGTGGCGCGTCCAATCCTTCGTGAAGCGCCTCGGCGAAGGCGCAAAGCTCACCTACGCCCAGCGCTTCCGCTATAACAGCGTCGTCCAGAAGTATGCTGTTTTCAGCGACTTATGGCGTCAGAAACTCAAAATCCGCGAAGAGGGATACCGCCGTCCGCAGGACGCCTACCTCGGCATTCAGGGTCTCCGCACGTCCGCCGCTGAGCAGCCGGCTCACCCGGCCAAAACCCAGGTCGTGATCTCCGACGGCGAAGCCGAAGCCTCCTCGGTTGCCGAACTCTTCAACACCATGAGCAAGGCTCGCCAGAGCGCCGGAATGCCTGCCTCCGGCACCCTCGAGTCGTTCAACGCCTTCGTCCGCGAGAAGACCCGCAACATCCGCCGACAGTACAACTGCTCATCCGTCGAGTACACTGTTGAGGTGCAGGACGGGCAGGTACGCCTTAAGGCGAAGCCCCGTAAGTAGCTCCTGCGCGCTCTCTTCTCCCAAAAGTGAATCGGTTGCAGTCACTCGACAGAGTCGAGGTCCCGGGCTGTTGGTACTTGCCCCGGCAACTGACATCTCTCCCGAGAGGCACTCATGGCTCGTATGCAACGCGCGCTTCTTAGCGTCACCGACAAAACCGGCATCGTGGAGTTCGCCCGCAAGCTGTCCGGACTGGGCGTCGAACTGATCTCGACCGGCGGCACCGCCAAGGCTCTCCGCGACGCCGGACTGGCCGTCAAGGACATCTCCGAACTGACCGGCTTCCCCGAGATGCTCGATGGGCGCGTCAAGACGCTCCATCCCAAGGTCCACGGCGGCATCCTGCACATCCGCAAAAACGCCGAACACCGGCGCGCCATCGCCGAGCACGGCATTCAGCCGATCGACATGGTGGTAGTGAATCTCTACGCTTTCGAGAAGACGGCCAACAAGCCCGGCGTGCACTTTGAGGAAATCGTCGAAAACATCGACATCGGCGGGCCTTCCATGGTCCGTTCGGCGGCAAAGAATTTCCAGGACGTAGCGATCGTCACTTCGCCCGCCGACTACGACGCCATCGCCGAAGAGTTGTCGCGCACCGGGGATCTTTCGTTGAAGACCAAGTGGGGCCTGGCGCAGAAAGCTTTCGCCACGACCGCCGCCTACGACGCGGCCATTGCCTCGACCCTCGAGCGCATCGCCGCCTCCGACGCCGGCGAGTTCGACATCGGCGGCCTGGCGCAACCCTCGGGATTCCCAAACACACTGCGCCTGAATTTCCGCAAGGCGTTCGACCTCCGCTACGGAGAGAACCCGCACCAGGCCGCGGCGCTCTACACCGACGGATCGGGCGCGGGAGTCGCCAACGTTCGCCAGCTTCAGGGCAAGGAGCTTTCCTACAACAACATCGTGGACCTCCAGGCGGCGTGGGACCTTGCGCAGGAGTTCGAAGAGCCCGTCTGCGCCATCATCAAGCACACGAACCCGTGCGGAACCGCGACCGGCAAGATCTTGGCCGAGGCCTACATGCGCGCGCTGGAGTGCGATCCCGTGTCGGCCTTCGGAGGAGTGATCGGAGTGAACCGTCCGGTGGACGGCGAGACCGCGGCCGAAATGGCGAAGCTGTTCGTGGAAGCCATCGCCGCGCCGTCGTTTGACGATGCGGCGAAGGAGCACTTCGCGAAGAAGAAGAACCTGCGCCTCGTCGAGGTCCCGGCGGGCGGGCAGAAGTGGGTGCTGAAGAACGTCTCGGGAGGCGTGCTCGTGCAAGACAACGACATGCGCCCGCTCCGCCCCGAAGACCTCAGGACGGTCAGCGAGCGCAAGCCGACCGAAGAAGAAATGCGAGCCATGCTCTTCGCGTGGAAGGTCTGCAAGCACGTGAAGTCGAACGCCATCCTCTACGCCCGCGACGGACAGAGCATCGGAGTCGGCGCCGGGCAGATGAGCCGCGTGGACTCCGCTAAGATCGGCGCCGCCAAGGCCGTCCTGCCGCTGAAGGGCTGCGTCGCCGCAAGTGACGCGTTCTTTCCGTTCCCCGACGGCGTCGAGGTGATCGCCGAGGCCGGAGCAACGGCCATCATCCAGCCCGGAGGCTCGGTGCGCGACGATGAGGTGATCGCCGCCGCAAACCGCCTCGGACTGGCGATGGTACTCACCGGAGTCCGCCACTTCCGACACTGAAGACCAGAGGTTAACCACGGATTTGCACGGATCAACACGGATAAGGCTTTGAAGAACTCATAGCTTCCGTGTTCATCCGTGTAGATCAATGGTCGTGTTTGAGGCTCAGTAGCTCAGCAGCTTAGTAGCTCAGCAGCTCGAAATCCGAAAATCCGGCAATCCGAAAATGCTTATCACCGCCGCACGTGCGGCATAACCACCCCGCTGTGCCCTGTATCACTGCCCCGCGGCCTCGATTCGGATTAACTATGCAGCCCTCATAAGAAGGTTGGGGCGATGTGCTGCCCCTTCCGGGAGGCACTCATGAAAAGAATTGCGAACGCAGCATGGAAGGGCAGTGTGCGGCTCGGCGAAGGCACGGTGTCCACTTCGAGTGGCGTGATCTCCAGACTCATCTATACGGCCGGCGCGAACTCCGGCGACATCCCCTGCATCACCCCAACTGAGATGCTGGCCGCTGCCGAAGCATCGTGCATAGCCGTCAGCGTGGCGCGCGAGTTTGAGAAGGAGTCGATCAGCTTCGATTCCATAGAGACCAAGGCTGAAGTCAACATCGAGGCCAGGAAGAAGGCTCCGGAGATCACCGGCATCCATCTCGACGTCACCGTACACGCCACCGACACGGACTCGGCGGTTATCGAGAAGGCACTGCACCGCGCCAAACAGCACTGCATTATCACCCGCAACCTGAGCTGCAAGGTGACGATGACGACGCACGTCAACGTCGCGAACGGCGTCGCCGCAACTGCGTAGTTCAGCAGGGCGGCAGGCGGAAAGCGCGGCTTGGGGGAGGCGCGCTTTTCGCGCTTCTGGTCACCACTTCGTCTGCTCACAACCTGGCTTGCGAGCTGCCACTACTCGGGGAATGCCCGCGAGATCGGGAACGGTGCGCACTTCCTCCCAGCCCGTGAGCAGTTCGCCTACCGCACGCGACATCGAGAACCCGATCTCCATCAGCAACCACCCGCCGGGACGCAGACACTCGCGCGACTGCGGAATGAGTCTCCGAATCACGTCCAGTCCATCGTCCCCGGCGAACACCGCCTGCTTCGGCTCGAATTTCTTTACGACGTCCTGCACCTTGTCGGCCTCGGACAACCCCACATACGGCGGATTGGAGACGACAAAATCGTACGTCCCGTCGCGCTCGACGGCTTCCAGCACATCGCTTTGGCGAAACTGAATCGCATCGAATTGCAGACGGGCGGCATTCGCACGCGCCACTTCCAAGGCCTCGGCTGAAACATCGACGGCGTGGATTTCGGCCCCGGGAAACTCCTTGGCCAGCGCGATCGCGATAGCACCCGATCCCGTACCGACGTCGATCATCTTAGGCCGCCGGTCACCGCCGGGGACGTCGCACGTCGCGGCAAGTTCAAGCACGGTTTCGATCAGGTGTTCGGTTTCCGGACGCGGAATCAACACCGCCGGGTTCACGACGAAGTCCAGGCCCCAGAATTCCTGGTGTCCGGTGATGTATTGCGATGGGACTCCACGCGCGCGTTCGCCGACCGCGTCGGCATAACGGCTCAGTTCATCGGGCGTAAGCTCGCGCTCGGGATGTCCGTACAGGTAGGCGCGGTCGCAACCGAGCACGAACATCAGCAGCACCTCGCCGTTCATGCGCGGAGAGCCGACCTGCTCAGCTTCAAGCTTTTCGACTGCGGACTGGAGTGCGTGGCGGAGTTGCACGGGGAAAGTATATGAAATCGGGAGATCGGGTCACCGTGCCACCTGTTCATCGAACCAGGACACCATCGTCTTCGATGAACCGCTGGCCCGATGGACAGATGATCCGATTAGACGGTGACCGCTTCCTGCTTCATCTTTTCGGCCTGGTAGTGCGTCACCAGGGCATCGACGAACGGCTGGAGCTTTCCGTCCATCACGTCCGTGAGCTGGTGCACGGTCATGCCGATGCGGTGATCGGTCACGCGGTTCTGCGGAAAGTTATACGTACGAATCTTCTCGCTGCGATCGCCGCTGCCGACCATCGACTTGCGCTCCTTGGCGAGCGCTTCCTGTTGCTTCGACTGCTCGAGTTCGTACAGGCGCGCGCGCAGCACGCGCATGCCCTTCTCGCGGTTCTTGATCTGCGACTTCTCGTCCTGGCAGCTCACGACCGTGTTGGTCGGCAGGTGCGTGATCCGCACCGCGGAATATGTCGTGTTCACCGACTGGCCGCCCGGGCCCGACGAACAGAATGTGTCGATGCGCAGGTCTTTCGCTTCGATCTTGATGTCCACGTCTTCCGCTTCGGGCAGCACGGCAACCGTGATCGCCGACGTGTGAACGCGGCCCTGCGTCTCCGTGGCCGGAACGCGCTGCACGCGGTGGACGCCGCTCTCGTATTTCATCTGCGAGTACACGCGCTGGCCTTCGATCACGGCGATGACTTCCTTCAAGCCGCCGACACCCGACTCCGAGCTGCTCAGGACGTCCACCTTCCAGCGGTGCGTTTCCGCGAAGCGCGTGTACATGCGGAAGACCTCTGCCGCGAACAGCGTCGCCTCGTCTCCGCCCGTACCGGCGCGGATTTCGAGCACCACGTTCTTCTCGTCGTTCGGATCCTTCGGCAGAAGCAGGACCTTCAGCTCCTCCTCGGCGGCAGAAACCCGCTCTTCCAGCTGATGAAGCTCCTCCTGCGCGTAGGCCTTCATCTCCGGATCGGTCTCGTCCGCCAGCATCGCCTTGCTCTCCTCGATGCCGCGCTTCAGCGCCTTGAATTCGCGGTACTTGTCCACGACAGGCGCGATTTCGCTGTGAGCCTTCGCCGTCTTCTGGTACTTGCCGGAATCCGCCACGATCTCGGGCGAGGCAAGGGCCTGCGTCAGCTCTTCGTACTTAGCTTCGATCTGGTCCAGACGTTCAAACATTCGTAGTATGTCGTCGGTCGTCGGCTGCTAGTCGTCAGTTAGCTCAGCGGGTCCGCTGAGGCTCTGCTGGCTGGAACGCGTTGATGAGCGCGTTCAGACCGCGTCCGAGTACCGCACTTTCTTCCAGGATTTGGTTTTGCGTCTCAGTTCCCAAATAGCCAAGCCGGCTCGCAATCAGAATCTGCGTCTCAAGTTCCAGCAGCGATCCACGCGCTCGGAAGAGAAATCCGCAGAAATCCCGATCGGTGTGTCTTCCCTTGCCTTCTGCGATGTTGCTCGAGATCGAAACAGCAGCTCGTCGCAACTGGCTCGTTAGTCCAAACTGCTCCGCGTGCGGAAACTGTTCGGTCACGCGGTAGACATGGAGTGCGAGATCGACTGCCTGTTGCCATACGCGAAGTTCGCGGTAGGTTCCCATGCGTGCCGTTGACTTTCCCGACGACTGCCGACTGTGGACCGACCACTATGCCAACACCAACTCGCCTCCGCGCTGCTTCTCAAGTTCCATGGCCTCGTTCAACGCGACAATCGCGCACTCGACCTGCTGGTCATCCGGAGCCTTCGTGGTGATCCGCTGCAACCACATTCCCGGAGCCGTCATCAGCGCGAACAGCGATGAGCGTTTCTTCGCCGCGTAGCGGATGACTTCATACGAAGCGCCCGCGATGAACGGCAGCAGCACCAGCCTCATGCCGAAGCCTGCCCAGAACGTCCGCACCGGGACCAGCGCGTAAACCGCGATCGAGATCAGCATGATTGTCATCAGGAAGCTCGTCCCGCAGCGTGGGTGGAACGTCGAATATCGCTGCACCGTCGCCGCCTCGAGCGGGTCCTTGTTCTCGAACGCGAACACCGTCTTGTGCTCTGCCCCGTGGTACTGGTACACGCGCCGTATGTCGTTCCACTTCGACGTCATGTAGATGAACGCCAGGAAGATCGCCAGCCGGATCACGCCTTCCACCAGCGCGAACACAACCTGGTTGGCCGTCTCCGGAAACAGCGTGCGCAGCGACTTCGTGCCGAGATACGGCAGGAACTTGTACATGAAGATGAAGAAGCCGACCGAGAGCGCGATGTTCAGTGCCGCGACCCATCCGCTGATCTCGAGCTTCTTCTCTTCGCCCTCCTGGGCTTCGTCGAGCGCCACGTTGGCGGAAAACTTCAGGGCTTTGAATCCAAGCGCCATCGCGTGGCCCAGCGTCATCACGCCGCGGATGAAGGGCCATCCCTTCCACGGATGCTTCTCCGAGGGACGCTCCAGCGGTTCCGAATGGGTGACCATCTCGCCCGAAGGCTTGCGCACGGCAATGCCCCATGCATGCGGAGAGCGCATCATGACGCCCTCGAGCACGGCCTGTCCGCCGACCAGGATCTCTTCCTCGCCGGCCTCGAGTGCGGGCATCAGCTGCAATGCGGTTTGAAAACGGGCGAATTCGCGCAACAAAGCCATACTTGTTAGATGACACCAGAGCCCGCAGGACGCAGGATCGGGTCACCTTCAGGGTACCATGCCAAGTCGCCAAAAATGCTCGATTTCGCGCCAAATCAGCGGGTTACCACAGTTCGCGCGAACGTCACGACACCCGTCCACGAGCGACAGATCGACGATCAGAAAGCGCCCGAGTGCAGCCCGGTGCGCTTGGCCCTACGGAATGCCTCGCCCCGGTAGCGCAGGCATCCAACCGCTTACATGCTGGCGCTGGCACAATTGGCCGAAGCCATGGGCTCGACCACCCGGAAGACCCAGAAGGTCGCTCTCCTGGCCGAGTACCTGCGCTCCGTCGATGAGGACACCGCGGCGCTCTCCGCCCTGTACCTCTCCGGACGTGTCTTCGCCGCCTGGGAAGAACGTACTCTGCAAGTGGGCGGCGCCCAGCTCTGGCGAACACTGCTCACCATCAGCGGCAAGTCGGACGCAGCGCTTACCGCCGCCTTCCGCCGCTACGGAGACCTCGGAGCCGCTGCGCACGATGTGCTGCTCGGGACCGCTCCGGAGACAGCGACGCTCACCGTGCTCGACATCGCGCGGACGTTCGATGCCATCGCTACCGCACGCGGACCCGCCGCCAAAGGCGAGTTGCTGCGAACCCTGCTCGCCCACGCCACCGCCTTGCAAGCCAAGTACCTCATCAAGATCATGACCGGCGAACTCCGCATAGGGCTGAAGGAAAGCCTCGTCGAGGAAGCAACGGCCAAGGCCTTCGACGCGTCGCTTGCAGACGTGAAGAGGGCCAACATGCTCCTCGGCGACATCGGGGAGACGGTTCGCCTGGCTGTCCGCAACCGCCTTCCAGAAGCCCGCATGCGCCTCTTTCATCCGATCGGCTTCATGCTCGCCGCTCCGGCGGAAGACGCCGTCGCCGCCTTCGAGCAGTTTTCCGAATCGATCGTCGAAGACAAGTACGACGGCATCCGCGCGCAGGCGCACGTCTGTCCCGCTCGCTCCGGCAATCCCGGACGAGTGAAGATCTACTCGCGCACGTTGGATGAGATCGGCGAGTCGTTCCCCGAACTCCCTCCGGCGCTGGCAGGGCTGGTTGACGAGGCAATCTTCGACGGGGAAATCCTGGCGTGGCGCGGCGGCCGCGCCCTGGCCTTCAGCGAACTCCAGAAGCGCCTCGGACGAAAGCGCGTTACACAGCGCACGATGTCCGACGTGCCCGTCGCCTACGTCGTCTTTGACATCCTCGCCCTGAACGGCGAACTCGTCATTGATCGCCCGCTTCGCGAGCGCCGCGAACTCCTGGCGGATGTCCTCTCGCGCCTGCGTCCTCCCGATCCGCGGCCGACGGCCCAGGGCGTATTGGCCTTCGAGACCGTCGCGTCACCGGCGGAGTCCAGCCGCGTGTTGCCCGCGCCCGCGCTCCGCGCCACGTCCGCCGAGCATCTCGACGAACTCTTCGCCGCAGCGCAAGACCGCGGAAACGAAGGATTGATGATCAAGGACGCCGCCTCGACCTACACACCTGGGCGGCGTGGCCAGTCCTGGCTCAAGCTGAAGCGTGAATTGGCAACTCTCGATGTAGTGGTTACGGCC
>DASPLH010000084.1:0-28901 GCA_035627675.1 Clostridia bacterium
GCGATGGGCATTCCTGGCCAGGACGACGATTGCCATGAGACAGGCGGCGTTCCAGGCGACGTACCACGGCCAGTGCTCCACGCGGCCGGCGCGCACCAGCACGAGCAAGGTGAGTGCGACATGCACGGCGGCGTAGATACGGTCGGACAGGTTCACAGACTTACATTCGATGCTGCCGCGGATTGTAGCCCCTGGTTTCGACCGCTTTGCTAGACTTTCTGGAATCGCCCGTGGAAGCGGCATGCTGTTGACGTGGGGTCAACGGCCGGCACGGGTCGCTCGCCCGCGCGGCTCGCGCCGCGGCACCGGAGGAAATCTTGGCCCAGACAGACGTGTTCATCGTCTCTGCCGTTCGCACGCCCATCGGGAAGTTCGGAGGAGCGCTGGCTTCGCAAACCGCCGCCGACTTGGGCACCGTGGCCGCCACGTGCGCGATGCAGCGTGCGGGCGTTGCTCCGGGGCAGGTGGAACAGACGATCTTCGGCAACGCACGGCAGGCCGGCGGCGGTCCCAACCCGGCGCGGCAGGTCTCGATCCGGTCGGGCGTTCCGGAGACGGCGCCGGCTTTCACGGTCAACATGGCGTGCGCGTCCGGCATGAAAGCGATCGCACTGGGACACGACGAGATTGCCAGCGGAAGCGCGGAATGCGTGCTCACCGGCGGCACGGAATCGATGTCGCGCCTGCCCTACTACCTCGAAGGCGTGCGCTGGGGATACCGCATGGGGCACCAGGAACTCGTGGATGGAATGCACCGCGACGGATTCTTCTGCCCGATGTCGAAGCTGGTAATGGGCGAGACAGCCGAGGTCCTGGCCGAGCAGTACAAGATCACGCGCGAGGAGCAGGACGAGTTTGCGTACCAGTCGCAGCGCCGGGCGACGCAGGCGATCGAGTCAGGACGCTTCGACTCGGAGATCGCTTCGGTGACCATCGAGACGAAGAAGGGGGCACAGCTCTTCGAGCGTGACGAACACGTCCTGGCCGACGCGAGCCTGGAGAAGATGGCGAAGCTGAGACCGGTCTTCTCCAGGGAAGGCACGATCACGGCCGGGAACGCCAGCGGCATCACCGACGGAGCCGCAGCCATCGTGCTCGCAAGCGAAGGCTTCGTGCGGAAGAACAACCTCAGGCCGTTGGCGCGGATTACCGGGTACTCCGCCGCGGGAGTCAGCCCGCGCGTCATGGGCATCGGCCCGGTGCCCGCCGTGCGCAAGATCGAAGAACGACTGGGGTTGAAACTCGCGGACTACGATCTTGTCGAACTGAACGAGGCATTCGCCGCGCAGGTGCTGGCCTGCGACCGCGAACTGCATTTCGACCGCGAACGCCTGAACGTCAACGGTGGTGCCATCGCCCTCGGACACCCCATCGGCTGCACCGGCACGCGAATCACGGTCACGCTGCTGCATGAACTGCTTCGCCGCAAGGCCAGGCGCGGATTGGCAACGCTATGCGTCAGCGGCGGGATGGGAATGGCGCTGGCGATCGAAGCTGTGGATTGAGATTCACCACAAAGGACACTAAGGGGGCACTAAGGAAGAGCTAGTCACCACAGAGGCACAGAGACACAGAGCAGTCGGAAGGTCTGGGTTTTCCTTTGTGTCCTTCGTGGTGAAGATTTCAGCGTCGTCTCACCGATCTCTTTTTCTTTGGACGGAAGAAGCGGAAGTGGTGCTTCTCCATGTCCACCTTCAAACCCTTGAACTGCACACCTTCGGACCGGAGGCGCATGCGCTGTTCGAAGCCTGACTCGCCGCTCAACAGTATCTTCCCTTCGGCTCCGACCACCCTTTGCCATGGAACGCCGGTGGAGCCATTGAGAGCCCACGCGACCTGCCGCGCGTAGCCGGGGTATCCAGCCGCGTAAGCGACATCACCATAGGTGGCTACCTTGCCGCGCGGAATGCGTCGCACCTGCGCGAGGAAGTCGCGGAACATGTTGTTCGAGGAGGGCGGCTTTCGAGGCACGCGGAGAGTATAGCTTCTAAGCTGCTAAGCGACTGAGCTACTGAGGTACTGAGCGGCTGGACCTCGTGCATCCGCGGGGCACAAAAGAAGCCGCTGCATTAGTGCGGAGGACAGCGCAGCACCTCAACCATTCAGCACCTCCAGCACCTCAGCACCTCAGAAGCTTAGCGCCTTAGCAGCTTAGTAGCTCAGCAGCTAACACCTCAGCAGCGACTCCGATTGCTACAATGATGTTTTCCCGCCTGCGCGTCTTCGCCGTTCCATTTCGTCAGGCATAGGACTGATCGCTCATGCATCGCTGGTCTCAGCTCTTCATTCCCACGCTCCGTGAAGCCCCGGCTGACGCCGAGGTGGCAAGCCACAAGTTCCTCGTCCGCGCCGGATACATTCGCCAGCTTTCTGCCGGTATCTACTCGTATCTCTTCCTCGGCCAGCGTGCCGTGCTGAAGATCACGGATATCGTCCGCGAGGAGATGGACAAGATCGGCCAGGAGTTTTTCCTTCCCGCGCTGCATCCTCGCGAGGTATGGGAAGCCAGCGGCCGCTGGAGCGTGATGGGCGACAACATGTTCCGCCTCAAGGACCGCAAGGGCGCGGACCTGTGCCTCGGCATGACGCACGAAGAGATCATGACCGACATCGCGCGCAAGGAACTGCGCAGTTACAAGCAGCTTCCGCAGATCTGGTACCAGATCCAGACGAAGTTCCGCGACGAGCCGCGTCCGAAGTCGGGCCTGCTGCGCGTGCGCCAGTTCACGATGAAGGACTCGTATTCCTTCGACATCGACAAAGCCGGTCTGGACAAGAGCTTCGACCTGCATGACGCCGTTTACCGCCGGATTTTCACGCGTTGCGGACTGAAGTTCGTCGCCGTTGAGGCGCACTCAGGTTCGATGGGCGGCTCCGAGTCTCGCGAGTTCATGGTCTATACGGATGCCGGCGAGGATCTGGTCGCGAGTTGCGAGCAGTGCGGCTACGCCGCCAATCTTGAAAAGGCCACCTCCAGGCTCGAGGCGGTGGAAGAACTTGCGGCCACCAACGGCGGCCAGCCCGAGCTGGTCCACACGCCCGGCCAGAAGACCATCGAGGACGTTGCAAAGTTCCTCGGCATCTCGCCGAAAAACAACCTGAAGACCCTGGCGTACATGATCGTCTCCACGGACGCGAAGGGCGCGGCTACCAACCGTCCGCTGGTCGTCCTGATGCGCGGAGACCATCAACTCAATGAAGCCAAGCTCGGAGGCGTGATCGGCGGAGCCGAAGTGCGCCCGATGCATGAAGAAGAGATCGTGAAGTTTTTCGGTTCTCCCGCGGGCTACCTCGGACCGATCGGCATCGATTGGGCGACCGACAAGTGGGCGACCGACTCGAAGCCTGTCCTGTTGCTCGACGAAGCTCTGCGCGGGCGCACGAACATGGTGGGCGGCGCCAACCAGCAGGAGTATCACTTCCGCAACCTGACGCCCGGCGGCAACTTCCAGCCCAGCGCGTATGCCGACCTGCGCAACGTGCAGGAGGGCGAGCCGTGCCCCGCCTGCGGCGCTCCGCTGAAGCTTGGGAAGACCGTGGAGATCGGTCACATCTTCAAGCTCGGTTACAAGTACTCGGAATCGATGGGCGCGCGGGTTCTCGACAAGGACGGCAAGGAAGTCACGCCGATCATGGGCAGCTACGGCATCGGCATCGAGCGCATCCTGACCTCCTGCATCGAGCAGAGCCACGACGAGAACGGCTTCTGGCTGCCTCCGGCGATCGCTCCGTTCCAGGTTGTCGTGGTCCCGACCAACGTGGCCGATGCGAACATCTCCAAGGCCGCCCAGGAGATCGCCGAAGCGCTGGAGAAGGCCGGATACGACGTCATTCTCGACGATCGCGACGAGCGCGCCGGGGTGAAGTTCAAGGACGCCGACCTGGTGGGCATTCCCTACCGCGTCAACGTCGGGAAGAAGCTTGCCGAGGGCAAAGTTGAGGTAGTTCGCCGGTCGACACGGGAGAGTGTCGATGCTACTATCGCGTCAATTCCAGAGCTGGTAGGAAAGTTTGTTGCGGAGGAGACGCGGTAGGGGCCGCCGCAGTGTGCCCGTACCCGAAAGGCGGCATGAAGCAAATCAGAGCACTCGTCGGACTGTTGGTTGTGATCGGGGCCTTCTATCTGGCATGGCAAGTCTTTCCGGCCTACTACGCCAACTACGCCTTCCAGGACTACCTCGAGAACCAGGCCCGGATCGAGAGCTACGCCGAGAACCGCAGCGATATGGACGTGGCCGATGCCGTGGCGCTGAAAGCCCAGGAACTGGAGATCCCGCTGACGGCCCAGCAGATCCATGTCGAGCGGGTGGGCAAGGAATTGACCATCTGGGCGGAATACACGGTGCAGATCAATCTGCCGGGGTATCCGCTCGAGCTGAACTTCCGACCCGGAACCAAGAACAAGAAGATCTAGGGCACAGCCCGCCAGCGGTCCCTGTGCTGGGGCAGTTCCGCGAAAGGCGCCCATAAGCCGGGCGCCTTTGCCCGGCTTGCGCGCGGGTACGGCAACTTTTGAACTGCTCTGGCTGGCGCGGGCCTTCTCCTCTCGCTACAATAGGGCTCTCTGGCCGATGCGCTGCCAAGCGGCAGCCATACCGCTCCGTCGACATTGCTGCACTCCTCACTTCGTCTAATGGTCTGGGCGTTGTCAGCCCGGAACTTGGCATTGAAACGTAGAGTCCAAGAGCGGCATCTCTGATACTGAAGTGGCTATCAAACTGAAAATCCCGCGCAATCGGTTTACTGCTCCGGCCGCAAGCCGTCGAGCCGGCATGGTGCGAATCGCAGTCGCATCGGCGATCGCACTTTCCGTCCTTTTCCTGGCCGTCTTCTCGTACTACTACGTTAAGTACGACCGGATCATCGACCGCCGGATGCGCGGGCAGATCTTCAACACGTCGGCCAAAATTTACGCCCGCCCTCGGGTGGTGCGGATCGGCGACCGGATAGGGGTCGAACAGATCGCCACCGAGCTCCGCCGCGCGGGATACGTGGACCGGAGCGCGGGCATAGACTCCCAGATGGGCACCTTCAAGACCGGGCGCGGCGCGATCGAGATCTATCCCGGCCCCGAGTCGTACCACAGCCCCGACGGCGCCGTGATTCGCACCGGCGGCGGGTCGCAGATCGAAGCCATCACCTCGGCCAACGGCGAGCCGCTGGACGGCTATGAACTCGAGCCGCAACTAGTCACCGCCCTTTTCGAAGGCCAGGACCGCACCAAGCGCCAGATCGTGCGCTTCGAGGACCTGCCGAAGGTAATGGTGGATGCCGTCCTCGCCATCGAGGACCGGCGCTTCTTTCAGCACAGCGGCGTCAACTACTTCCGCCTGGCCAAGGCGGCCTACATCGACATCACACGCGGCGGCAAGGAGCAGGGCGGCTCAACGCTGACCATGCAGATCGCCCGCGGATTCTTCCTGTCACCCGAAAAGAAGATCAAGCGCAAGCTGACCGAGATGCTCATCGCCATCGAGCTTGAGCAGAAATTCACCAAGCAGCAGATCTTCGAGCTGTACGCGAACCAGATCTACATGGGCCAGCGCGGGTCGTTCTCCATCCACGGGCTGGCGGAGGCTTCGCGCTCCTATTTCGGCAAGGACATCAAGAGCCTGACGCTGCCCGAGGCGGCGACGCTGGCCGGGATGATCCAGTCTCCCAACATCCTGAACCCGTACAAGCGACCCGACCGCGTGACCGAGCGCCGCAATGTAGTGCTGGAGTCCATGGTGGAAACCGGGACGATCACGCGAGAGGAGTGCGACCGGGCCAAAGCCACTGGGCTGAAGCTCGCGCCTCCGAACGTTGAGGCCAGCGACGCTCCGTACTTCGTCGATCTGGTGAAGGACACGCTGAACGGCCGCTACAGCGAACGCGACCTGAACGAGAACGCGTACCGCATCTACACGACGATCGATCCCGAGCTCCAGCACGCCGCCGCCGAGGCTGTGCAGGTCGGAATGGACCTGGTGGACGAACAGGTGCGCAAGCAGCGGCTCCGCCGCAAGAAGGTTGGCAAGGGCAAGAACGCCAAGGTCGAGCAGGTTGAGGCGCCCGGGCCGGTCCCGCAGGTCGCGCTCGTGGCGCTGGACCCGCATACGGGCGATGTCCTCGCCCTGGTCGGCGGACGCAACTACGGTTTTTCGCAGCTCAACCACGCCACGGCCAAGCGCCCGACCGGTTCGATCTTCAAACCGTTCGTGTTCGCGGCAGCGCTGAACACGAGCATCGGAGACGCGACGGAGAACGCCTTTACACCGGCGTCCCTCATCGACGACTCGCCGACCACCTTCGTTTACGGTGATCAGGTGTACGAGCCGCGCAACTACCAGAACGAGTATCACGGCCAGGTGACAGCCCGCTTCGCCATGCAGAAATCGCTGAACAATGCGACGGTGAAGCTGGCCGAGACCGTCGGCTACGACAAGGTAGTCGAACTCGCTCGCGCCGCGGGTATCACGTCGGTGAAGGCCACTCCGGCGATGGCCTTGGGAGCCTACGACGCAAGCCCGCTGGAAATGGCGGGAGCCTACACGGTGTTCGCCAACAGCGGCACGCGTGTGGACCCGATCATGGTGCGCTCGGTGCGCACTGCCCAGGGCGAAGTCGTCGAGGATTTCCGAAACGGGACGCGCCCGGTGCTCGATCCGCGCGTGACGTACGTCCTGACCAACATGATGCAGGCGGTGGTGAACCACGGCACCGGCTACAACGTCCGTGCCCGGGGCTTCAACGCTCCAGCCGCCGGCAAGACGGGTACGTCACACGACGCCTGGTTTGCGGGATATACGACGAACCTGCTCTGCATCGTCTGGGTCGGCTACGACGATTACAGCGACCTGAAGTTGAGCGGCGGAACCACGGCTGCGCCCATCTGGGCGGAGTTCATGAAGCGCGCCGTCGCTCTGCCGCAGTACAAGAGTCCGGGGGACTTCCCGCAGCCCTCCGGCGTGGTTGACGTGCAGCTCGACAAGGCTACGAACCTGCTGGCCACGGCTTCGTGCCCGGATGACTACAACGCCGCGTTCATCGCCGGCACCGAGCCGAAGATGACCTGCGACCAGGCGAATCCCAATTTCTTCCAGCGCATCCTCGGCATGGGACCGTCCGCGCCGGTTCCCCCGGTGATCAATGGCCCGGCACAGGTCATTCCGCCCGGAGCCCGGCCGGCGGCACAATCGGCATCCGCTCCGGGAGAGCCGGTTCCCGCTCCGGGACAGCCCGCTCCGGAGAAGAAGAAGGGCTTCTGGGGCAAGTTCATCGGCGCACTCAAGGGAGAGTCGGGCGACAAGAAGCCCGAGCAGCAGAAAGCTAACAATCCGCCCCCTCCGTAGGTCTAATATGGCGTGAGCCAGAGTCGGCGACGGAACGGGTTCAAAACCCGCAGTTCGCAGTACAAAGGTCGCCGTCAAGGGGGATCCCTCCATGTTCGGCCGTTTAACGATCGCTGCCGTTGCGCTGCTTTTCACTTCCGGTGCCGCGGCCCAGCTATCTCCGGCACCGTCACCTTCAGTGACTCCAGCGCCTAACAATCAAATCCAGGACGTGCAGCCCTTCCCTGCGCCCGCTCCGGACCTGTCGCAGCTTTCGGTCGAAGAACTCGAAAAATTGGGGGACCAGCAGCGGGCCCGGAAGGAATACCTTCAGGCCATCGATTCATTCAAGGCTGCGCTGAAGAAGAAGCCGCCGCACAAGACGGTTGCCGTCCTTCAAAACAAGATAGGCATGGCGTACATAGGCATGGCCGATAAGGGCAAAGCGAGGAAGGCCCTCAAGAGCGCCATCAAGGCCGACAAACAGTACGCCGAGGCCTACAACAATCTCGGAGTGGTGTACTACCTCGACAAGAAATACGGCCGCGCCATCAAGGAATACCGGCGAGCCATTGCGCTCCGCGAGACCTCCGCTTCCTTCCATAGCAATCTCGGCACCGTGTACTTGCAGAACAATGAAATCGAGCGTGGCATCGCCGAGTATCGCCGCGCCTACGAACTCGATCCCACGGTCTTCGACCGCTCATCGCAGGTTGGGGTAGCCGCTCGCATGACGGCTCCGGAAGACCGCGCGCGATTCAGTTACATCGTGGCAAAGCTCTACGCCTCCAATGGCGACTTCGACCGGGCGCTGCTCGCGCTGCGCCGGGCGATGGAGGACGGCTACGGAGAAATCGAGGAGGTGTACAAAGAGCCTGAATTCGCAAGGCTGCGTGAGGATCAGCGGTTCGCGGAACTGATGGCATCCCGTCCGCCGGCGATCCCGCAGTGATTCAGGCCGCGTTTCGGACCGGGTGTGACAGAATACGAAGAGCGATGTCTCTGAAACGTCTCACCTGCCTGGCGCTTCTCTGCGCTGTTTCCGTCTTCTGCTCGGCCGGAGATACATTCGACGGCGACGGCCAGAAGTCCACCGCCTCGCTGTCCGTTGCCGAACTGGAGCAGCGCGGCGACGCATTCCGTTCGCAAAAGGAATACGAAGGCGCACGCCAGTACTACGCGCTCGCTCTCAAGAAGAACGGTCGCAGCGCTCCGCTGTGGAACAAGGCAGGGATGGCGGCGCTCCAGCTCGGGCGGTATGACGAGGCAATTCAAGCCTTCTCACGAGCCACGAAACAGGACAAGAAGTACGCCGAGGCGGTCAACAATCTTGGGGTCGCCTTCTACCTGAAGAAAGATTACCGCCGCGCCATTTCCCACTACAGGAAGGCGCTGGAGCTTCGGGACTCCCCGGCATTCCACACCAATCTTGGAGCGGCTTACTTCGACAACGACGAGATTGGCGACGCGCTGCGGGAGTATGCCATAGCGCTGGCCATGGACCCCGAGATCCTGGAGCGGACCTCCAGCCTGGGCATCTCGGCCCATGTTCGGGGGCCGCAGGATCGCGGCCGGTATGCGTTCATGCTGGCGCGCCTGTATGCCAAGGTGGGAGACCTCGAGCACGCGTTGCTGAATCTGCGGCGCGCGATGGAAGACGGGTACCCGCAGATCGCCGAGGTTTACAGCAACGAGGACTTCGTGGGGTTGCGCCAGGACCCGAGGTTCAATGAATTGATGAGTGCCGCGCCGGTCGCCGTTACCCCTTAGTCCCGAAACAGGCAAGTTCCGCTTTTACGAGAAAACCTTTTCGACCTTCATGTGTCTAACAAGCAAGAGCCTCCTGAAGACCACATTCAGGGGAAACGGTGACCCACCGGAAAAGTTTCCCGGTGGGTTTTTTCTGCTTGCTGGATTTCGTTTACTTCTTATCGGGCGTGCGGCTCGCGATGTATGCCTCGACGCACTTCTCGTACTTCCCTTGCGCTTTCAGGATGTACTCGATGGCGTCGCGAACAGCGCCGTCTCCGCCGCGCCGGTCGGTGATGACATGCGACTCGTCTTTCACGTCCTCGCGCGCGTTGGCGACCGCGATGGCCAGTCCGACAGCGCGCATGACGGGCAGGTCGATGATGTCGTCGCCGACATACGCCACCTGGTCGGGCGTGAGCCCTTCCTTGTCGAGTATCTCGTGGAAGACGCTCAGCTTGTCGGCTGCTCCCTGGTAAACGTGATCGACCTTGAGGTCGCGGGCGCGCAGGCGCACGGTCTCACTAATGCGCTTGGTGATGATTCCGGTCTTGAGTCCGCCGAGCCTGGCCAGCGAAATCCCTGTGCCGTCGTGCGCGTTGAAGCCTTTCGCTTCGAAAACCGAGTCCGAGGCGATCGCATACCCGCCGGCATCGGCTTTGCTCTCCGCCAGCGAGCGCACGCTCTGCTGCGCACCGGCGGGAGCAGGAAACAGGAAAATCGTGCCGTCCGTCATCACGCCATCGACGTCCAGCAGCACCAGCTTGATCTTTTTTGCGCGAGTTTTTGACATGATCCGTGTGAAGGTCCCAACATTCGATGCTGAGCCTGCCCGCATCCGGCCGCGAACAGCGTTCCGCTCTGCCCCTCGATTGTAGCGCGTGCCTTGCTCCTGCCACGAGCGGCACGGTTACACTGATACGGGTTGGATATGGACCACAAGCGCCCCATCCTGATCGCCGCATTGCTCATCACGGCCCTGCTGCAAGCCGCGCCCGCGCAGTCGGAGCGTTCGGAAAGCGTAGTGATCGTCAAGCGGCGTCCGGGCGCCGCGGTGGCGAAAGCCGATCGAGCACGCGAACGCCTGGCACGCCGAACGCTTGAGGCGAGCTTCGCGGCATCCCGCGAGATCGACCCGCAGACCTCCGTTCGCTTGCAGTCGTCGCTGTGCGTCGCCGCCGGAGAGATGCGGCAGAAGGACCTCAGCAAACGGTGGTGCGAAGAAGTGTTCCGCGCCGCTCAGCAGACCATCGACGCCGGGGAACTGCGCATGCAAATCCAGATGCGCGCGCTGCAAGGCATTGCCGATGCCGATCCCGAACAGGCCCTCGAGTGGCTGCTGCGCGCCGACATGACCCCGAACGAGCCGGACTTGCGCATGTATGCCGCGCGGAAGGTCTTCGCGGCGTTCGCCGCCAAGCTGGGCCCCAAGTCCTATCCGCAAATCCGCGATGCTGCCGTATCGCTGGGAGAGAACGGCGCGTTTCCTTACAACGCACTCCTGGAAGTCACGCCTGCATTCCGCGGCAATCCGGACCACTGTGACGAGATGCTACAGCAGGCTACGAAGTACGTGCGTGCCGGCAATAACGCCGACGACTACGTCCACTTCGCGGATTTCGTCAACGGATTCTCCAGGCAAAAATGCGGGTCTGAACCCCTGTTGCAGGAGGCCGCCGGCGAAATCGCGACACGCCTGCTCCGCCAGCTGGATCAGGTCGCCGCCGACCCTGCCTCGGCGGACCGCGCCACCCTCGGCAACCTGCGGGCGCTGTACTGGACCAGTCACCGGATTCTCGAGCAGCGGGACCCGGCGCTTGCGCGCGAGTTGGCCAGGAGGTACGAGCCGTTGCGGAGCCTGCGACCGGCTGCGGATAAGAGTTCCAGCGGCGCCAGCCCGGAGCGCATCGAGCGCAGGACTCCGGCCAACGATGCCGAAACTACCCGGATGCGCGAGTCGCTTCGGAAGGTCAGCATCGCAATCAACCGGGGCAACACCGACGGCAAGGCGCAGACCTCCGAGATGGAGCAGATGATCGCCTCCGGCATCGATCTGGGGGTCAGGTACATCACGCGCATCGTCGAACTCAATCCGGATCGGGCACACGAATACAAGGCGGCCCTGGCAAACCTGGGCGGCGTCATCGAAGCGGGCATGAGGTTCTGGCCGGAGGCGACGCTGCGGCATGCCGAGGGCGTCTACGACGCCGAGCTTCGCGCCAACCTGCTGCTGAGGGCAGCCCAGTCCCTGGGACGCGAACAGAGGCGGCAGGAACGCCGCGAGCGCCGGCGCACTGCGCGTTCGAAACGCGAAGCGGCGGACAACGGCAATCAAAGCGGAAGCGAACGCGCACGACCGGAAGAACGCCGTTGATCTCCAAGGCGTTGACATGCCCCTGAATACCGATCCCAAAGAGGGAGTGGATTTCTACTACGACGAACTGGGCCGCATGGTATTCACCGCGCATTACCTGCTCCAGCGCGGATACTGCTGCGGCTCGGGATGCCGCCACTGTCCCTACAAGAACGGTTCGCAAGACGACGGCCAATAACGCCCTTCCAACCAGAGGTGCCCGAGCGATCCGCGCTTCCGGGCGAGAGAACGCTGGAAGTCTCGCCGGAAATATGCAACATTCCACCTCCAGTTCTCGTACCGGCTCAAGGGCATAGGCGGAAACTTGCTGGCGGCCTTCGCCGTACCTCCGGCAGGCCCAAAGGAGGGAACATGAACCGTATCCAGAACCCAGGCAGAGTCGCCGGACTCTGGTACCTGCTCCTCGTCCTTGTCGCGCCGTTTCGCCTTCTCTACATCCCCGGCGCACTTTTCGTGCGCGGCGACGCGACGGCCACGGCCAACAACATCGCTGCCCACCAGTTGCAGTTCCGTCTGGGCATCCTCAGCGAACTGCTCTGCGGCGTGATCCTGATCTTCCTCGTGCTGGCGCTCTACAGATTGTTCAAGGGAGTGAGCCAGTACCAGGCTGTACTCATGGTGATCGTCGGGGGTGTGATACCGGCAACCATCGACTTTCTCAACCCGCTGAACGACGCTGCTGCCCTGATGCTCATCCGCGGCGAAGATTTCCTCTCCGCCTTCGACAAACCGCAGCGGGACGCGCTGGCCATGCTGTTCCTGCGCCTCCATCACCAGTTAGTCGTTGCCGCCGAAATCCTTTGGGGTCTCTGGCTTTTCCCGTTGGCGATCCTCACGTACAGGTCGGGCTTCCTGCCCCGGTTCATAGGCGTGTGGCTGGCCGTCAACGGAGTCGCCTACGTGGCGATCAGCTTCACCGGCTTGCTGTTGCCGCAGTACGAGACGATGGTCTCGAACATCGCCTTCCCTGCCCTGCTGGGAGAGATTGCGCTCATGCTGTGGCTCCTGATCAAAGGCGCAAAGCCGCAGGTGCGCAACGACGCAACCTCGTCCCTGGCGGCTCAGGTGTGACGTAAGCGGTGGCGCGGAGATCCCTGCGGCGCGACGGCAGTACACGGTCCCAAGGGACAACCTGCCGATACAGCTTTGCTTTGGATGTTCGCGCTGGCGATTGACAATCTCAACACAGTCGCGTTAGCGTTTTCGCTTCGGAATACTGCCATGAGAATCCCCGTCCAATCGCTCTAAGTCGGCACCTTGCCGAAGCACACGTTCCCGGCATGTACGGGTCCGCGTGTGTGCCTCCTTTCAACGGACACAAGTACAACGCATCGAATCACCCGATCGACGTATGGGTAACTTCGCATGACCTACGCTCTCGAAGTACACAATTTGGTGAAGCATTTCGGCTCCGTTCGTGCCGTGGACGGCCTTAGCTTCGCTGTCGCGCCAGGGACCATTTTCGGCTTGCTCGGACCGAATGGCGCTGGGAAGTCAACCACACTGAAGATCCTGACCACGTTGAGCCGTCCGACCGGCGGCACTGTGTCGGTGCTGGGGTTTGACGTGCTTGAGCAGCCGCTTGAGGTACGCCGGCGCATCGCTTGCGTCATCCAGGAGACCGCGGTCGATCTTCTTCTCAGCGTCCGCGACAACCTGCTCACCTTCGCTCGTTTCCACGAGATCGACAGACGGACGGCGCGTCGCCGCGCGGACGAGGTCATCGAACGCTTCCGCCTCGCGGGAGAGGTCGATCGCAAGGTGCAGGACCTCAGCGGCGGGTTTCGACGCCGCGTGCAGGTGGCGAAGTGCTTCATGGCTGACACGCCGGTGCTCTTCCTCGATGAGTTCTCGACGGGCATGGACCCGCTGCTGAAGCGCGAAGTCATGAGCCTGCTTCGCGACGAAGCGCGGCGTGGCCGCACCATCGTGCTTACGACCCAGATATTGAGCGAGGCAGAGGAACTCTGCCAGGACATCCTCATCATCGACCGTGGCCGTCAGGTTGCGCGCGGCGACCTGAGCACGTTGAAGCTGCTCTCGCAGGGCGTGTACGAGGTCTCGATGACCTTCGACTCGATGCCAGAAAATATCGAGAGTGAACTCCAGAGTCTGCCGACGCTGCGCACCCGCATCGAGAACAACACGCTTGAGGTCGCGTTCAAAACCCCTGAAGGGCAGGTGCTCGAAACGGTTACGGCGCTGGCTCGCAACCGCCGCGTGCTGCGTCTCGAGGTGAATGGCGCCAGCCTGGAAGATGTCTTCCTCGAACTGACGCAGGAGCAGGTGAAATCATGACGGCCATCAACGCGATGCTCTACCGCGAGGCGAAGATCCGCGCCACGAACCTCGTGTTCATTTTCTGGGACGTGTTCTTCCCGCTCACTTACATGCTGATGTTCGGCGTGGGCGTGAATGCCGCGCTGGGCGCGCCACTCGCCGGTGAAGGCGTGGACTACAATGCCTTCTTTCTCAGCAGCGTGTTGGCGATGGCGAGCTTCGGCATCGCGTCCAACACGTCGTGGTCGTTCTTTCTCGACCGCGATAACGGAATCTTCTTCGAGATGCTCACGTACCCGCTGAGCCGGTCGGCGTACATGATCGGGAAGGTTCTCTTTACGCTGCTCGTAACCGTAGTGCAGACCGTAATAACCGTGGGGATCGCCGCGCTGCTGTTCAACATCGATCTGCGTTGGGAGCGCATGCCATTCGTGTTTTGCACGATCGTGATTGGCACGGCCGGCTGGTTCTTCCTTTACTCGATCTTCGCACTGAGCACGCGACGCAATGACGTCTTCAACACCGTCACGTCGATCCTGTACTTCGTGCTGCTGTTCGCCAGCAACATGTTCTACCCGCTGGAACCGCTGCCCGCGTGGTTCCGCTACGCGGCGCTGGCAAACCCAATCACGTGGCAGATCGATTGCCTGCGCTGGGGCACGATCGGCGTGGGCAACACGCAACAAGTTGTGCTGGAGGCGGCAGGTTTCCTGGTGTTTACGGCGGTGTCGTTCTTCTACGCAGCGCGTGCGCTGCAAAGGCAGGAGTGAAGGATAGAGACTAACTAAAAAAAGAAAACCCGCCGAAGGCGGGTGATTTCTTTGGTGGACCTGGTCGGGATCGAACCGACGACCTCTTCCATGCCATGGAAGCGCGCTCCCAGCTGCGCCACAGGCCCACTCTCATGTGCGTCGCGATAACGTTTGCGACTTTTGTATTGTCGCGCAGCATCCCTCGTTCCGTCAAATCTGGGCCGGGAACGCGCACGCGAGGAGACCGGTGCAGCTCGTACGCAAGTGCGCACACACCTCGCGTCCGCTCCCGCGCACCCGGCGCGTGTCACGAACGCACCCGAGCCCTCGCAGTCGCATCTCAAAACTTATGGCAAACCCGAACCGCAACCCTGAACCCGATTGGCGCGAGCGTGGCTGGGAGTCGATCGAAGGCGGCGCGAGGCGCGACGAGACCACGCGCGGCAGCGGCGCCACGAGCGACAACGCCGACGTGGTTCGCGACGACACACGCGGGACTCCCATGCGCCGCGCCGATCATCCGCTGCTCGGCAACGACTACCGCGACGCAGGCGCGGCCGACGATGCCCCCGTTCATGACCGTGGCAGATCGAGATCGGCCAATGAAACACCGGTCCGGCAGGTTCCGGGCACCGGTGGCACGTTGCGCATCCTGATCGTCCTGCTCGGCCTTCTCTTGTTCGGAGCCCTGACTGCCCTGATGTTCTTCCGGTTCCAGCAGCCGGCGCCTCGCAGCCCCGAGCAGCCCAGCGGACGCATCCATGCTCCGGCGGTTTACCGGACGGTCGTCCACGAACCGCCGTTCGTCCCCTGTGAAGCGCGGGCACGGGTGTAGTTCCCCGCCGTCTCCGCCCCTTGGAAACGAGCCGACACGGGGACCGATCAGCTGCCGCCCAAGCCTGTGATGCGCGACCTCGCGCAGCCTGCCCGTCTCTTTGCATCTAAAATGGGCAGCACTCGTTTTCCGAGTGGCACGAGAGCACGCATGAAAACAACGGTTCTCCTCTTTCTTCTGCTGCTGGCTTCTACAGCCGGCGCTCAGCAGCCCACCGCACCCGCCCCGCCGGCGCAAGTTGCGCAGCCGCCCTTGCAGGGACAACCACCGAACGACGCTTACAACGCGGACATCGCCGCGCTGAACAACCTTCTGACCAGCCTCCAGCGCGTGTCCTCCAGCGCGGCGGTGAACCTGGCGCGACTGCGGGTCGATAAGTGGAAGGCCGATAAAGACATCAAGCGCCAGGCGCAGAACACCATCGATTCCATACAGCGGAACCTTACAGGTGCGATCCCGGACCTGATCGCGCGCGTTCAGGCCGCCCCGCAGGACCTCTCGCCGAACTTCAAGCTCTACCGCAACCTGAACGTCGTCTTCGACGTGCTCGCGCCCGTCGCGGAGTCCGCCGGTGCGTTCGGTCCCAGGGACCAGTACGAGCCGCTGGCGGAGGACGTGGGCGCGCTCGACCAGGTGCGTCGCAGCCTTGCCGACCGCCTGGACTGGCTGGCCGGGATGCGCGATGGCGAACTCGCGTCGTTGCGCCAGACGGTTCGCGCTGCGCAACTGGCGCGGCAGCAGGCTCCTCCGAAGAAAGTCGTGGTGGACGATACGAAGCCGGCCAAACCGCGCGCCCGCAAGCCGAAGGCGGCAGCGCCCAAGCCGCCACAATAAGTAATTCAGAAGTAATTGGGATTTCGGGAACTTCCGTAACCAGCACGGGGTCTATAGGGGTGAGTCGCCAAATGGGGGCGACTGCCCTTTCGTCCTTTGGGGAAGGTCGGATGGCGGTACCTGAGCCGTGCCCCGGTCAAGGTACCTGCCGTAACCATCCGCGCAGTGCCCCGAATTTGTTGCAGGCACGCGGATGCGAGTAAGATGGAGGCCAAGCGGTGCGTACCGCCGTGGGGGTCACAACCGTGGGCGAGCTTGCCAGCGCAATCCCCTTGCGCCAGGAAGAAGCCTCGATCGTCGCCGAGTTACAGGCGGGATCCGAGGACGCCTATGCTTGGCTGATCGCACAATTCCACCAGCCGATTTACAGCCTCGTCTATCGCATCCTCGACGATCCGTCCGACGCGCCGGATACGACCCAGGAAGTCTTTTTGAAGGTCTTCCGGGGCATCCAGCGCTTCAACGGGGAGTCCAGCTTGAAAACGTGGATCTATCGCATCGCTCTGCATGAGGCCTCGAACCGCCGCCGTTGGTGGTTCCGCCACAAGGTGCGCGAGACGGCGATCGAACCCACGTTCGAACAGGAAGACGGAGTGAGGTTCACCTGCGCAGGCGCGCTGGTGGACGAGGCCGCATCGCCGCTCGAGGTGCTGATGCACAGCGAAGCGCGCGAGAAGCTGGAAGACATTTTGAAAGAGTTGCCGGAGCCGTATCGCACGACGGTCATCCTCCGCGATATCGAAGAGCTCTCCTACGAGCAGATCGCGGAAGTGATGGACGTATCGCTGGGTACGGTCAAGTCCCGCCTGGTTCGCGGACGTGACGCGCTGAAGAAGCGCCTGTTGCGTTGCGTGCAGGAGGTGGGGCCGGCGCTCGGACTCGATGTACGGGACCGGACCGGGGCTGAAGGAAGACGCACCCGTGGCAAATCCGCCATGGGCAGCCATGAAGTCGAGGTAACGTCATGAATTGTGCCGAGGCCAAACGGTTGCTGTCGTCGTATATCGACTCGGCGATGACAGGCAAACAGATGCATGCGGTCAGCAATCATCTGGAAGAGTGCGAGCGCTGCCGCGAGGAAGTGTCGTTGCTGTCCGTGACACAACGTGCAGTGTCGGCGCTGGGCCGCAAGCAGGCTCCCCCGGATCTGTCATTAAAGATTCGCGTGATGATGTCGCAGCAGCTGGCAGCGGCGCGCCGCGACCCGTGGGAAGCCATCCTGATGCGTTGGCGCAACGCGACGAACGCGTTCATGGTGCCGGCGACGGCGGGAATGCTGAGCGCGGTCATCATCTTCGGATTGCTGATCGGGATGCTGATGCCCGTGCAATTGAGCGCCAGCAACGATGTACCGACGAATCTCTATATTCCGCCGGAGCTGTCCTCGTCTCCGTTCGTCCCTGAGGTCAGCGGAACCGATGGCGCGTACGTGATCGAGGCGTACGTGGATGCCAGCGGCCGCGTACACGACTTCCGCATTCTGGCCGGCCCGGACGACGCGCAGGCCCGGATGCCGGAGATCAAGAACATGATGCTGTTCACCGTGTTCCGTCCCGCGACCAGCTTTGGCCAGCCCACCAGCGGCCGCGCCATCCTCACCTTCTCCGGAATCAGCGTGAAAGGCTAAGCGGGACCGTCATGGTCCCGCGGGCGGAGCCGAACGCGGCCCGTCGCCGGAACGAGAGAAGCCGTGGGCGCAACGGGCGCCCGCCGATTGCTTCTCCCCTTGGCGAACCCTTACACTGAACGGCACGACATCCGACGCAACTTCCTCATAGGAGGCACACTGGACTCCGTGTCCCGTCTGTCGATCATTCTTGCTGTCATTCTGACTCTGCTCTCGACCTCCGTGGCGCAGGAAACACCGCGCATGAGCCTCGAGTACAGCGAGCCAATGTTCACCGTCATGGCCGCCATCAACGCGTGCGGCTACGACCAGGACCTCGCCACTTCGCTGCCCATCCGCCAGCAGGTGCGGGCGGAAGTCGTGCAGGCGGCGCAGACAACCCAGGCGCAGAACGCGCTGGCGCAGATGTGCAAGTATTACGTCGAGCACCGCCAGGCGGATAACTCGCGCACGCTGGCGCAGTACGTTTCGCTCGCGCTCAACCTCGGGGAGGCTCCGGCGTTCACGCCGAAGGTCAAGGAGGCCGACCTGCCGCCGGACGCCGCCAACGTCCTCGGCTTCGTGCCGTTGCTTCAGACCTTCTACGTCACCACCGAACTCAACCGCATTTACCGGAGTCACATCCAGGATTACGAGCGGCTGGTGGACCAGTTCCGCGAGCCCATCACCAACTTGCTGGTCTCAACCGACGTGTATCTCAAGAAGCCGATGAGCGGCTACGTCGGACGGAACTTTCTCGTCTACCTCGAGCCGCTGGCTGCGCCGGGACAGACGAACTCGCGCAATTACGGCGACGACTACTTCGTCGTGCTCTCGCCGGAAGCCAGGACCAGCCTCGAACAGGTTCGCCATACGTACCTGCACTTCGTTCTCGACCCGCTCGCGCTCAAGCGCGCGAACCAGTTGAATCGTCTCTCGCCGATCCTGGACACGGTCGCCGATGCTCCGCTCGCAGCCAGTTACAAGCAGGATGTCGCGCTGCTGGTAACCGAGTCGTTGATCCGGGCGGTGGAAGCGCGCACGCTTGGGGGCGTGAAGGGTCCCGAGCGTCAGCGTGAAGAGCAGGTCGAGCGCTCGATGCGCGAGGGATTTGTGCTGACGCGCCACTTCTACGAGACGCTGATCAAGTACGAGAAGGACGAAGTAGGGCTCCGCGAAGCGTACCCCGACTGGCTCTTCGGGATCGATCTCGGCCGCGAGATGAAGAGGGCGGGTTCCATCCAGTTCGCGTCGTCGTCCACTCCCGAGGTCGTGGGCAGCGGACGCCGCCAGCAGCTTGCCTTCGGCGAACTTGCCGAACGCGCGCTGACGGACGGAAACTTCGACGCGGCAGCGAAGTACGCGCAGCAATCGCTGGACAAAGGCGAAGACGCCGGACGCGCGCTGTTCGTGCTGGCACGCGCCTCGACGCTGCAGGGCCGGATGGAAGAAGCGCGCAAGTACTTCGAGCGCACGATCGGCTCTGCCAAGGACAGCCGAACCCTGGCGTGGTCGCACATCTACCTGGGCAGAATCTTCGACCTGCAGCAAGACCGCCACACAGCTTTGCAGCACTACCGAGCAGCTCTGCTCGCCGGCGATAAGGCATCCGATACTAAAGCGGCGGCGGAACGCGGCATCGAAAAGCCGTATGCTCCACCTGCTCGTTCACAGCAGCCTGAATAGATGTATGGGGATGCCGCGAACGATCGCGCATCCCGGGGAGAATGCAATGAAACCTTTCATAACCCTTTGCTGCGCTCTGTTGGCGTTCAGCTCTTTCAGCGTTGCGCAGGATGCACAGGCAGATAAGCCCGGGCAGCCCGGCAGTACCGCTCAGCAGGAGCAGCAACCGCAGCAGCAACCTCAGTTCCCGGCCGGCACCAAGACGAACCCGGCGCCAAAGTCGAAGGAAGAGGCCGACGCGTACATGGCTGCGACTCAGCTTACGGACGGAACCGCGCTGGAGGCCGCAGCCAACGATTTCGCCGCCAAGTATCCCGACAGCCAGTTCAAGGGTCCTCTATTCCAGCGCGCGATGCTCACGTATCTCCAGGCCGGTAACACGGACAAGGCCACCGAAGCGGGCCGCCGGGCGCTGACCTTCGATCCGGACGATCCGCTTACGCTGGCGCAGATGGCCACGGTGCTGGCGGAACGCACGAGGGCGAGCGATCTCGACAAGGAAGAGCGCTGGGCCGACGCGACCCGCTTCGCGAACGAAGCGCTGAAGAACGCGGAAGAGCCCCGCGTGTCCGCCACCGCGCCTCCCGAAGCCGTCGCCAGTTTGAAGAACCAGATTCGCGAGTGGGCGTACACGGCCCTGGGCACGATCGCCTTCAACCGCAAGGATTTCGCGGCCGCCGAGCAGAATTTCGTGAAGGGCGCGCAGGTCAACACCGCGCAGCCCGATCCAGCAACGTACTTCCGCATCGCCGCTGCGCAGCGCAACCAGGGCAAGTACCAGGCGGCGCTCGAGTCGATCAACAAGACCATTCAGGTCGCGCAGGCAAGTCAGGATGCTGCCATGACCAGCATGGCGCAGCAGCAGAAGGCCGACCTCGAGCGCATCATCGCCCAGAAGGGCGGCGTGAAACCGGCCGGTACTCCGGCAGCTACCCCGGCGACGCAGGGACCGGCGACGCAGCCGGCCCCGACGGCTCCGGCGACGCAGTCGGCTCCCACCCCGCGGTAATTCGCGAGTCGGTACAATACAAAGACCCCGCAGTTTCCCGGAGCAGGTGGGCCGGAACTCCTGCGGGGTCTTTTCGCAGACATGAAGCACGCTCCCACAGAGTCGCTTGAGCCGGCGCTCGGATACCGTTTCCAGCGCCCCGAACTCCTGCAACGCGCACTAACCCATAGCTCGCATGCTCGCGAGAACCTGGACGGCGGCGCCGACAACGAGCAGTTCGAGTTCCTGGGCGACGCCGTTCTGGGATTCGTAACCAGCCAGGAGCTGTTCACCCGCTTCCCAACCTATGCCGAAGGCGAGCTGTCGAAGCTCAAGGCACACCTCGTCAGTTCGAGATACCTGCTGGGCGTAGCCAGCAGACTCAGGCTTGGCGAGTTCCTCCGCCTTGGCCGCGGCGAGGAGAAAACCGGGGGGCGCTCGAAAAGCACGTTGCTCTCCGATGCGCTCGAAGCCGTAATCGCAGCCGTTTATCTCGACGGGGGCGTTGAGCCGGCCCGCGCGTTCATACTGGAGAGGATCGTGCTGCCGGAACTCGCCCGGCTGGAGCAGGTCGAGGACGAACTCCTGCTGGCCGACTACAAATCGCGCCTCCAGGAGATGCTGCACGCCAGCGGGCGTCCGGAGCCTGAGTACGTTCTGCTCCGCGAAGAAGGCCCGGAACATCGAAAGCAGTTCATCGTAGAAGTACGTGTCAGGGGTCGCGACGGGAGCGTGGAGTTCGCCTCGCAGGGCGCGGGGGCCTCGAAGAAGAGGGCGGGACAGGTGGCGGCACAGTTGGCCGTGCACCGTCTCGGTACGGACCACAAGCCCGACGGCGGCGCCGGGGATGACAAGGGCTGAGCTTGCATAACGACGATCCAATCCAGGAGCCAGCGCCCGCTTCGGTTTCCGACGCCGCACCGCCGCCCGTGCAGGTCGCGCCGGCGTCTGCGGGCCCCGCGCAGGAGCGCACGATGCTGCCAGAGGGCTGGCTCGCTTCGGCGCAATCGCTGGTCGTGACCGTGGTGATCGCCGTGTTCGTAATCACCTTCATCATCCAGGCCTTTCAGATCCCGTCGGAATCGATGGAAGACACGCTACTGATCGGGGACTACCTGCTGGTGGACAAGGCGCATTACGGACCCGCCGGAACCTTGCGGGCCCTGCTGCCGTACAGTCCCGTGCGCCGCGGAGACATCATCGTCTTCCGCTACCCGATCCATCCGTCGGAGCACTTCGTGAAGCGCGTTATCGGAGTTCCGGGAGACCGGATCAGGATCGTGCGGCGGCGTGTCTTCATCAACGGCCAGGCGCTCGACGAGCCTTACGCCGTGTTCAAGGAGTCCTTGCCGGACGCGTTCCGGGACAACTTCCCGGGCGGCAATGCGCGTTCGACTCACATCACCTCCCGCTGGTACCTCGACCTTCAGAAACTGGTGGAGGACGGGCAGATGATCATCCCCTCGGGACACTACTTCGTTATGGGCGATAACCGCGACCAGAGCCTCGACAGCCGCTACTGGGGCTTCGTGCCGGAGGAGAACATCATCGGCCGTCCGCTCATGATCTATTGGTCCATGCAGACCTTAGGGGGCGGCGAAGGCGAACCGGTATTCACGGACGATGAGAGTGATAGACTTCTGCATGTGCGCGATGGGTTCGCTCTCGCGTTGCAGAACATTCGCTGGAGGCGGATTCTCAGCATCATCCACTGATCCGTCCGGCGGCGCTCGTCGCGGAGGAATCGTTGGCCAAGCCCGACACCAACCAAACGGAACCAGAGAAGCCGGCAAAGCATAAGGAAACACCCGCAGAGTTCATTGCCTCGATTTCCTCCGTACTGGTCATCGGCCTCTTCATCATTACGTTCTGTCTCCAGGCGTTCGAGATCCCGTCCGGCTCGATGGAACGCACGCTGCTGATCGGCGACCACGTCTTCGTGGACCGCGTAAGACTTGCGCCGAAGGCTTCGTGGATGAGTTGGCTGCTCCCCTACCGCGACCCTCAGCGCGGAGACATCGTCGTATTCCTCTCCCCGTCGCAACCCGGCCTGTACGTCGTGAAACGCATCGTCGGAATGCCAGGCGACCGGCTGCATCTTCGCGATGGCGTCCTCTACCGCAACGGTGAACGGCAAAACGAGCCCTACGCGATTCAGAGCGAGAACGACTACAACCCGTTCCGGGACAATTTTCCGAGCATTCCGCCCGCGATGTCCCAGATCAGCCTGAGTCCGGAGTGGCAACTGACGATGTCGCAGTACGTGGAGAACGGCCAGCTCGTGGTGCCCGAGGGCGCTTACTTCGCCATGGGCGATAACCGGGAAGTCAGCCTGGACAGCCGTTTCTGGGGATTCATCCCCCGCGAAAACGTAGTCGGGCGCCCGATGTTCATCTACTGGTCGTTTGAGACCCCCGACGGCCAATATCTAAAGCGGGATCTGACGGACCGAATCGCGTTCATCTTCAAGGTGATCATCCACTTCTTCGATGAGACGCGCTGGTCCCGCATGCTGCATGTGGTTCGCTAGACCAGTGCCGCGAAAGGTGTATCCCGTGAATCAGCCGGGCTTCTCACCCGGCGTCGATTTGCCGGATACCGCAATATTGGAACTGCTCTAATGCCCCGAGTATCAGTACAACGAATCGTCCTCGCCGTCATTGTCGTAATTGTGCTTGGAATCCTGGTCCCGCCGTTCATCAACGTGAACCGCTATCGCGGCAGGATCGCCGAATCGATGAGCAACGCGGTCGGACGCAATGTCACGATCGGCAGCGTCGAACTGCGGCTGCTTCCCCAGCCCGGTTTCTACCTCGAGAATGTCGGCATCGCCGACGACCCGGCAATCAGCGCGGAGCCGATGCTGCACGCCGAGGAGGTCCGGGCCGACCTGCGGCTCAGATCGCTCTGGCACGGACGCCTTGAACTGGCGAAACTGAAACTCACGTATCCAAGCTTGAACCTTGTCCGCGGCGCTAACGGCCAATGGAACTTCGAGTCGATCCTGTGGCGCGCGTCTCGCACGCAGGTGGCTCCAACCTCCGCGCCCGCCGAAGCCCGAAAGCGCTTCCCCTACATCGAGGTCGATACCGGACGGGTGAACTTCAAGTACGGTCTCGAAAAGAGCGTCTTCTCGCTGACCGACACAGACTTGGCGCTGTGGAGCCCGGCCGAGAATGAATGGCGCGTGCGCATCGAAGCCCGCCCCGTGCGCACCGACGTCAACATCACCGACACGGGCGTGATCCGCGGCGAGGTGAACTTCCGCCGCGCCGAGATGCTGCGCGATACGCCATTGCAGGGCCGCATGGTGTGGGAGCAGGGACAACTCGGCCAGCTCACGAAGCTCGTCTATGGACGCGATCGCGGATGGCGCGGCGGCCTCGAACTCAGCGGCGAGATGAGCGGCACGTTTTCGGAGCTGCACTTCAGCACCAACGCCAGCGTGCGCGACTTCCGCCGCTTCGACATCTCCGGAGGCGGACTGCTGGACCTGCACGCGCGCTGCTCGGGCATCGCCACGCTTCCGAGATATGCACTGGACGGATTTGCATGCGCTCTGCCTGCCGGACGCGGAACGCTGAAAGTGGGCGGCTCGCTCGGACCTTCGGCCAGCACCTACGATATTGCTGTCCTGGCCGAAGCCGTTCCGATCGATAACGTCGTTGCGTTCGTCAAGCACGCCAAACGCGGCGTGCCCAACGACATCACCGGAACGGGAGTCGTGAACGCCACGGCCACGTTCCGCCGCAACGGCCCAGACGCAGCAAGCCGAGTCTGGACGGGCGAAGGCAAGATCGAAGATGCCGCCCTCAAGTCGGAGGTGCTGGACGCGCCTCTCGTCCTGGGCGACATCGGCCTGCGGGTGCGAACCCCCGCCGATGAGGCCGCCGCGAAGCCGGCCTCCGGGAGCATTCGCAATGCGCGCCAGCCGAGCACGCGGGTTGGGATTCCTGACCAGTTCCTGACGGTGTCGCAGTTCGCGCTCGATCTGCGGGGCGCCAAGCCGGCCACGGTTACGGCATCGCTTGGCACACAGGGCTACAACCTGGGAATCGAAGGCCCCGCCCGGGTCGAGCGTCTGGTTGCGGTCGCGCGCGCTCTTGGCATAAGCGCGCCGAGCATCAACCTCACGGGTTCGGCCGATGTGGCTCTCGCTGTCACCGGACAGTGGAGAGGTTTGCCGCAGCCGGCGGTCGCCGGCTCTGCGACTCTTTCGGATGTCACGGCCGAGGTGCCGGGCATCGCCGCTCCAGTCAAGGTTGCCACGGCGAACGCCGGCTTCAGTGGAGTTCAGTTCCGGCTGACTAAGATGAACGGCTCGGCCGGTGTGCTGCGCTTTACCGGCGATGCCCTCGTGCCGCGTCACTGCGAAGAGGACGCGCCCTGCGGTCCCGAACTCAACCTCAGCTTCGACGAACTCGCGGCCGAGACAATCGACTCGCTGGTGAACCCCGCGCGCAAGCAGCGTCCCTGGTATCGCCTGTTCGGCCGTCGCGACAGCGAATCCGTGCTGGCTCGCACGACCGCCGTGGGCCGCGTCTCGGCCAGGCGAATCGCGGTCGGGAAACTTGCCGGCACGAATGCTTTCGCAGCATTCCGGCTACAGAACGGGCAATTGATGGTGACGCAGTTCCGCGCCGATCTCCTGGGCGGCACTCATGCCGGAGACTGGACGGCAGACTTCAAGGGCAAGGCTCCGGTTTTCAATGGCACGGGCGCGCTCACGCGGGTCAACGTGGAACAGCTCGCGAGTCTGGCCGGGCAACCGCTGGGCTCCGGCACCCTGAACGGACGCTATACGGTCAAGATGCAGGGATTGAATGCACCCGAATTCGCCGACTCGATGGACCTGAACGCGGCATTCGACTGGAACAAGGGGACGATTCGGACGTTCTCGCTGGATGGGCGCTTGCCGCTGCGCCTGGCCGGATTCTCAGGCACGCTTCGCTTTGCGAACGGGAAGCTCGAGATCTCTCAAAGCAGAATGCAGACGCCATCCGGCATCTATACCGTGAGCGGAACAGCCTCTTCCAGCTACAACCTCGAGTTGCAGCTCACGGATGCGAGCGGCTCCGCTTACAAAGTGACGGGGCCTTTGCAGAAGCCGGAGGTAGTAGCCGTGCGGGAGCCTCGTTCCACCGAGGCATCCCTGGCGCGATGAACTACACGGCAGCTCTGTTGCTGGCTCTCATGCTCACTGTCCCGGCGCTCACCGCCCAGGACAACTCTCCCCGGCGAGATGCGGAGGGCAGCCGCTCAGCCGCATATGAAAGGGCGCGGCGGAAGTTCGACCACATCACCCGCAACGCCCAGCAATCCGCTCCCGACCAGAAGCCGACCCAGATCACGATGGAAGAGCTGAACGCATGGGTGAATGAGGGCGGGGTGACGCTGCCGGCGGGCGTCGAAGGCGTGAAGTTTTCAAGCGTGCCTGCCGTGCTGACGGCCCAGACTCGTGTGGATTTCGACCGCCTCACCGGCGGGAAGTTCTCTTCCAATCCCCTGATGTTCCTCTTCACCGGCACGCACGACGTCTCAGTCTCCAGCCAGGCATCCGGGGCGGGAGGCATGGGCTCGGTGCGCGTAGATCGCGTGGAGATCGATGGGGTTCGCGTGCCGCGCGCGGCATTGGAGTACTTCGTCGACAACTACCTGAAGCCGCGCTACGGCGAGAACGTCGGACTCGACTCGCAGTTCCGCCTCCCCGCCAAGATCGACATGGCCATCCTGGGCGAGAACTCCGTTACGCTGACGCAGAAGTAGGAACGACCCCGCCTAAGCTCCGCTCTCGCCAAGGCGAAGCTGGGCCTTGTCAATCCCGCAGCGCGTGGCACGAGTGGGTCTTGAGTACCAGCCACACGCTGACGCCTGCCGCCAACTCCAGCGACTGCACCGCTCCGGGCGTGATGTGAGCTTCGAGTTCGGTCTCGCCGGTTCTCACCCTTGCGATGACAAGCATGTCGCGCCGCTCAAGGCGCGTAATTGTCGCCCGCAGGATGTTGCGCGCGCTGATTGCGTTGGGCCGTTCGCGCGCCAGCAGGATGTCTCCCGCGCGAATCGCAACGCGCAGCCGTGCGCCGACTGGGTGCGGCCCCAGCGGACACTCCAGCGAAAGCTCAGGGCCGATCCGGCAGGTCATCGTTCCGACGTCGGCGTGATGAGCGATGACGACCGCGTCGAGAATGTTCTCGTAGCCTGTGGCGTGAGCTACGGCGAGCTGTTGTGGGCTGTCGAAAACCTTGTCGGGCCTTCCGCTGGCCACGATACGTCCCGCGCTGATGACCAGCACGCGCTCAGCCACGCTGTAAACCTCGGAGCGGTCGTGAGTCACGTAGAGCACCGGGATGGGGTTCTCGCGATTCCACGCCACCAGGTCTTCCATCAGGCGCGCCTTCGTCGGCAGGTCCAAGGCCGTCAGCGGTTCATCCAGCAGCAAGAACTCCGGCCCTCGCGCCAGTGCACGCGCCAATGCCACGCGCTGCGCCTCGCCGCCGGAGAGCAGGTTCGCCTTGCGTCCGGCTACATGCTGCACGCGGAAGCGTTCCAGCCACTCCATCGCGCGCTGCCGGCGAACTCGCGAATCCGAACCGCTCAGCCCGTACTCGACGTTCTGCGCAGCGGTCAGGTGCGGAAAGAGTCCGAGGTCCTGGAGCACGTATCCGGCGTGCCGGCGTTGCGGAGGAACGTCGATGCGGCGCTGCGACGAATACAGCACCTTGTCGCCGCTACTGATCTCGCCTTCGTCGGGCGTGCGCAATCCGGCGAGGCAATCGAGAACCGTAGTCTTGCCTGCGCCCGAAGGGCCGAACAGGACGGTGATGCCCGGCGGCAGTTCCAGCCGTACATCGACATTCGGCGTTCCATGCAGACGGATACGCGCCTTCAACGGCCAAGAGGACACCTGCGCGCCTACCGCCATGGCCATCCGCTCCAGCGGCGGTTCAACCCGTACACGCACGTCAGCAGCACGAACGAGAGCACCAGCAGGATCAGCGCCGCCTGGTTCGCTGCGGCGTAGTTCAAGGCCTGCACTTCGTCGTAGATGGCGATGGAGATCGTCTGTGTCGCGCCGGGGATGTTGCCGCCGATCATCAGCACGACTCCGAACTCGCCCAGCGTGTGCGCGAAGCTGAGCGCAATGCCGGTGATCAACCCAGGTAGCGATAGCGGCACGACGACGCGCCAGAAGGTTCTCCAGCGCGAAGCCCCAAGCGTCGCCGAGGCGGCGAGCAGGTTGCGATCAACTCCGGCGAAAGACGCTGCGAAGGGCTGCACCGCAAACGGCAGGCTGTAAATGATGGAGCCGAGCACGAGTCCGGTGAAGCTGAAGGCCAGCGGATCTCCCGTCCACCGGATCCACGCCGCACCGAGCGGGCTGCGGGGCCCAAGCGCCACCAGCAGGTAGAACCCCAGCACGGTGGGCGGCAGAACGATTGGCAATCCGACCGCGGCTTCGACCAGGAACCGCCAGCGCCGTTTCGTGAATGCGATCCAGTACGCGATCGGCAAACCGATGACCAGGAGCGCCGCGGAGACAATCGCCGCCAGCTTCAGACTAACCAGGAGAGCCGTCGTCACCGCTTCCCTCCCGGCCGGAAACCAAAGCGTTCGAAAATGGCCCGCGCCTCGGGCGAGACCAGGAAGCTGACGAACTCGCGCGCGCGCTTGTTGCCCGCAGCCTGCCTGGTGACGACGGCGGCCTGCTCCAACGGAGGGTAGCTGTCGAGGGGCAGCTCCCACCACGTGCCCTGCACTCCGGGAGCTCCCTTCAACAGCGAAAGCGCGACGATGCCGGCCTCGGCGTTCCCCGACTGCACGAACTGGGCGGTTTGGGCGATGTTTTCGCCGAAGATGAACTTGGGCGCGACCTGGCCGTAGATATTGGCCTGCCGCAGGGCCGCTTCGGCTGCGCGTCCGTAGGGAGCGTGCCTGGGGTTGGCGATGGCAACGCGCTTGATCTCCGGTTGCAACAGGGACTTCAGCCCGCCGTTCTTATCGAGACCTGGTACCGGGGCGCTCATCCACACGGCCAGCACTCCCCGGGCGTACTCGGTGATCGTCTCGGGAGAGGCCTGTCCGGACTCCGCCAGCCGCCTGGGATACGTTGCGTCGGCAGACAGAAACACATCAAATGGAGCGCCGTTGCTGATCTGCGCGAAGAGATTGCCCGATGAACCGTACGTCACGCGGACGGGCACACCCGTCTTGCGAGTGTAGGCCTGCCTGACCTCCTCGAGCGCATATTTCAGGTCGGCCGCGGCAGCCACCGTCAGTCCGGACGCGGCCTGCGCCCTGGCAGCCGGGGGCGCGAGCAGCAGGCAAAGTACGAGGATCGAAGCGAAAATTCCGGGTAAGTGAATGCTTACTTTTCGGCGCGGGCCGGGTTTAATGTAGGTGAGCATCGTTGGCGTGACGGGCGGGCCGGAAGTCATTGTATTCGCAATTGGTTCATCTGCCATCCCACGTACCTCCCGCTTACTG
>DASPLH010000085.1:0-18316 GCA_035627675.1 Clostridia bacterium
AGCGAAAGCCGGAAGGTCGCCGGGACGTCGCCGCGCAAGGAGGCCTGCAACACCTGGTCCGTGTAAAGCTCCGCACCCTGGGGCACAATGGGCACGCGGATGAACTTTGCCCGCACATACACCTTGTCGCCGCCGAACGGCGCAGCGGTGAGAACACTCGGAGGCAGCGGGATACCGCGTCCGCGATACTGCTCGACGTAATCGCTGACGATCTTCAGGAAGCTGCACACGCCTTTCCAGATTCCACCCAGGTCGGCGGCCTTCTTCAGCTCCGCGAAATCCACCACGCCCGACTCCACCAGGGTCATAGTGTTCACGATGTCGCAGACGCGGAAGTAGAAGTGACGGTACATGCGCTGGAGCGTCGCCACGATGATCCGCTCCTCCGGGGCCGGCACGTGGAACGTGCACCCGCCGAAAGACTTCTGCTGGCGGCGGCTGACGAACCTCTGCGCCATCCGAATGTGTTCGCCCGTCTGCCCTAAGCGCTTTGCGTGCATCTCCACGGCTTCGGGCAGGCCGGGGACAGCGAAGTTCCACTTGTTGGCCAGCCGGTCGCCCCAGCTGCGGGGCTCGATGTGGGCGTTGAAAGCTTGCGTCATGACCCTGGACACCGTCTGCTCGGAGGCGGTCGTAAACAGGTCGAGGTCATTGCCGATGTCGGGCCAGTGATCGAGAGACTTCATCACCGTGGTGGGGCATCCTGCCGCTTCGAGCGCGGCCGTCACCTTCTCGAGGTGTACCAGCGCATTTGCGATGCGGGCGTTCTCGCGGGCAATCTTCCCGTCGCACCAGCGGACAATCGCGGAGTCTCCTGCGTGCGCGGCGGCGACCCGCAGCGGATGCAAAGCCCGCAGCACGACGTGATGCGAATCCGAGAGTGTGACGAGCGCCTCGCGTCCGGCGTCGTCCAACCGCTCGACATGGGCAAGCGCCTCACCGGACCGCGCCGGGTCGAGCGTGAGCAGCGAAAGTACCCGGATGTTTTCTGTTTCGTATGCAGACGGGGTGGCCATCGAAACGGGAGCCCTCTACGTAGTGCTTCGATCTGTAGAGGTTGGATGTGAGCTGTAGAGCGTGAGTTGGTCGCCGGACGCTTCAGGCGCTTCGTCGCATGCGGCTGCGGTCGATGACCACTCCGATCACCAGTTCGTCCACTTCGAGCCGCTTGATGCGAGCGCGTCGCACTACGACGTGGCCAAGCGCGAGCCTTCCGATGGCCAGGGCTCCGACGGCAAAGGCCCCGACGGCCAACGCGCCAAGGGCAAGGGCACCTGTCGATCCGGCTCCCACGGCCACTCGCCCGATGGCTCTCTGTTTTCCGGCGGGGTAGCCCGATTTGCCGAGGTTCATCTCTGGATTCATCTCCGACATGGCGCCTCCCGTATCCGAGTAGCTCGTCTGTGGCGCAGAAACTATAATCCTCTTTCACTCCAACGAAGCAGATTCTTGCGGAGCTCATTTGCCTTACAACGACCTACGTGAATGGATTGCCGCGCTCGACCGGGCCGGCGAGTTGAAGCGAATCAAAGCCGAAGTAGACCCGATCCTCGAGATCACGGAGATTACCGACCGCGTCTCGAAATGGGGAGCGCGCGACGGACGCGGCCCCGGCGGTCCGGCTCTCCTTTTCGAGAACGTCAAGGGCTATCCCGGAGCGCAGGTGCTGATCAACCAGTTCGGCTCGGAGCGGCGGATGAATCTCGCGCTCGGATCCAACTCGCTCGACGACATCGCCGGACGCATCCGCCAGTTCATGGACGTCAAGTCGCCGCAGGGCTTTCTCGACAAGGTGAAGATGCTGCCGATGCTGGCCGAGATGGGCAGCTTCTTCCCCAAGGTCGTCTCCACCGGCGCGTGCAAGGAAGTGATCAAGCGCGACAACTTCTCGCTGTTCGACTTCCCGATCCTCAAGTGCTGGCCCGAGGACGGCGGGCGCTTCATCACGCTTCCGCAGGTCGTGAGCCGCGACCCGAAATCCGGCAAGCGCAACATGGGCACGTATCGCATGCACGTTTACGACGAGCGGACGACGGGCATGCACTGGCAGCGCCACAAGCAGGGTGCGGAGCACTACCGGGAACTGCTGCGGGCGGGCGCTGCCGCGGGCGCGTCCAATGGTTTGGCGGCGGGCATTGACATGATGGCCCGCTCCGGCGGCGGCGCGCGCATCGCCGAAGGCAAGACGGTTGCCGGCAGGATGGAAGTCGCGGTTGCGATCGGCACCGATCCAACGCTGATGTTCGCGTCCATCGTACCTGCGCCGCCGGAGGTCGAGGAGTACATGATCGCCGGGTTTCTGCGCGGCAAGCCCGTCGAGCTCGTGAAATGCGAGACCGTGGACCTCGAGGTGCCCGCCTCCTCGGAGATCGTGCTCGAGGGCTACGTCAATCTGGACGAACTCCGCGTGGAAGGCCCGTTCGGCGATCACACAGGGTTCTACTCGCTCGAAGACCTCTACCCGGTCTTCCACGTGCAGTGCGTCACGCACCGCAAGAACCCGATTTACTCCACCACGATTGTCGGCAAGCCTCCCCAGGAGGATGCCTACATGGGCAAAGCCGTGGAACGCATCTTCATGCCGCTGATGAAGATGACCATCCCCGAACTGGTGGACGTGAACCTGCCGCCCGAAGGCGTGTTCCACAACCTGATGATCCTCTCGATCAGGAAGTCGTACCCGGGACAGGCTCGCAAGGTGATGAACGCAGTCTGGTCGCTCGGACAGGCCATGTTCACCAAGTGCGTCGTCGTCGTGGATGAAGACTGCGACGTGCACGACCTGCGCGAAGTCGTCTGGCGAGTGCTGAACAACATCGATCCCGAGCGCGACATCCAGTTCACGCTCGGCCCCGTGGACTCGCTCGACCACGCTTCGCGACTGCCGGACTTCGGCAGCAAAATGGGTATCGACGCCACGCGCAAGTGGCCCAGCGAGGGCTTCACCCGCCCCTGGCCGCCGGTGGTGGACATGTCAAAGGACGTGAAGCAGCGCGTAGATGCGATGTGGAAGAAGCTGGGGCTGGAGTAGCCGTTGGCGCACCGGTAAGAATCGTGAGATGCCCCACCTTCGCGAATTCCGAAAGGTGGGGGAGGTCTTCGGACGTGCCACGTCATTTCTTCTGCGGTTCGTCCGCAACCACGGCGATGGCTTCCACCTCGATCAAATACTCGTCGCGGAACAAGGCTTCCACTCCCACGAGCGTGCTCGCCGGAGGGTTCTCCTCGTTGACATACAGGTTCCTGACCTCGCGCAGCGTGGGAAGGTCGGCTGGTTTGTAGCCCTTCACGTACCAGGTGATCTTCACTACGTCGTCGAAGCTCGCGCCCGCGGAGGCAAGCGCTGTCTTCAGGTTTTCAAACACCTGCATGGTTTGTGCCCGCAGGTCGCCCTTGCCGACCAGATCTCCCTTCGGGCCGTTTGCGACTTGTCCGGCGACGAACACCAGCCTGCCCGGCCTGGCGGTGACGACGTGGGTGTATCCGTTCGCAGGCGCGAGTCCCTTGGGCTTAAGAAATTCGTTTTGGGAATGCAGGAACGCAGGGGGCGAGAGAACGATCAACGCGGCTGACAGAAGCGCTTTCATGGCGGGGGATTATAGAGGGTCCCACGCCCCTCGTTTTTTGTTTGCACCGGCCCAGGGATTCTCTCTGCCCGTTTCGCAGCGAAGTAGCATTCCCCGCTGTCCACGATTTATACTGTCCGGTTTGGGTGGGGCTTACATGGGATTCCTTAAGAACGTTGCCGCTATCGCTAAGGGGATGAGCATCACCTTTGGGGAGATGTTCCAGCCCACGATCGTCGAAAACTACCCGGATGGCCCGGGCCCGCTCCGCGGAGCCGTGTTCCAGGAGCGATTCCGTGGACTGCACGTGCTCCAGCGCGACGAGAACGGTCTTGAGAAGTGCGTGGCCTGCTTCCTCTGTGCCGCGGCGTGCCCGTCCAACTGCATCTACATCGAGGCGGCTGAAAACACGGGCGAGCATCGCATCAGCAGCTCCGAGCGGTACGCCAAGGTTTACAACATCGACTACAATCGATGCATCTTCTGCGGATTCTGCGTGGAAGCCTGTCCGACAGACGCCATCACGCACGGCCACGGGTTTGAGCTCGCGACCTTCAACGCGACCAACCTCGTGTATCGGAAAGAACAGCTTCTGGCCGGAGTGCCAGCCCACATGGGCTCGAACGCGGTGTTCAACGTGAGCGATCCGGGTAAGCAGAAGATGGTGGACCGCGGAAGCGGCGAGATTCCGCGGAAGATCTAGCTGCTAAGCTTCTAAGCTACTAAGTCTCTAAGCGACCGAAACCCGCGTTATGCCGAGCTAGGGCTTGAGCCCAAGTCGAGACACTCTTTGTTTCCCGGGTGACGTGAGGCAGGACCGGAAGGGGCCGGGACCTGCGGCGAAACTGCTTCCACTTTCTACCTTTTCCGATTGTCCGATTCCGAAGGTCCCCAGCCGAGGTTCGCTTCCACGGTCCCCGTAACTCCCGACCCGCTCAGACCCTGTTCGGGCGCCTCTTCCGGACGGAAGCCCGCGGCCTCCATCTTGCGGTTCTGGATATCGCGCAAGGCCTGGAGAATCGCTGCTTCCTCTTGGGCGTACTCGTCTTCCGAAATGGAACCCTCGTCGAGCTCGACCTGCAACTCCATGAGGCGCTCCTTCAGCGGGGCGTCGTCGTTCCATTGCTCCTCCGCCGTTCGAATCAGCGTGCGCATGATGAACTTGAAGCCCGAGATTGGGGACAACAGCAGATCGTCGATGAGGAACACTACCCGGTCGTCCCCCTTTCGAGTTTCAGGCGGATGTTGACGAAGTTGTACGGCGGCCAAGGGCCTGTGTACTTGAAGTTCAGGTGCGTGCCGAACTTCTTGGCCACGCGGTTCACCGCCTTGTCGAACTCTTCCTCGCGGTCGCGCCGGATCAGGAAGGCGGCGTTAAGGATCATCTTGTCGCCGATCGGCTTGTTGTCGCGGCTGGCGACGCAAGCGTTGCGAAGTCCCTCGTAGATCTCACGGACGTACTGGGCCGAGCGGTCCGACAGCGCCTTGTCGATCATGCGGCCGAGCTGCATGCGGGCGAGATACGTCGATTGCAGGTGCTTGCGCGTGATCTCCTGGTGGAAGCGGTGGATTTCGTCGTCTTCCCTCTTCAGTTCCTCGATGATCTGGTCGCGATCCCAGGTCACCTTCAATCCGAACTCGACTTTGCCCTCCATCTGCTTCAGCACGTCTTTCAGCGACGGATAGATACTCTTGAGCACCTCGCGAATGTCGTCATCGGTGCGGAACACCGTTCCGAAGCTCATAGGGATCACCGTGTGCTGCTTCATCACGGTTTCGATCACGTGCTCGTGCGCGAGCGCGTTCTCGCGGTTGGGATCGAAGATGAACACGGATGTCTTGCTGACGACGGCGGCGATATCGCCGTGATGCACCGTGTAAACGGATTCTCCCATTCCGCCGATGCCGATGCGTCCGAAGGATGTGCTCTCGCGGCTGGCGATCACGCCATAGACGTAGCGGCCTTCCTGGCGGACCTCGGCAGCGCCGGCGGGGACGGCCGGGACTGCCGCCACCAGGCTGTCGGCCGGTGGCGCAGGTTCACGGCTGGTGGAGGCCTTGCTCGCCGCCTTCTTGGCCGGGGGCTTCACGTTACTCGCAGGTCGCTTGACGGATGGCATGATCGTCGTTCCTAGTCAGGGAGCTGATGGTATCCAGCAGTTGTTGAACGTCGATCGGCTTGAACAAGATCGGAATCTTCTGCGCCTCCGCCCACTCGTTGGCTTCCGGACTTGCGTATCCGGTCAACAGAATGGCCCTCAATGTAGCGTTCTTCCCGCGGGCGTATTCAATCACGTCAAACCCGCTCTCCTGCTTCTCGAGCGACAGGTCGCAGAGCAACAGGTCAAACTCAAGGGAATCCAACGCGCGCCTCGCCTCCTCCGAGGAGACGGCAGCGTGCGCTTCAAAGCCCTGCTGCTGGAGGATCAGCCTGTACGTCACCAGCACGTTGGGTTCGTCGTCAACCACCAGGATTCGTTTCTTTTCCATATCTACCGCACAACCGGGAGATCGATCTTGAATACCGTGCCGTGCCCCACCCTGCTGCGCACGCGCAACTTGCCACCATGGTTCTCGATAATGCCCTTCACAATCCAGAGCCCCAGTCCCGTACCGCGCTCGCCTTTGGTTGTCACAAAAGGCTCAAACATCGTTTGGAGCATGTTCGGCGGGATACCACACCCGGTGTCGCCCACCAGGACGCGAACCGTCTCGTGCAGCCCGTTGCTCAAAAGCCTTGTACGGACTCGAAGCACGCCACCCTGGCTCATGCTGTCTTTCGCGTTCACCACCAGGTTCGAGAGCACCTGCCGCAGCTGGTCGGCCGAGCCGACGGACGGAGGAACATCGCCCAGCTCGCGTTCGATGCGAACGCCCGAGCGCTCCAACTGCCGGGCAAACAACAGCAGGGTGTCTTCGATGATCGTGTTGGTATGGAAGGTACCGACCTGCTCCGTATTCCGGTACAGCCCAAGCATCTGCCTGACGATGCGCGCCACGCGCTCGGTCTCGGTCTTCAGGATCGAGTAGACGGCCTGGGCTTCGGGCGTGACATTGTTGGCCAGCAGGTAAATGCAGTTCTTGATCGCCTCCAGCGGGTTGTTGACCTCGTGGGCGATCGTTCCGGCCAGGCGTCCGGCGGCCGCGAACTTTTCCATCTCCAGCATGCGGCGTTCCAGCTTGAGTTGCTCCACGCGACGGACAGCCGTGAGATCGCGCAGCACGGTGACCGTGTAAGCGACCTGCCCGCGCTCGTCGTAGATCTTGCCGGAGTGAGCGTCGTACTCGATCTCCTGCGCCGAGGTCGGGTTGACGAGCCGCAACGGGGCGCTCTCGCGATCCGAGAAGGAATACGTGAACGAAGTGATGTAAGCGTCGAGCTTCGCCTGGTTGCGAAGCCGAACCGGAGACCGGGAACTCTCTCTCCCGGTTCCGAGCAACTCGGCCGCGAGCGGATCGAGCAGCACGATCTTGGAATCCTTGTCGCAGACCACGATCGGATCGCCTACATTCTCGATGATGAGGTTGAGTCGATCGCGGTCCTGGCGCACGATCTCTTCGGCGGCGGTCAGCTTTTCGTAGTTCTGGCGAAGCTCTTCATCCGCGCGGCGCAACTCGGTGACGTCCCGAAGCACGCTGACCATTCCGGTGCGGCGTCCGTCACGAGTGAAGCTGGGCGCCGACACAGCCTCGAAGAGGACTTCCTCGCCTTCGATCGCGTCCACCAGGGTCATGTCGCGAGAGGAGTCACTGGTGCCGGAGACGGCCATGGACGACAGCGCTGCCGAGAAGAGCATGTTGTTCAACTCTACGGCGCGCACGCGGCCTTCGCTGACTCCGTCGGGCAGCTTGAAGAATCGTTCGGCTGCCTTGTTCTGCATGATGACTCGGTGCTGGTTGTCGGTCAGGATCACCGGGTCCGACATGCTCTCCATCACCGTCTGCATCTGGGCGATGGTCGACTCCATGTCGGACATCCGGTTGAAATAGTACTCGGTCTTGAACAGGCGGGCCATCTGGCGGTTTGCTATCTCCACCAGTTCCGAGATGGTCGAAATCTGCGCCTGGCGCGTTCGTTTTCGGAGCTCAACGCACACGACCGCCGCATACGAATGCATGTTGCAGACACGGCAGACCTGTTCGCCAAGATTGATCTTGGAGCCCACGGTGCTGTTGAAGACCGCCAGGCACTCCGGCTTGTGGATTCGCTCCGCTTCCAAGCACGCCGACTTATGCCTGTACAGGACGGGATAGCAAAGCACCGGCTGCATCTGCCGTGTTGGCGGGACCAGTTGCATTTGCTGCGTGTGCAGTGCCTGCACAGCCGGATGCTCCATGGCGTAGGTAGATGTGCGAAAGCGATGCTGGAACGATTTCGGGCAATTGAGGCTGACGGTCGGCCGCAGCTCTGAGGAATCGAAGTCGACGGCGGTCACCAGCGCGCGAGCGAAGCCCAGAGACACGATCTCTTCCAGCAGCATCGGAAGGATCTCCTCCGAGCGCTCGGCGGCGAGCAAGCGGAGCGCCGCACCCCTGCGGCGTTCCGATGTATCCGTCATTCTTCCGGATCGTACAGACATCTGCGCCGTTGCCATCCCAAGTACCCCTCTGGGACCGCTACACGCGCACGGCGCGGGTTCGCCGTGGACGTGCCGTGCGAGTCGTCACCACGTCCACCACTTCCTCTTCTTCCGGTCCAAGCTGCGGCCGGGCCACCAGTCCGGTGAGTCCCACGGCATCCGCGTACTTCAGGTACGTGTCGATGGAGGCCACCACGACACGGGCTTCCACCGTGATGAGGTCGATGCCGACCAGGGATATGCGCACCCAGGCATCGATGACGATGCCTTTGTCGAGTACTCGGTCGAGCACATCGATCAGACTCGAACCGCCTGATACTCTCTCAACAGCCATTCAGAAGCCTCCACCAGTACCGCGCGTGCGGTCTCAGGCCTTACGCCGCGCTGATTTCTTTACAGCAACTCTCCTGGAAACGGTGGCGCTTGGCGCAGACAAAACCCGCGGTTGCACGGTCTCGACCGGCTGCGTCAGGTTGGGATCGAACTTCCACCAGTTCAAGCCAATCTGTTCGGCCTTGTCCACAGAGCACACCAGGAGCCGAATTCGAATTGTTAGCAGTTCGACATTGGCCAGCGAGATGCGGACGTCGCCGGCGATGACCAGGCCCTTATCGAGCACTCGGTCGAGGATGTCGAGCAGGTTTGCTGTGCCGCTTACCGTCGGTACACGTTCCATTGTTGTCCGTGGGAGCAGTGCAGGATCTCAGAACGGAGGAGCAAAACGGCGCCACCCGATCCGGCCATGACAGCCGTCCAAGCTACCCTTTCGAAACTCAGACTTGATCTTAGAAAGAACCCGACGAAACTCCCGGTCAGCTACTTAGTCCTGTGCTGTTAGATGCAAGTTTTCAGTTGCCTCAGGTAGAAATTTCATCGTTTGTTCTTAGTTTGTTCTTAATTCGAAACCTAGAGGGCACCCCAACCACCCGTCGGCTACTACGTCACGAGTGTAGGCAATATATCACCCGAGAGGAACTCCGGTATCAAGAGTCCGGCGCATTGTTGCGCTTCACGCTTCGGCTACGATCAGCCGTGAATATTTTACGTCACTATTTATCCAGCAACTTCCCCAGTGGCCCCAGGTCGAGGTTCAGATCTTCCGGCCGCAACCCGAAGCTGCCCGCCAGTTCATGTACTTTCGACTCCAGCCTCATCAGTGCCACTCCCATCTCCTCGACCTGCTGATCCGTCAGCGAGCCGCCCTCCATACGCCGGATCGCCTGCCGCTCCATCAACCGCCTTAGCAGCTCGACGAGTCCCAGCACAAGCCGTGCCAGGCCCTGCTCGATGTTCTCGGGCGAGCAGTCGATTCGTTCAGGCCCACCCTGACCCGAAAGGTTGTTGAGTTCGCGCCGCAGCTCGGCAACGGCGGCCTCGACCTCCTCGGGGGAAAGCTTTCGTGCGTCATCGGTCATGCAGAGCGCTCCACGAACTCGCCAGGGGGCCAGGGCCCGCTGACCACGGCGCGGATGGAAGGCTTCGGCCTGACCGTACTCAACGACTTCTTCAAGTCGGCGACCCCGGCGTGCGGAACCAGAGCGTAGCACCGGATCGCCTCGGGCGATTCCCTGGTGCGCCACTCGACGGCGTGCGCGCGTCCAGCCTCGACAAACTCCGCGATCGTGTCCTGCATGGCCCCAAACTCGGCTTGTCGCGCCTTCAGGTACTCCGTCCCGCTCGTTGGCTCTCCGGCGCTTGGCGATTGCGGCTTGCGCGTCAGCTTCACCTCGACCTGGGCCATGCCGGAGAGGCGTTGCAGCGCGCCGGCATAGGTATCGTAGCCGCGCGCCATGAACTCACGCAGGTCCTCAAGGTTCTCCAACAAGTGCGGGAACCGGAACGGGATCACCGTGCCCGCGCCGAACACCTGCTGAACGACGGATTGAAATCGCATCGCCGCCTGCATGACCTCGCCGGGATCCTTCGGTAGTTCGGCCACCTCGGAGTAGAGACATGCGAGCGCCCCGACCTGAAGCCGCTCGATCCTGGCCTCCGCGACGCCGGTTACGATCTCCGGGACCGGAACACCATCGCTCACGATGCAGTAAGGAAGAATTGGCATGAGCTATTGCATCGGACGGTCATTGAGAAGACCGCGGGCAGGTTTCGCCCGCTCGATATTCCTTCGAGCGGTTTCGACCGAGGTGAGAATGACGTTCAGACCGACATATACCAGGTCCACGCCAGCCAGCGAGATCACGAGGCTCCCGTGGATCACGACTCCTGAGTTCAGCACGTTATCGAGGATGTCCAGCAGCGAGACTTCCGAGTCGCGCGCGTCTCCGCCGAGCACCATGTAGTCCGGTAGGTTTGACATCCGCTTTCCTAGGCTTGGCTCCCCACGAAAGAATACGGGGGCCATGGACCGGTTACCTCGATGCGGCGGACGTCTCCCCAAAGCCGGGCATAGCGCCGCAGGAGTTCCTCGAAATGCTGTCGCTTCGACCTCCTGATCAGGAAGGAACCGGACCAGACCAGGTTCGGTTGTCCGCTGCTCGCCTTGCCTCCCGGAGCCGTCGTGACACTCACGCGTTCCAACTCAGACGCCAGTTCGTCGATCTCGGGGTCCTGCTTGCGAACGCCGGCCCGATGCATGGCGGCAGCTTTCTGCTTCAGGTAGTCCGCCCCGCTGCTGGGTGCGGCAGCGGCAGCCTGTTTCCGTCCACTTGCATCAGCGAAAATCTTCACGCCCCACTCGTCTGCGCCGGCGATCTTTTCCAGCGTCGCGGCAATGGACGCCTCCCTGCCTCGCACGTCCTCCGCGAGCGATTCTTCGGTGAGAAACACCGTCCCGAAGCGCGCCGGCAGCACGTCCACATGCTGGGCGATTTCGGCCAGGACCTTCTGATGGCGGATGCTGCACGCCGCCAGCCAGTCGAGGTTCTCCATGTTCGCCTGTAGCCGCTCGGCGAACTCCGTACGGTTCACGCGGCTGACCCAGCAGATCCAGTCGTCACACGGAAATGGCTCCACCATCCCGAGTCCATCCACCGCCTCGCTTGTCACGACAAACGGATCGTCCGGAATTTCGGTCATGCCATAGAGGTACAGCGCGAAATCCTGGTCGCGAGACGGTACACGCTTGCGTTGCGGGCGCGGCGGTCGCTCGGTCTTGCGCGCAAGTGCGCGTCCGGTGCCGCGCTTCTTCGCCGTCTTTTTCTTCGGACGAGGGGCTATGCGAGTTGCCATATCTTTCGGGTGAATCGTACCACCGCTGCTCGGCCTGAAACGCCGCCCGCAATTTCGGGCAGAACATACAGCGGCGTTTCCTCTTTCCCTAAGCCGCCGAGCGTTGCCATCTGCCAGCGCCGTTGTCGAGTGCAGCGCCTGCAACCTGTCTCCGTCATCAGCACGCGGTTCGCAAACAGCATCGCCGCCGGAGTGCCCAGTTGCGCAAGCGTTGCCAGCAGACGTGCGGTCTCGCGATCCGGCAATGGCTCGGGGACGATCACGACCGCCACGCGCGACCGGCTCGAATCGCGCATCAGGGCTGCAAGTTCGCGGACCTGGTGCTGAATCGTCGCCACCTCGACCGCAGCGTCACGAGCAAGCGGTAGTGTACGGTTGGCGGCAAGCGTTTTCAACAGCATGCGCGTCCACGAAAGCAGGCGCTCGGGGGTTCGCAGGAGATCAAGCGCATGTCCTGTGGGAGCCATGTCCACCAGCAGGCGTTCGTTTCGCCGCACGAGTTCGGTCATGCGCAGAATCGCGAACACTTCATCGACGCCCGGCGGCACGACGTCCAGCAACGCCGCAAGCAGTTCGCGATCGTACGTCACGTCCACGTGCAGGCCTCCCGACTCGCTGGAAAGCCCGGAGTCCACGTGCTCGCGCATTCGCTCCGCCCACCGCCGATACTCGCCTACGGCGTCCAACTCTGCCGCATGCAGTTGCGGATCGCCCAGCACTTCCATGGGTGTCCCGCCGATCTCCTGGGCGAAAACGTCGTCCAGCGACGGCGCCGGATCCGTCGAGCAGACCGTCACGCGCACATCGGCCTCAACTCGCGTGCGTACCGCAAGCCCGGCAGACACCGTCGTTTTTCCCACACCACCCTTGCCTACCGTGAAGCACAGTTCGGTGTCGGCGACCGGCCACTGCGCCTCGACGAATTCCACCTGCCGTGTTGGCACAGGGAGGGATGGGAGTCTCAGTCGCCCGGCGCCGAAAACATGTTTGCCAAAGGCCAACAGCGCTTCGGCGCCCGCAATGGGTTCTCCCGTATCTTCGCCGAGACAGAGTTCGGCGTTGCGATAGGTCTTCTGAAGATCGCGCCTGGCAGCGGGAACCATGCGTGCCCGCCGGGCGCATATTGCGCAGCCCTTCCCTTCACGCACGACGCGGTTCATCACGATCCTCGCGACTTCCAGCGGGTCGCCTTCCGCCGCGAGCCATTCCGCGGCTCGCAACGATTCGCGCACGGCGAACGGCTCGGGGGTGGTGACCAGCACGATCTCCGAAATTTCCGAACGCAACGCCTTGCGCAGGTCCTCGACCATTGCGCTCCAGCGCTCGATGAACGGGTCGGGCGGAAGCCTGCGTCCGGCGAAGCGCCGGGCAAGCACTTCGTCGCGTGCGGACGCCGTTCGCAGGAACGTCAGGAAGCGCGCGAAATGCTCCGGCATCTGGAACATCCGGAGCGCGTGTCCCATGGGAGCCGTGTCCACCACGATGTGGTCGAACTCGCCGGCCTCCAGGAGTTCCTGAACCGCCAGCAGGCCCGCGATTTCCGCCATGCCGGGAAGAGTGGCGTCCAGCAACGGACCGATCTCTTCGGCGTTGAAAAGACTGCCCCGCTCGACGACCCTGAGAATGTCTGCGCGATTGGTTCCGAGAAAGCTTCGAATCTGGGCAGCGGCGTCGAGCTCGCGCGCAAACACGCGCCCTGGAGTGTTCACCCGGATGGGCTCGTCGGAAAGAGGTGTCTGGAGAACGTCAGCGAGGGAATGGGCCGGGTCGGTGGAGATCAGCAGTGTGCTCTTGCGGTGCTCTTGAGAGCCGAGCCAGGCCGCGTAAGCAGCCGAGACCGTCGTTTTGCCGACGCCACCCTTGCCAATGAAGAAGGATAGACCCGCCACGGCAGCATTCTTTCAGACCGCGCCCGTGCGCAGGCAAAAACTTTACCGCAGCCCGGCTACGCCCCTGGCCGCGCCGGCTCCCGCTGCAGCCCAGCCCTGTGCAGTGCGAGCGACAGCAGTTCGAGCGACGACTCTCGCGAGCGGCTGGCCTTGGGAATGATATCGACGGCATGCTTCAGCAGGCGTTCACGCTCGTCCGGCTCGAGGACTCGGGACGTATGAATGACGACGGGGATGTCCCTGGTTTTCTCGTCGGACTTGAGCACCGCAAGCGCCTCTTCGCCGCCCATCACGGGCATGATCAGGTCGAGGAAGATGATGTCCGGTGATTGTTGCCGGACGACTTCGAGTGCCTCCCGCCCGTTGTCGGCCTCCATGATCTCGAAACCCGTGGTGCCCAGCAGCCCTCGCAGGACGTATCGGGAGATCTCATCGTCGTCCACCAGCAGAGCTTTCAGGCGGCCGCCCCCGGCGGCGACACCCAACGGCCTCAGCTGCTTGGCCGTTTCCGGCTCGCGGAAGACGCGCGGAAGAATCGTCGTGAAGGTCGAGCCTTTCCCCGGCTCGCTTTCGACCCTCACCTCGCCGCCCAACAGTTCAGCGAGCTTTTTCGTGAGCGGCAAACCCAGACCAGTGCCCTTGGACTTGCGCTGGAGTTCGTTGTCGATCTGCGTGAACTCCTCGAAGATGCGCTCCTGGTCCGCCTTTGCGATGCCCACTCCGGTATCGGTCACGCGAAAGACGATGGTGTCGTGCGGCCCGCTCTCCGCCCGGACGACGACCTCGCCCTCACGGGTAAACTTCAGTGCGTTCGAGATGAAGTTGCGCAGGATCTGCGAGAGCTTCGACTGGTCGGTTTTCAACCCTGGAAGCTGATCCGACCTCTCGAAGGTCAGCAGTACGTGCGTGTTCGAGGTGAGCGGGCGGAGCATGCCGCGCAGCGCGCCGAACAGCTCATCAACCGAGAACTCCTCCACTCGCACGCTGAGCTTCCCGGCCTCGATCTTCGCGAGGTCGAGCAGGTCGTTGACCATCTCCAACAGAGACTCCGCCGAGCGGCGGATGAAGCTGACCTGCTTCGCCTGCTCCGGCGTCAGATCGCCGTCCACGCGGTCCTGGAGCAAGTTCGAGAGACTGATGATCGAGTTCAGCGGGGTGCGGAACTCGTGGCTCATGTTGGAGAGGAACCGGGACTTCAGCTCCGATGTGCGCTGCAGCAGCGCGGCGCGCTCGTCCAGTTCGGCGTAGAGCGCCACCACTCCGCGGTTCGTGTCGTCCAACTCGCGGTTGAGTCTCTCGAGGTCCGCCTGTCGAACCTGGAGCTGCTCGAGCGCGAACATCAGCTCGCGATTTTGCAGCTCCATCTCCTCCGCGATGTCTCCGGCGTGTTTCCGGAGCGCGGCCTCGATCGACTTGCGCAGCGGCTCTTCCCGCAGCGGAATGCCGCGCCGGCGCAGCCGCTTCTCCATCACGATGCGCGTGCCGGGCGCGCCGGGCTGAATCTTGAAGCCGTCCATGAGCCGCATCGCGCCGACGATCCCGACGCCCATGCCGGTCTCCGACTTGTAGCGGCCCGCGAGAATTTCATTCAGATGCGGTATGCCCGGCCCGTCATCGGAGATGAGGATGACAAGCGCCTGCGGGTCGCCCGAGCTCAGCGAGAACTCCACCCTGCCCTTTTGCGCGTACCGGAATGCGTTCCGGACGATCTCGGAACAGGCGGTGGCAATGCGGGTCTGCTCCTGCACATCGAAGCCGACGGCCTCGGCAATCAGACGTGCGCGCCTGCGCGCCATCGCCACGTCCCGCTCCGAAGCTACCTCGAACCCCAGCAGCGGCTTGCCCGTATTCTCGACGGCTGTCACTCCGATTTCCTCACTACGAGCACGGTGACGTCATCGCGGCCCCGCTTGTAATCGCGGTAGAGCACACTGGCGACGACCGCGGGATGCTTGCGCGTCAGTCCCGGATACCTGCGCAGGTCCCATTGCGAGACCAGGCCGTCGGAGTGCATGACGAGCAGAGCGCCGCTTTCGAAGCTGTAGTCGAATTCCTGGCACCTGCTTACCTGCACGCCGAGCGTTCCGTTGTGCGACACCATGCTTTGAGATTTCGCGTCGGACAGAATGCTGGCTGAAATATTGCCGATCCCGGCATAGCGGCACAACGTGCTGCCATACGGAGACTCGAGCACGCTCATCGCTGCCCCGCGCGTCTTGCGCAACGCGCCGTGCGACGCATCGAGAATCTCGCACGGGCGGCGAGGCAGGTATTCGCGCATCATCCTCACGGCCTCGGCCGACGCGGCGGCAGCTTCCAGCCCGTGACCAAGCCCGTCAACCACCATGGCCAGCATGCGCCCGCCGAAATCGGTCGTCAGCCACGAGTCGCCGCAAACGGTCTCGCCCTTGATCGGCACGTTCACTACACCGAACTCCGACCGGCAGTGACTCGGTTCGCCGGCCTTGGTCCACAAGCGGGACACGAGGACCGTGCCGAATTCCGGCACCGAGTAGATATCCAGGAACTGCGAGAGTCGCCGGATCGCTCCGAGACCCGTGCCGGGCGTGCCCGCAGTCGAGTAGCCGTCCTGCATGGCCGCCAGAACGTTGAGACCGGGCCCCTTGTCCAGCGAGATGATTTCGACCGCGGTCATGCCGTCGACTTCCACGCCTCGCACCAGTATCTCGCCCTGCTTCGCATGCTTGGCGAGGTTGCGGGCGAGTTCTGTCGCGACGATTGCGACGCGACCACTGTCGGTTTCGTCGAACCCGATCTCCGCAGCGACCCGCAGCGCCACCCGCCGTGCTTCGCCTGCCTGCGAAGCCTCCACCACGGGTATCGAGAAGTGCGGACGCGGAGCCGAGTTCATTTCCACCTGGTGATCGTGACCCTGGTTCCCTGCCCGGGAGCCGACTGGATTTCGAATTCGCTTGCCAGCCGCTTTGCGCCGCCAAGCCCCAGGCCCAAACCGCCGCCCGTGGTGAATCCGTCCTTTAATGCCTGTTGGATGTCTAGTATGCCGGGCCCCTCGTCCGAGAACGTGAGTTTCAGTCCTCTTCTTACGCCCTCGTTCATGAGTTCGATGTGAACCGTGCCCCCGCCGCCGTAATCGAGCGTATTGCGAGCGAGCTCGCTCGCGGCGGTCACCATCTTGGTCTGGTCCACCAACGAAAAGCCGAGTTCCGAAGCCGCCGCTCTCACTGCTTGCCGAACGATCACGACGTCGCCGGAAGAATGGATCGGCAGTTCGTCAGTCCTGACGATCGCCATCCGGCGACTCCTCCAGTTCCTCTTCTTCCAGCCCGGGTTCGAATCCGGTCCTCAACAGCGCCATGCCTCTCTCCACGTTCAACGCCGTGCGCACACCCTGGAGAGAAAGGCCCAGCTCGACCAGCGTGATCGCCACTGCCGGCTGCATTCCGACCACCACCGTCTGCGCATCCAGGACGCGCGACATCGAGGCGATGTTGCCCAGCATGCGTCCGATAAACGAGTCCACAACCTCCAGACTCGAGATGTCGATCAGCACGCCGCGAGCGCCCGCCTGCACGATCTTGGTGGTCAGATCGTCCTGCAACGTCATGGCGAGGCGATCGTGCATATCCACTTGGATCGTCACGAGCAGGAATTTCCCCATTTGTAAGATCGGTATGCGATCCATCGCTATTCCCTGTTCTGTGTCGCGGCGGCAGAGGCCTGGCCGTCGCGCTCTCTGGACATCTTGACCACCCGGGAGCCGATTCGAACCAGCGCCAGGCGAAACGCGTCGGCCAGTGTGGCCTTTGTTACAACCTCGCCGAGATCGACACCCAGGTGGACGATGGTCTGGGCGGTCTGTGGGCGGATTCCGCTGATGATGCAATCCGCGCCCATCAGTCTCGCGGCTGTCACGGTCTTCAAGAGGTGTTGCGCGACCAGCGTATCCACGGTCGGCACGCCGGTGATGTCGATAATCGCGACCTCGGACCCCGTCTGCACGATCTGTTGCAGCAGCGCCTCCATCACGACCTGCGTGCGCTGGCTGTCCAGGGTACCGATCAGCGGAACGGCGACGATGCGGTCCCACAACTTCACGACCGGAGTGGAAAGCTCCAGCATCTCGTCCTGCTGGCGGGCGATGAGTTCTTCGCGGGTCTTCTGGTAGGTCTCAGTCGTCAGCAGCCCAAGGCGATCGAGCACTTCATTGAGGGTCCAGATGTCCTCGGCCAAACCGTTGCTGTCGGACCCGAACTCCGAGGTGAGGCGCGCGTAAATGGGCTTCTTCAGGGAGAAGACGAACATGGCGACTTCCGACGGCGGGAACCCTTGCTGCACGCGGGTTCGCGTGATCTCCGCGAGCTGCTCGCGGACCGGCGCCCAGTCGGCGTGACGCACATCCGAGAAATTTCCCGACTGCATGGCGGTTGTGACGAGCGCCAGGAAGGTGCGCGCCTGTGACCTCAGGTCTTCGTCGCGCATCAGGTCGGACCGGCGCGTCGAGGCGGACATTTCTGAAATCCATTGCGAGAGAATCTCGCTTTCGTGCTTCCGAACAATCTGCGGAATACGGCTCATGCCATCTCTCCAGAGACAAATCGACCGCTGGTGCGGTCCGTGCTTTGCAATTGCGTGAGAACCGGGGCAGACAGCGCCCAAGAAGTGCCCGGCTCACATTCCGGGTCCGTGGCTACATTATAAACACGGAGCGCGTTTTGCGCACGGCACGCTCGAAAACGCGCCGTGGGTAGGCCCCGGGCCTTTGACTGGAAAAGTAATAATCAGCGCGTCAGCTGCGCGCGAGCGCCTCTTCGCGCTCCACTTCCTCGGCCGTAACGCGGTCGCGCAATCCGTGTCCGCGGAACCAGTTCTGTACTCGCTCCATGTACACGTAGATCACCGGGGTGATGTACAAGGTGATCAATTGCGAGAAACACAAGCCGCCGACAACCGCCCATCCCAGCGGACGACGCGATTCGGCTCCCGCGCCGAATCCCAGCGCGATCGGAAGCGTACCCATCAGCGCCGCCATCGTGGTCATCATGATGGGACGGAAGCGCACCAGGCATCCCTGGTAGATCGCGTCTGCCGGCGACATGCCCTGGTGGCGCTG
>DASPLH010000086.1:0-3762 GCA_035627675.1 Clostridia bacterium
CCTCGTCGGCAATTGGCCCCCAAGCAATGCCAGACGCGGCGACGCCAGCAAGGCATCCAAGCATTCCGACGCAGAAGACGCCGTCCAGCACATCACTCAGCAACAAAACCCAAAACGTCCAGCTCATAATCACTCCCACCCATTCCACCGAAACGCCACCCACACCACCAGCCCGAACGCGACCCAGAAGCAGGCGAGTAGCGCGAGGTCGGGGTCGGGTGGGGTCATGGCTCGACCCCAACAGCTCTTGCCAGCCGTTCGACGCGCTCGACTCGGGCCTGCTGCCGCTCCTCCTCACGAGGAGTGCGCTCGGCAGACTCCATGGCAAACCGCTCCCGACGACGAGCGGCGTCGCGCTCCCGTGTCCGAAGAATCTCCGCAACCAGCCGCTTGCGCAGCACCTCGTACCGCGCGTTCATATCCGCGATCGATATCTGACGACGGTTGCCACGCTTCCGGTTGCCGCGCAGCATCCCGCGCAAGTCGTGCACGCTCGTGCTCATCTCGTCCTCCACGTCAGCCCACCAGGGCGTCCAGCTCAATCCCGCGAAGCTTCGCCAACTGCGCCCCCAGCGCCTTGATCTGCTCCTCGGTCGTGTTCATCTCGTCTACCTGCAGCGTGGCCGCGTTCTCGTCGCGCGCATCCATCGCTGCGTCGAGTCGCGCCTGCTGCAGAGCGAACTTGATCGCGAGTTGCCCGAGCAGCGCCAGCAACTCAGCCTCGTCGTGCTCGTCTACCGTCGTCCAACTGCTCAGCATCCCCGCCTCCACATCCGGACAATACAGACGCAAGACGTCTCGTTCTGTGAGACGTCTTGCAAGTCATGCAGTCTTTCGCTTTTCCGCGGCCTGAGTGTTTGCAGCCGGCTGCCTCATCGCGCCGGGCACGGCTTTGAGCGCCGCTCGATACGTGTCGCGAGACTCCTGGGCGCTGTTGAACGTGTCCGGGTACAGGCGCTCTTTGCGCGTCTCGTCGACCATTTGCAGCATCGCACGGATGTCCGCGTCCGACGGCAGTCCCAAGCGCTTGCGGACGTGGGCAGGCATTGAGACGAGTCGCCTGATGTGCCTGATGGCGTCGGTCTCGATCTGGCGCACTCGTTCTCTGCTCATGCGCATCTTCAGACCGATCTCGCTCAGCGTGAGGCCGGGACTCGGCCGCTTGTTGGCCGCCCGCACCAGCGTCTGGGCCACCTCGTCGTGCTCGTACGGGACGCCCTCGAACGGATCCAGGTACTGCATCTTGCGGCTCACGCTCTGCGCCTCGGCCCAAAGCCCCTCCTCGTGCGCAGCCTGCACCAACGCCTCCGCGGCCTCGTCGTACTCCGGAATCTCCAGGTCCAGGACGCGCTCTGGCACCGGCTTTCGGAATACACCGGTCGACTCTGGGCAAGCCTCGATCTCGTCGGCTGTCTCCCCGCGGCGCAGACGCTTGCGCACCGCCGATTCGCTCAGTCCGATGACCTTCGCAATCTTCTGCAGCGGTGTAAGGGAGCCGCGGAACATGAATCCCATGCCGCTAAAACGATCGGGAGCGAGGATCTTCTCGACGGGCTCATCGCGGTAGTAGCGCGCCATTATGCGGTCGATTGGAGTCCCGATCTCCGCAGCCCACGCCGCAAGCGTCTGCTTCTTTCCCTTGTGCTCGATGTAGATCTTCTCGCGGCCCATCACGCGCTCTTTGGTGATTCCCGGTTGCATAAGCTCCTCACTTCTCCCCGCGCTCGAGCTTGAGCACGTTGACCCTGTGTTTCGCCATGTGCTTGGCGACGATCGTTTCCATCTGGCCGTCGCCCAACAAGCCGGCCTCTCGCATGCACGCCTTAGCGGCTGCGAAGTCGAGGCCGTTTTCGCGGGCGTCGATGGTTCTGGTGGGTGGCACCTTGGTCGCGGTCTTGCTCACGCTGGCCTCCTGATTCTGTCGCTGTCGTCAATGCCGGCGTTTCGCCGTGCTTCGTCGAGTTCTGTGCGCGAGAACATGCGCACCCAGTCGCGGACCTTCAGATGCGCGCAGTGGCCATGGAGGCAGGCGATCGCGCCTACCTGCTCGCCAGGTCCAGGAACGATCAGCGCGGTGGAAGTGTCGCCAGTCTTGCCGCTCGTATGCTGCGCCTCGTTCGGGCAGCGGATCAAGTACATGCCGCGCTTGAACTCGCGAATGATTGAGCCGCGATTACGGAGCGCGTAGTAGAGCAGTCCATGGCCGGTCGTGTTGCTCGGCCCGATGCTCAAAACGCGCTTGGTGTGAACCTCGTCGAACGCCTTGGGCAGCAGCAATTTTGCCGCCTCCGTGTCCTCGTCGCTCGGGATGAACCAAAGCGCTTCGATACGCTCAGGATCGCCTGCCATCGGCCACTGCTCGGGCGTCTTTGAGCTGCCTCGAGTCGCGCGCGGGAGTCTGAATAGACGCGTCCAGTCTGCGCACGCTGGGTCGGCCTCGATGCCGAACACGCGATTCAGGTAGGCCGCCGTGGTCGCGTAGTCCTGGCGCCACTGGGCGGCATCCTCGAGCGAGGAGATCACGACCGGGACAGGCTGGCGGTAGATGATGCGGGAGCCGCCGCGGGTCTCGAAGTAGAAGAACCCATCATGTGCCGCGCGCAGGGCGAGCATCTTCTGACGGATCTCGACGCGCCACGACTCAGGCGCCGGGATGCCCTTGCCGTGTACCTCGTGGCAGTCGATGTCCAGAACGAGCACGTCGATGCGCACGCTCAACTCCTCGGCAGCTGCGCTCTTCAGGCGGCGGCCGTTCGGCGAGACGTACTGAGCAAAATGCGCGTCGGTGCGATACTCGCGGGCGAGAGCACGAGAGAGCGGGAGCGTGTATGCGCGGTCCATCGCGCGTGGCTTGCGGCCGGGCTCGTCGGGCCACGCGGTGACCTTCTGCTCCTGAACGACGGTGATCACAGGGTCGCTCACCGGGACCTCCTGAGCTGCTCGAGCAGGCGGTCAGCTTCAGCGGCAACGTCGACCGGCGCCGATCCCTTTGGGTAGAACTTGCGGTCGTTGCGGATGTCGTCGGGGACCTTCCAGGCGTTCGCCTTGATCGCGTCGATAGCGGTGCGTGCTAGGCGCCACTTCATGTCTGGGTTCAGCCCAAACTTGCGCAGCAGGTTGGCTTGCTTGACCGAGCACAGCCCGGCCGCTCGGCGACGGTCTTCCTCGCTGACCTCCACGTCGTTGGCGACGTATCGATCCCAGCCTCCGCCGACGTCGCCGAGGATGGCCCCAGCGTCGTGCTCCTGAACGCCGTACGTGAACGACTTCTTCTGAGCGAGCTTGGCCAGTTCCTTAGTCCGCTCCGCTTGCCGCAAAGAGCGCTCGCGAGCTTGGCGCTTCTTTTCCTCGATCTCCTCCACGGTCTTCTCGGCCTGCTTGATGGCGTCGGCAAGGTCGCCCTCTTGAGCGAGCTGATCGTGCACGTTGTCGGGCAGCATGCGTCCAGCCAGGGCATCAGCGGGGCTAGCGAGGCGACCACGCTTGAGGCGACCGGGGCAGAAGTCGAGCACGAGCGCATGCGTCTTGCCGGGAGCGAGGCGGGTGCCGCGGCCTATCATCTGCGTGATGCGAGACCAGCTCTTGGTGGGGTTGAGCAGCGCGATCACGGACGCAGCCGGGCAGTTGCCGATGATCGAGATCTTGCCGGCTCTGCGAACCACCAGCGTCGAGAGCCGATTTCTCACGCACCACACGCGCTCCCCTGGAGCTGGGTCGCTCAACGAAACCTTGGCAGCGCGAGCGTCGCTCGGATCCGACGTA
>DASPLH010000087.1:0-3293 GCA_035627675.1 Clostridia bacterium
TCCCCGTCATCTCGTTCGTGATGAACGGCGATCCCGGAACCTGCTGTAGCTGCCCGCCGGTCGTGGTCCACACCGAGACGCTGCCCGGATCGTTGTTCGCCACGTAGAGCAATCCGTCGGCGTCGAGGGTCATGCTGTAGGCCGGAGCCATCACGTTGGTGAACGTGCCGATTAAGGTCAACTGTCCTGACGGTTGAATCGAGAGGCTGTACAGGTTCGTGCTATCGAACGATCCCACGTACAGCGTGTTCCCGTCGGAGGCCATCGAGAACGGCTGCGAGGGCACCAGCACGGCGGCGCCCACCGGCGCAAGCGTTCCGTCGCCTCCGATCGCGAACGTGCGCAGCGAGCCGTCCACCGCGCTGGCGGCGAACACGAACCGGTTCTGCGGATCGGCAAACAGGGTGGTGGCCTCCAGCCGCCGGCCGATCCCGCTGGGTGCCGGCGCTCCGGTTCCGGTGGGAACGCCGACAGGCGTAAGCGAGGCGTCCGTATTGATGGCAAACGTTTCGATCACGGGTCCCGAAACCGTCTCCAGCGCTGCGAACAGGAATCGTCCATTTGGAGTAAGCGCAATCGAGTCGATGGGGCCGACGTCCAACGGCAACCCCGGCGCGGCCGTGAGTGTTGAATCGGAGTTGATGCGGAAGCCTTCGATGGTTCCCGCCGAAGTGAACTGGTAGAGCGCGGTTCCGGTCGTGTGCAGTCCGCGGCCTCCCGGGTTCGACGTTGGCGTGGATCCGATCAGCCGCAAGTGTCCGTCGGCCTCGATCTGGAAGGCCGTGATGCTCGGGTTCAGGACGTCGCCGGAAACCCAGATCGTGTTCCCGGTGACGGCCATCCCCGAAGCGTCGGGAGGTGCGATAAATGGCGAACCGGCGATGACTGTCAGGGCGCCGTTGGCGCCCGTGCTGAAGCCGGTGATCGTGCCGCCGCTGGCGTTGAGCACGTAGGCAAAGCGCGCGACGGGCGAGCCGGGGTCTCCTGTGCCGGAGCCCGGATTGTTTATGCTCTCGCTCCCCTCTCCGCACCCGGCCATTCCGGCCAACAGTGCAAGCACGAGTGCGACGAGCGCACACCTGCGGATCTCGCGCCCTGCTGGATTCGAATCCATACCCGTGCCTCTCCGGGCGGACCTCCCCCGGCCCGCCAATGCCGCCCGTGCCGCCGGGAACCGCACTCAGGCAGATGCCCCGCCGCCAGGCAAGGTGGCCAGAGAGCAGCCGCGATTCGCGCGCTGCATCGAGTTACACGCGCGAGTTGCACGCGCGGTGAGTACAATCGAGAAGACCCATGCCATTCCAAGTTCAGAACCTCACCGTCGGCGGTCCCGAGCTGTTCCTGATCGCCGGACCTTGCGTCATCGAAAGCGAAGACCACGCCCTGAAGATGGCCCACGCCATCTCCGATGTCTGCCGCGAACTCAAGGTGCCGTACATCTTCAAAGCCAGCTACGACAAGGCGAACCGCACCTCGGTGCGCAGCTTCCGCGGGCCGGGGCTGGCAGAAGGTCTCCGCATTCTGCGGAAGGTGCGCGACACGGTGAACGTTCCGGTGCTCACCGACGTGCACGAACCAGCGCAGGCCAGCGCCGCAGGTGAAGTGGTTGACGTCCTCCAGATCCCCGCGTTTCTGTGCCGCCAGACAGACCTGCTCGTCGCCGCTGCAAAAACCGGCAAGGCCGTGAACATCAAGAAAGGGCAGTTTGTCGCTCCGACGGACATGCGCCACGCCGTCACCAAAGTGCGCGAGAGTGGCAACAACAACGTCTCGCTCACCGAGCGCGGAGCCTCCTTCGGCTACCACAACCTCGTGGTGGACATGCGCTCGCTGGCTATCATGCGCGAGTACGCCCCGGTGGTCTTCGACGCCACCCACAGCGTGCAACTGCCTTCGACCGGCGAGCAGTCCGGCGGACAGCCGCAGTTCATCCCGCTACTGTCGCGTGCGGCCGTAGCCGCAGGCATCGACGGAATCTTCATGGAAGTGCACGACAATCCGCCGCAGGCCAAGAGCGACGGAGCCAACGCGCTGCCTCTCGGCGAACTCCGCGGCGTGCTGGCAAAACTGTTGGCGATTCGCAAAGCCGCGGCCCTGTAAGCACTGGCTGCATTTATCATTGTTCTTTCCATGAACCGCACGGGTGAAAACGTAGTCCGCATCGAAGCCGAAGCGTTGCGCCGGCTCGCCGACCGCATTTCTGGGCCGATGGCCGAGAGCTTCAACCGCGCCACCGAACTGCTCTACGGCTGCGCCGGACGCGTCGTCGTCACCGGCATGGGCAAGAGCGGATTGATCGGACGCAAGATCGCCGCGACCCTCAGCTCCACCGGCACGCCCGCGCTCTACCTGCATCCCGCTGAGGCCCTGCACGGCGATCTCGGCATGGTCGCCCGTGGAGACGTGGTCATCGCCCTCTCCGCCAGCGGCGAGACCGTTGAGATTCTCGAACTGCTGCCCACGATCAAGCGCCTCGGCGTGCCGCTCATCACGTTCACCGGCGACTGCCTGCACCCGCGCAACGGAAACATCTCGTCGCTGGCGCAGGCCGCGGACGTCGCGCTCGACTGCTCGATCGACAAGGAAGCCTGCTCGCTCGGACTCGCGCCCACGGCTTCAACCACCACGATGCTCGCCCTCGGAGACGCTCTGGCCGTCACGCTGAGCGACCGTCGCGGATTCAAGGAAGAGGACTTCGCCAACCTTCATCCTGGCGGCAAACTCGGCAAGCGCCTGGCCCGCGTGCAGGCCCTGATGCACGGCGGAGACTCTCTCCCGCGCGTCGCGCCCGAGACCCCGATGTCCGAGGTCATCTACGAGATGTCGCGCAAGGGACTCGGCATTACGACGGTCGTCGAGGACGAACGCGTCGTCGGCGTCATCAGCGACGGAGACCTCCGCCGCCTGCTCGAGCATCGGGGCAAGGACGTACTGGACCTCACGGCAGCCGAGTGCATGTCCAGAAACCCGAAGACGATCGCACCCGAGACCTTCGCCGCGCAGGCGCTCGACATCATGGAACAGAAGAAGATCACGTCGCTGATCGTCGTGGACGATAGCGGCCGCCTACAGGGCATCGTCCACCTGCACGACCTCTGGGGAACGGAGATGGTGTAGTTGAGGTACTGAGGTACTAAGCTGCTGAGGTACTCAGCCGTGTAGCGCGGGCGTCCCCGCCCGCGACTGAGTTCCTTAGTTCCCTCCCCTGTTCTGGCCGCGCTATACTCCTTTGTTCCCTATGCCCGTATCCGTTCTCATCGTCGACGACGAACAGCTTGCCCGTGACGAACTCG